>NZ_JBEXYU010000003.1:0-503017 GCF_040631115.1 Nonomuraea sp. NPDC005692 | reverse complement strand
TGCTACTCGAAGGATCACGCGATGGCCGTCTTCATTTCACGGCCGCCACGCTTGTGACCAGGTCAAACTCGTACACCACTCCCGTGGACGCAACCTCCTTCACCCGGTAGATCCGCTCCTTCGGGGACGACTCCACATCCGGGGTGACGGCTTGCCTCAGTGGATGCGCGGTCGCCACGGCGATCACATCCGGTGGAGCTGCGGCACTGCTGACCCCTGGAGTGAGAACCGCCAGCGTCGCCGAGGCGACCAGGTACGCGACGACGCGTTGCATCCCTTGCAGACCAGCGAGCCGAGGTATGGCATGTCGGCCTCGCAGTCTGGCGCTGACCTCGACGAGGACGCTGAGCGTGAAGGCCGCCCATGCCGCCCATGCGACGACTTCCAGGCCCGCCACGAAGAGAGTTCCGTCGGCCGGGGCGCTCAGCACATCAGCGACTTCGCGCCAGCTCGGCAAGTGGTCAGGGATGGGGAATCCCGCGATCTCGTAGAACACGACGGGGAAGCCGACGACGCCTGAAAGCAGTACAGCGAAGGCGGCCACAGCACGCGGCAGGCGAAGCATCGTCATCGGCCGGGCCCCTCTACGCCTGCAACCAGGTTCGCATCGGCATGTGCCGTCATGGACACCGTGGTCATGCCCACCAGGGCGAGCAGCCAGGTCGCCCTGGTGACCTTGACAGTGACCCGAACAGAGGTGGGCCCGGAGATGACGACCTCACCCTGATGGCCGGTGCGGGACAGATGCTCTCGGGCCGCACGAAGAGCGGCACCGCGGTCGACAACCAGCTTCTCACCGCGATAGGCCGCGGCACGATCGATCTGTCCTGCCCCCGCTCGGGCGGCTTCCTCAGCGATGCCAACCGCCTCCCATCCGGCCCTCAACTTGTTTCCCAGATCGACGACCAGGCCGACGAACAGCATCAGGACCATGACGAGAATCAGGGCGTACGGCGTGATCGAGCCTCGCTCACCGTCCGGGGGCGTCCACCGTCGCATGGCTCACCTTCCCCTTGTTCTGTAGGGATCCAGCGGGCTGAGGGAGGTGGCGTGCCGCTCGATGCTGCCGGGTAGTCCTGGGAAGGCCACGTCCGCCAAGGGCACGGAGCAGGAGACCGATGCGGACACGTCAGCCGGAGTGCCCACCGGGCGGCTGAAACCTTTGGTGTCCACCGTCACCGCGACCGCCCTGCAGTGCACGTCATGGCCGGCTAGCGACTCCTGGGCGCTGGCCTTGGCCTCGCGGGCAGCGGCGGCGGCCGTTCGAGCGATTGACGCCTGACGCGCGGCATCCCGAGCAGCAGCTTCCACCGCGGCACCGGCGACGGTGATGCGGCCGACGGCCACGCCGAACAAGATGATCAGCATGATGACCGTGATGGCCAGGATGGCTTCGATGGTGACGCTGCCTCGTTCCTTCATGGTGTGCCTTCTGCCGGGCCGAAGCGTTCGACGGCTCCGGCCGCCTGCTCGGAGATGTCGATCGCCGGTAGAAACGGCACCAGGGACAGCGATCTGCCCGTCACAGTGACTCGAACCGTGTTGGAGTCACCCGTGCTCGCGGCGCTGATCGAGGTCAGGAGGCCGCTGGCGGTTCGTTCCGCGTACTGCCTGGCCACGCCGGCTCCGGAGGTGTGGGCAGCACCGTAGGCGCGGGCGGCCCGTACTCCTTGCTGGGCGGCGGCGAGCGCAACCGATTGGGCGAAGAACAGCAGGCATATCTGCATGCAGGCCATGACGGCGAGCATGAGGATGGGCAGGGCGATCACCGCCTCGGCGGTCACGCTGCCCCGATCAGCGCGGGACATCGGCTACCTGTCTAGAAGTCGATCGAGTTCGCCTTGTCGATGATCTTGGCGGTGACGATGCCCATGACGGTGACCGCGACCAGCACCAACGCCGCAATAATGATCATCGCCTCCGCGGACATCGCACCCTTCTCAGGTTCTCGGCGGGCATGCTGGAGACGGTCCTTGAGGAGGCTCGCCAGCGCGGTCCAGTACGCGGCCTGCGGCGGTAGGAGCTTGGGCATGGTCGCTCCCTTTCAGCTCATGATGCGGTAGATGGCGGGGAAACAGACGAGCACCAGGAAGCCGAAGACGGAAACGCCGATCGCGATCGGCATCTCGCTCGTGCGGCTGTTGGCTGCGGCTCGGGCGTCGGCCAAGGCGGCCGTACGCATGGATTGGGCCTTGGCCAGGAGGGTGGTCAGGACCCGGGTGCCTTCGGATCCGGCGTCCTCCGCGATGTCGGCCAGTTCGGTGAGTTGCGCGATGCCGACCCGGTCTCCGAGCGCTCCAAGTCCTCTCCAGGGCTGCTCACCTGCGCGTTTGGCGTGCTGGATCACTTGGGCGATCTGGCCGAACACCCATCCGCTGCAGATGTCGACAGGTGCCTGAAGCGCCTGAGGAGGGCCAGAGCCCGCGGCCCGCTCCAACGCGACCATGTCCAGGTACGTCGCGAGGGCGGCCCGAAACTCCTGGCGGCGTTCGCGGGCCTGGCGGCGCGTGCTGATGTCTGGGATGAGCACGAACAACAAGGCGAGCACCACGGCGGCACCTACAGGCACGGACCAGGGCAACGGAACGCCTGCGAGCGTGCACAGCAGATTGAGCGGCACCGGGAAGAGCAGACCGATCAGCAAGAAGACGACGCGTTGGACGGTGAAGCGCTCCACGCTGATGCCCAAGAGCGCCAAGTCGTCGCGCGGGATCGGCAGCCGGGACAGGCGCGTCCTGATCCAGTCTGCCCGCGCCGGGGCGGGCTGCCCGGCGAGCCGGGCAGCCCGCCCCGGCGAGCCGGGCGAGCGCGGCATCCAGTCTCGGAGGGCCGGGGAACAGCTCATTCAAGACGATCAGCAGCCCGAGGGCGAACAGTGCTCCGCCTGCCATGGCCAGTAGGTTCATCGCTTCGCTCCGGGACCGTTCAAGAACCGGTAGCCGGGAGCGGCGTGACCGAGCCGATGCAGCCATGCCAGTGTCACGGCGTAGAACAGCACCACGACGGCCAGCACCAGCTGGCCGAGCGGAGTACCGAACGGCGCGACGTAGCTCTTCTGGGCAACTGCGAGCGCGCCGAACCCAGCGAGGATGGCGATGATCCAGCGCGCTGTCGTGCGGTGCTCGGCCCGGGCCGCCTCCACCTCCCGACGATCGGAGACGTCCTTGGCCACCAGCTCGGCCAATTGCTGGAGCACGGCGCTGGCCCCCTTGCCGCGGCGACGGGCGACCAGGATGAGGGCGGCGGCGATCCTGTCGCCGACGGCGTCGTCCACCTCGTCCGCGAACAATCGCAACGCGTCCTCGGTCGACATGCGGGTGACGCGGAGCCTGCGCGCCAGCGCGGTCACCGGCGCGGCGATGGCAGGCGGGACGTTCCGGGTCGCGCTGTGTTCCAGCGCCTGTTCCAGAGCCCGACCAGCGATGAGCAGGTCAGCCAGCCTGCGGGTCCACTGCTCCAACGCCTCCAGCTTACGGATTCGGTCCGTAGCGGCCCGCCCGGTCATCACCTTGGGAAGTACGAACACCGCAGCCGTGGTGGCGACGGCGGCCACTGGCCAGCCGGTCAACACCCAGACCACAACGGCTGCCGCCAATGACACGGCGACCATCCGATGATGTGTATGGACTGCTTTACGGACCGCGATCCAGCGCGACGGAGGCCGGGCGGGCAGATCGGTGGCCGAGGTCCGCAGAGCCATCACTGTCCAGATGACGCCGCCAAGGATCATGGCACTGCCGAGTCCCGCCAAGAGGGCGTTGTTCACCGGATCTCCCATCGAGCAGCCATGGGATCGAGATATGCGGGGTCGAAGCCCACGGCCCTAAGCCTGGGCAGGCACTGCGGGGTGATGTCGGGCATGGCCCGGCCACCAGGTCCAGTGGGCCTGTAGAGGTGGTTGCGGCTCGGCATCTCGCTGTCGGCCGGCGGCAGCACCTCCAGGACCTCAGACACGAACCGTGTGTTGGTCACCGGGTCAAGACGCAGGTGCACGACCAGGTCGATGGTCTCGCCGGTGTTGAGGTGGATGACGGCGGGCGGTGTCTGAGCTCCGACACCGCGGGTCCACAGCATGACGATCCTGTTGAAGATCTCCTCGGTGCCGTCGGCATGGATGGTGCACATCGAGCCGGGATGTCCCGTGTTCATGGCCTCGAACATCGGAACGATCTCATCCGCCCGTACCTCACCGACGATGATCCGCTTGATGTTCTTACGCAGAGAGTGCGGAATCAGATCGTTCAGCCCGATGCCGCCGGCGCCTTCTGAATTGGGTTGCCGCGCCTGGAAGGCGATCACGTTCTGGTGGCGGTCCGTGAGGCGATCCAGGAACAGCTCGTAGTCCGACTCCAACGTCGCCAGCCGCTCCACCGGATCGATCACAGAGGCGAGCGCACGCAGCAACGTCGTCTTGCCCGCCGCGGTGCCACCGGTGATGACGATGTTCAGCCGCGCCAGTACGGCGGCTCGAAGGAACGCATACAGGCTGCGGCTGATCGTGCCGAGCTTGAGAAGGTCATCCAGGGTGACGTCCACCAGGCGGTGGCAGCGGATGCTGGCGCAGGGGCGGCGGGTGATCGCCATGGTGGCGCTGAGTCGTACGCCGACGCCGACGCCGTCATCGCCTTCCGCCGGTCGCAGCGCCACGTTGAGCAGCGGGCTGGCCGCGGAGAACTCGCGTGGGTTGTAGCTCTTGTGCAGCGCCCACATCTGGATCATCTTGACGAGGTCGTCGTCGCTGGCGGCGACTGCCGGCCCGCGCTCACATCGTCCGTCTCCAAAGGTGATCCACACCTGATCGCAGCCGTTGAGATCGATGCTCTCCACCCGCGGGTCCTTCAGATACGGAGTGAGCGCCCCCAGCTCGAACCGCTCATCGATCACCGCTTCCACCAGCTGACGCTGCATGGCGAAGCTCACTGGTTTTCCGGAGCCGACCTGGCCCTGGGCCCAACGCTGGACGTGCGTCTGGATGATCCGCCGGGCGTCGTCGCGATCCTCGCTGTCCCTCAGATCGTCGGCGACCGCGACCGATACGGCCAAGACCGCCTCTCGGAACGCCCCATCGTCGGACACCACCTCGGCCTGCGGAAGGACGATCGGATCCATCGTGGTCCGCGGCGGCCAGGAGTCGCTCATGGCGCCGTCACCTTCTTCTCCAGATGCGACCTCATCGCCGACCCCAACCGTGAAGCACCGCGCAACAAGCCGGACCTATGAAAGGACTTCCTGGCCGGCACGCCATCCGACAACACCATGGCCGCCCTCCAGTCGTCAGGGATCTGCGCGAGCACAGGCAGGTCGAAGAGCGCCTTGCTGACTTCCTGAGAGGTGTACGGCCCACCGCCGACGGTGCACAGCCCGACCGAGACATCCGTTCCTACCCGGCGCCCCAGCGCGTCGAGCCGCGGGCGGGCCTGCACCACATGCCGCAGTGTCGGCCGCACCAGCATCACCGCCACATCACAGGCCGCGATCAGGCTCATCGGCGTGTCGGACCGGCCGATCTGACCCACGTCGACGACCACATCGACCTTCTCCTGAGCGGCCATGAGGACTCCAGCAACGGTCTCCCAGGCACCTTCCAACTGCACGAGGTGGCGGGGATCACGCAGTCCGGGAAGCAGTAACCACTTCCTCGCGTCCTGATCAAGTGCGATGACGTGCTTCCACACGATGGCCGGGTCCGAGTGGTGAGCGGCGGCCAAGGCCAGCTCCAGCAGCCCGTACTCGTGCCCGTCCATGCTTCCGGCCAGGAAACCCTGCAAAACGCTGCCGCCCTGAGGGTCACACTCGGCCAGCAGCGCCCGCCCCTCCCAGACGTACGTCGTAGCCAGTGCCGTGGTGGTGACCCCGGGAGACCCGCCCGGACTCATCAGCGCGAACATCGCCATCAAGGCCTCCTCGGCGTCAAGGCCATGGCGATGTTCCCGTCTGATGCCAGCGCGGCGAGTCTGGGGCCCTCATGACTGGGCACAAGT
The DNA here is from genome assembly GCF_040631115.1 of Nonomuraea sp. NPDC005692. Taxonomy (NCBI): domain Bacteria; kingdom Bacillati; phylum Actinomycetota; class Actinomycetes; order Streptosporangiales; family Streptosporangiaceae; genus Nonomuraea; species Nonomuraea sp. NPDC005692. The sequence goes on along the minus strand of NZ_JBEXYU010000003.1, from coordinate 497,036 downwards.
ACGTCCACCACCATCAGCCCGTCGTTGTCCGGCCCCTTGACCTGATCCACCACAGCCTCGACCCCTCCGGACGATGCCTTGACGTCATCAGGGACGGTCTGAGCATCCGAGGCGGGCACGACCAGAAGTCGATCACCGGGTTGTAGCCCTCTGGCTGGGAGCCGACTGGGCTTGACGGCGATCGGAATGAGCTGCTGATCAGCCAGGGGTGTGACCTGATCAGTCACCATCCGGGACTGGACGAGCACGCCCTTCATCAGGTCGACGGCCGCCCGCTTGCCGATCACCCGCTGTAGCTCATGACTGCCGACAGCGGCGACGGCCTGGTCGGCGCCCATCATGGCAGTCGAGATGTTCTGCGCGGTGAAGGGCTGCCCGAGCGCCACATCCTGGGTGACCACCAGCACCGGCTCACGATCGTTCAACCGCATGACCGTCTGGACGGTGAGGAATGCGCCGCCAGCGACCACCAGCGTCCCGAACACCAGCGAGCTACGCCGGCGCTGACGCGGCTGCGAGAGGAGCTTGGGAGCACGTGTCGGAGGCGGCTCACCTACGGACAGCTGTCCCGATGCATCGGAAGTCGTCTCGCGAGCCATTCAGGAACCCCTTCCAACCAGCGCCGGCGCCTCGCCGATGCGCAGCGGGAACGTCGTCGAGGTAGTGATGGGTGCCACCGGCCCGCCGGAGCCACCCGATCCAGCCCATCGAGCCGTCCAGACCACCGAGACCTTCACCTGGTACTGCGCCCCTGGTAACCCGGCGCTCGACTGCGTGAACACGTAGGTGCATCCAAGGTTCTGATCGTCGGGAGATTTCGCGTGGTCATAGGGCGCTCCCGGGCCCGAGCATGTGAGGACCTTCTGTCCCGCGCCGGGCTGAACGGTCAGCTTCGAGGGAGTGGCGGTCACCTCGGCCCATACGGGTCCTGCCGTGACCTTCTTGCTGATCGCATGCCACTGAGCGGGCTGCACCCAGAAGAACTGCCGCAGCCCTACGTAGCCGTTCTTTCCCCGGGGTGGCGCGGTGACGATCCCCGGCTGCGGCGGAGTGAGGAGACGTCGCGCCTCCTTCATGAGGTCTTCTGGCGAGACCCCAGGACCTGGCTGATCAGGAGCGACGGCGTTGAAGATGTTCCGTTTACTGTCAGGACCGCGCTCACACTCGATGTAGCTGATCGAGCCCCCGTCGATGCTGTGGCAGCCGCTGAAGGTGCCACCCGACGCTCTCCGGGCCCCTTGAGCGGTGCTACCAGGGCTCACCTGCCGCCCGTGTGAGCTGTACGTGACCCAGTTCCCGCCCAACCGGACGGCTCCGTTGTCGTCATGCGGCGGCCCATGCAATGCCGTAGCCAGGATCGCGCTCACCGCGACGGCGAGGTGCATGTCGTTCCCTTCATACTCAGGTCCGTCAGCCGCCACCGCCCGTCATGGGAACGTTCCATAACTGCCGTAACCGTCGTGGTGGTTTTGGCGTCCGCAGTCTCCGGAAGAAGCCGGTGAGTGCGGCGATCCGCCATGGCCGCACCCGACATATCCAGGCAGTCTGTGACCTCGGCGTATGCGCCACTCACCCGTACTTCCTTGATTCGAGGCACGGCCTGACCAAACGGCTCGCGCCCCTGGGCGACCATGTGTCGGACGCCGTCGACCAGATGGTCGAGATAGCCGCCCCTCGCGTACGGCTGCAGCAACTCGCGCGCTCTCTCAGGGGACGACCTCCCCGCCTCGGCGAGGACGGACCAGTATGCCGAGTACGTCTGCACGATCAGGTCGTGCGGACGGGTAGCCTGCTCTGTCGCCACAGCGGTCGGCGTCGTGGGCATCGATCTGCGTGGAGGCGGAGCCGAGGAAGGCGTCGCTTGGCATGCCCCTACGACCAACGGAACGAGCAAAAGAGTTGCGGCACGGGCGCGAGACCCCACGAGTATCGCCATTTCGACTCCAAGTGATTACATGATCCCAAACGGTGGCATATGGTTCGATAAATGCATCAATAAGACCGAGAACAGCGCGTCCTGAAAAGCGTTGCGCGAGGTGCCACCTAGACCGAACGGGCACTCACCGACCCGACGGCACGACGAAATGCGCGACACCAACTCGCCGGCCCCCAATGGCGCGAGCCGCCTTGATGGCGTCAAGGGAAGCGCCGCGAGGGAGCCACCCCGCCCCCTCGCGCCTTCTATCTCACATCGTCAGGCCTTGGCTTCACCCAAACCGGCGTCCCGCATCTCTCCCAGACCGCATGCCGCTTGGCGTCGAGATGTCCCCAGCAGAGCTTGAAAACCCACACATCACCAAGGACCGAACTGTCGGTCTCGCAGCCCCCCTGAGGGGCACGCACCTCGAACGGCCTTCGCGCGTCGATCTTGTTGTCGTTCATCCAGACCGCCTTGTAGACGCGGTCGTCGACCCTTCCGTCGCAGACCTTGACCGCGGATCGATCCGGTAGCACGATCACCCTGCCGTCGCCGTAGCTGGCCTGCCAGCCCTCAGTTGTGCCTGCGTGTGCCGTCGCTCCCGGCATCAGAGCACCCACCAGGATGCCTGCCGCCGTCCACACTCGTACTGCCACCCGTTCTCCCATCTCCCGGTTTCCGTCGACCAGAGAAGATAACTTTAAGTAATTGGTCAACTTCGTCAAGTGAGGGTTCGGTATGAAGCGCTCCTGGATGACCTCTATGAAGGCATTTCTGATCAGGCGAATTCAGGATGCTCGCATCGCTTCGAGCCGGGGGGCGTCAGCGGTGGAATGGGTGATCATCACCGCAATCATCGCAGGGGTGGCGCTTGGGCTGGCGGCCGTGATCAAGACTGCGGTGGAGAGCCGCCAGGCCGACATCGTGACCGAGCTCAACGCCAAGTAGACGCTCGCATCAGTCCATCACTTCCTGGGGCGCAGAGGCGGCACGGCTGAGAGTCGCCTCCTCGCCTCAGAGCGAACAGATGCGTCTGTTCGACGCCACGGCGCGTCCCCGCTGCGGAGTCTCTTGCGTCCCAGGCAGCCCATGGCCTGGGAACGGCGAACGCGACCAGACTCGTAGCGATCTCACACAGCCAACGCCTGATCTCTTACACAGATGCACATGTATGGCTCACCCGGTGAAGTCAGCGCGACGCATTCTCCACCGACGCCAGGCCGGACCAACGGCGCTCACGTCGTGCCAATCGCCGCCGTAAACACTCGGGGTCTCCTTCCTGTCCGCACCTGTCCGGCCTTGTCATCCTGCCTTTCCCCAGTGCACTTGCTCTGCTTGTCGGAATGACACACGCGTCCTCTCATCACTGCCTGTCCGCAGCCCCTGTGCAGCTGATTCGACTCTTCGCATATGCCCGACGCCGGGCCTGGAGCGATCAACAGCGCGCGCCGGACCATGTTCTTGTTCCAGAACGAGTCCGCCAGGACGGGCCATGACCAGCGCCCATCAGAAGATCGGTATGAAGGTGACCGTCGTGGACGTCCTGCACAGCCATAGCAGGGCGCGGGCGTACCGAGATCAGCTTCTCGGCCGTCAGGGCGTCATCGTGGCCGTCTTGAGAGAGGGGCTGCTTGCCCTCGTGAAGCTGGACAGCCATGCGGAGGACTGTCCGGGGGGTGTGCGCCGTTGGGCTCTGTGTTGGGACGACCTGGCCTTGGAAGAAGGCGAGGACCATGTCGAAGACGTGCTCGAAGCGGACTACAGGGCGGGATTCACCTGGAGCGGGCGCCACGCTGTCCAGCATGCCGCGCTTCCTGATACGGGGATCAGCTTGTGCGGACAACCCGTACGCCCGTTGCCGATCTGCGGGTGGTCCCTGACCTTCTCTCCCAGGTCATCCCATGCCTGTCCCCTCTGCGCGGACTTGACAGAAGTATCGCGCCCGAGACGCTTCTCGAGAGCTGCCCCCTCTGCAGAGGGTTGTCCAACCACCACCGAGTCCCGGCACCCCGTTCCTCATGTCCCACACAAACCGGACAACAACTGCAGCGAGGACTGCAACCTTGCCGCTGAACAGCGAAGATGAGACGCCCAGGGCCCACGCGAAGCACCGGGCGGACAAGGAGGCGGACATGGCCGACCACCCATTGTTCTGGCCGATCCGAATTCGGGCGGAACGTAAAGCCCGCAAATGGGACACCCATGCCATGGCCAGACAACTCCGAGAGGCGGCCGGCGAGGACCGACATGATCTGCCCGAGCACGGAGATCTCGTTCGTTCCATCCGCCGGTGGGAATCCGGCGCCATCGCCCTGATGAGTGAGCGCTATCGCCTGCTGTACTGCGCCGCATTCCAGTTGGACGAGGCGACTCTCTTCGCCGCGACCGCCGAACCCACCGCGCCGTGTCTGTCTCTGGAGGCCGACAATGACCTCGGAAAGATGCGCTCACTTCGGCAAGCTGACCGGCAGGTAGGCGGAGGCCATCTCTATGCCAGCGTTCTCGGCTACCTCCAGGCTGACATCGCGCCGCGTCTCTTCGGCGGATCCGATGGACCGCAGGCGTTCGTCGCCGCGGCGGCATTCACCGAGATGGCCGGCTGGATGGCCCATGATGCGGGCAAGGACAATATCGCCGACCGGCACTTCTGCCGCGCGCTCGACTTCGCCAAGACCAGTGGGGACCTGCAACTCGAAGCCCACATCATGGGCAGCATGAGCCACCTCGCGCGCCATCGCGGACAGGCTGAGGAAGCAATCCGGCTCGCCCAACTGGGAACGGCAAGGCTGGGCAGCCGTACGACAGCCCCGAGGATGCAGGCGCGTCTGCTGTCCATGGCCGCGCGCGCCCATGCGGTCATGGGCGAGTCCAATGCCTGCGCTCGGCTTCTGATCCGGGCCGAGGATGCACTGACCCATGAGCAAGCGACTAGTCACTCACCCTGGGCGGGACCGTTCGACGAGGGCACTCTGGCGCTGGACACGGCACGAGCGATGCTGTGCTTGGGCCAACTGGGCGAAGCACAACGGCAGGGAAGTCGAGCGCTGAAGCTTCGAGCGCGGGACCGAACACGCAGCCGAGCTCTCAGCCAACTTCTCCTGGCTCAGGTGATGCTCGCACAAGACCATGTCGACGAAGCCTGTGCACGGGCAAAGGAGGCGGTGGAGGACACTCGGTCATTGAGCTCGTTCGTCATCGCTCAGCAACTGGCCGATCTGCGCGGGCAGTTGCAAGTCCATAAGAAGCACGCCTCAGTGCCGGAGACACTCCGGAGCCTCGATAACGCCCTTCGCGAGCGTTACTGGTTGTTTCAGTGGGGAGACTCTCATCGTGGACCCGGACGCACCGCTGTACGAGCGTGATCCCAAAGCATGGAACGCCTACCTTGCTGAAGGCAACGCGCGCCAGGCGCGCAAGAGAGTTGGAGCGGATGTACTGATTCGCGACGCGCTCGGACGAATTCTCCTCGTGAATCCGTCCTATAAACCTGATTGGGATCTACCTGGCGGCATGGCCGAAGCCAACGAACCCCCCGCTGCCGCAGCGCAACGTGAGATCAAGGAGGAACTGGGCTTGGATTTGGAGATCGGCCGCCTCCTCGTGGTGGATTGGGTACCTCCACACGGACCTTGGGATGACTCCCTCATGTTCATCTTCGACGGAGGGGTATTGCCAAGCGATCGGGTCGGCGCCCTCCGCATCGTCGACCCCGAGCTGTCTGAATTTCGGTTCACCACGGCAGCCGAGGCAGCCGAACTACTGCGCCCGTACGTTTGGAACCGGGCACGTTCCGCCATCGCCGCGATCTCCGGCGCGCAAGCCATTTATTGTGAGGAAGGAGAAGGACGTTCTTGGTCAGGGAATTGAGCAGGCTCCCACCTTCTGTACGCACAACCCGCTCGCGCCAATACGGGTTTCAGAGAACGCGCTGTAAGCGGAGATTGTTCTGAGCCATTGTCCTGCCCCCTCGCTCTGCCCGGTCGGTAGGTGCGCGCACGTGGGACGCGACCGCGTCGATCGCAAGCATGATGGTCAGGATCCGCCGCCGCGGCAGCCCGTCGGCCTCACTCCCCCGACTTGGAGCAGGCACGACGACACGATGCCCTTGGCCGCGAGAACGACGCGACCGTCGACGCGCCGCCTCAGGCGCTGAGCACGGAAACGGTAACTGCGACCGCCAGGGGTCTGCTCGCCCGTGACGAGCACTGACATGCTCGTTAGATCCTCGGGTGTCACCAGCGGCCCGCGGCGACGGTCCCGACCCGGATCAAGCTGTCGTGGACGCCCCCCGGGGGACCCTTCCAGATGCTGGTCCACCGACCAGTCGCGCATCCGGGCGTTGAGCACGCTCACACCCTGCTGGGAAGTCCCCTCGGACTCGGACCAAGGCTGGCCGCAACCTAACCGACTAGTCACAAAGGGCCTGCTCAGGGCCTCCCGAATCAAGTTCAGGCCCCTAACCTGAAGATCCCCCGCACGCCGTCGGACAACGGATGAGACGGCCACACGACGGGGCGCGCGAAACACCTCGCGCCATCATTCCCCGAGGAGCAAAGGACCTGTGCCATCGAACGCTGACCTGCTACCAGTACCTGCCGAAGACCCGCACGACAACGACGCGCCACGCACCTGGCGCACGACCGAGGAAGTCGCAGCCATTCTCACCGTCGACCCGTCAACCCTCCGCCGCTGGCGCACGGCGAAGCCGCCCCAAGGACCTCCCTTCGTCCGGCTCACAACGCGCCTGACCCTCTACAACATGCACGACCTGCAGCAGTGGCTCGCCGACCACCGCATCGACCCTGGCGAGGTGGCCTGATGGCGTCCCGGCCTGAGCTGCCACCGGTCGGCATCACCCTCACCTCCGATGTGGAGGTGCGCGCGGGCAGCAACTCTTTCCGCGCTCGCGTGCGATGGTTCGATCCCGTCACCGGCAGTCGGCGTTCCAAGTCCGTAGCCCTTCCCACACAGGATGCGGCCGCGAACTGGATCGCGGAGATGGAGAGCGCCGCACGGGGCGGCATCGACCCGGGCATGGCAACCATGCCTCTCGCCGAGTACGGCGAACGCGTCATGCATCTGGCTGTACGCGGCCTGGAGCCGAAGACGCTGGCTCCCTACATGGCCGGATGGCGCAAGCGGGTGGTGCCCACCCTGGGGCACCTTCCCGTACGCATGATCACGAACGGGGCGGTCGACCGTGGCGTGCATGGCTGGATCGCCGACGAGTGCAGCCGCTCCACGGTCAAGAACAGCCTGGCCATCCTCGTACGCGTCATGGAGCAAGCCGTGCGCGACGGCATCATCGACCGCAACCCCGCCCGTGTGTCCGGCTGGCAACGCGAGTACAAGAGGGCCGAAGACGAACTGGACGACCCGCGCACGCTGGCGCTGCCGAACTGGGCGGCGCTGGAACGGCTCTCCCACGCGCTCGTAGCACGTTCGGCCGACCACTTCCTGGGCTGGGGACAGGTCGTCGTCTTCGCCGCCTGCACGGCCGCACGCATCGGTGAGGTCTCGGGAGTACGTGCGGGAGACATCGACACCCGCACGTGGACCTGGACGGTCCGCAGGCAGACCACGCCGAGCCCTGGTGGGCTGGCGGACAAGGGGACGAAGGGCAAGCGGGCCCGGCGAGTGCCGCTCATCGCCGAGGTCCGCGATCTGGTGCTCACGCGGTTGCAAGTCACCGGGAACGATCCAATGGCCCGCTTGTTCACGGGCCCCAGGGGCGGTCGCATCACGACGGCCGTGCTGCGTGATGCCACGCACTGGGACGAGGTGGTGGCCGCGCTCGGTTATGAGCACCTGCGCCGTCATGATCTTCGCCACACCGGCCTGACGTGGATGGCCGATGCCGGAGTGCCCGTGCACGTCCTTCGTAAGATCGCCGGTCACGGGTCCCTGACGACCACGCAGCGCTATCTCCACCCGGACGGCGCTTCCATCGCCGCCGCCGGTAACGCCCTCAGCGCCCACCTCTCAGGGGGCTGGTCCCAAACTGGTCCCAAACTGAGAGCGGTCTAGATCATCGATCAAGGTTGAGTGATCAACAGAAAAGGCCAGCCGACCTGGGCTTTCACCCAAATTGGCTGGCCTTTCGCAACCGTCGGGACGACAGGATTTGAACCTGCGACCCCTTGACCCCCAGTCAAGTGCGCTACCAAGCTGCGCTACGTCCCGGTTGTGTCGGCCGCCCCCTGCGGGGCGGGACGTCATAACCTTAGCGCACATCGGAGGTAGGCGCGTACACGGAAAGCGGGAGCGGAGGCGTGGTGGGGCGGAGGCCGAGCGTTGATCGGGTGGAGCTGGCGCGGCTGGTGGCCGGCGGGATGAGTGTGCAGGAGCTGGCCGCTCATTTCGGGGTGTCCGAGTCGGGGGTGCTCCAGGCCAAGCGGGCCGCCGGGCTGGCCAAGCCGATGCTCGACCACAGTGCCGCCGTACCGTGGAAGCTGGCGCGCGTGCACGCGCAGTCCGGGCCGGCGACGAACCTGCGGAACCTGTCGGCGGCGGCGCAGGGGAAGCCCCCGGCGGCGGAGCGGTTGAACACGGCGCTGCGGTGGGCTCAGCGGCTCGTGGACGCGGGGCTCGACGTCCGGTACGACGCGGCCGAAGGGTTCAGTGAGGTTCCGGCGTCACCTGCGGGCTCGCATGTCGCGACGGTGCTGGAGGCCGCCAGGAAAGGGCTTGCAGCTCACTGAGTACGCGAGTTTCGACGGCCTTGATCGTGGGCAGTCGCAGGTCTCATTACAGAGACCGGAGGCGAACATCAATGACCACCTTGATCTGGGTGGCCGTCGTCGTGGTCGCGGTGGTGGCGCTCGCCGCAGTGGGCTATGTCGTGCTACAGCAGCAACGCCGCAGCCGTCTCCGCGAACGTTTCGGCCCTGAGTACGAGCGTACGGTGGCCGAGAGTGACAACCGGCGTGAGGCCGAGCGGGAGCTCATCGCCCGCGAGCAGCGCCATTCCGAGCTCGACATCCGGCCGCTGCCGGAGGAGACGCGCGACGCGTACGCCAACCGTTGGACCGAGGTCCAGGAGCGTTTCGTCGACGCCCCCGGGTTCGCGGTGACCGAGGCGGACCAGCTCGTCACCTCGGTGATGGCGGACCGCGGCTACCCCACGGACGACTTCGAGCAGCGGGTGTCCGATCTGTCGGTCGGGCACGCAGCCACTCTCGACCACTACAGGACGGCCCACGAGATCAGCGGGCGGGCGGCCAGGAAGGAAGCCTCGACCGAGGAGCTCCGGCAGGCCATGGTTCATTACCGCGCGTTGTTCGAGGAATTGCTGCACGAGACCACGCGAGGGCGGTGAAGGTAGATGAGCAGCAGCAGAAGAAGTGAGGACGAGCTCAAGGTCCCGTCGCAGCGGTCGGACGAGGCCGGCAGGGACGACGAGCGCAGGGACGACGAGCGCAGGGATCTCGCCGACGGGACCGGCGACCGTTACGACGGGACCGCCACCGGACGGCACGACGGCGACGGCGGCTACCCGGCCGACACCGGTCACACCCCGGCGAGCCACGGCTACGACCCCACGGTCCCCGACCGGGGCCATGACGACGAGCCGCCCTACAAGGACCCCTACGCGAGCACCGGCGACCTGCCGACCGAGCCGCACCGCGACACCCCTCTGGGACACGGTGCCGACCACCGCTCCCCCGACCCCGACCCCGCTCACGCCGACGTCCCCGCCGGCGAGACGCCCGGACACGAGACCCCCAGGGACGTGCTGTCCGGAACCGGGGCACGCCACGACGACGGATCTGACGACGTTCTGGTGCACGGCGACCGGTCTGACGACGTGCTGGTCCACGGTGACCGGTCCGAGGACAAGCTGGTGCACGATGGCCGCCCCCAAGGCGAACTGGCCCACGACGGGCGAGCCCAGGACGACGTCCTGGTTCACGGTGAGCGGGACAACGACGACCTGGCGCGCGACGACCTGACCCCCGCTGCAACGGCCCGCGACGGGCTGACGACCGACGGCGGTCTCACCGACAGCCGTCACACCGGCAACGACCTCACCGAGGGCAAGGGCGAGGGCGAGGGCGGACGGCCGGTCGAAGGGGCTCCGGTCGATGACGTTCCCTCGCACGCGGCCCCTCGGGAAGTCACCCTGTTCGACCACGACCCCGCCGAGGTGCAGGCCCGCTGGCGCGACGTCCAGGCGTCCTTCGTGGACGACCCCGCCGAGGCGATGCAGCGTGCCGACGGCCTGGTCGGCGAGGTGGTGGAGTCGCTGACCAACTCCCTCACCAGCCGTACCGGCGCTCTGCGCGAACGCTGGAAGGACGTCGACTCCCCCGACACCGAGGACCTGCGTCAGGCGTTCCGCGACTACCGCAACGTCCTGGAGCAGTTGCTCGCGCTGTCCACGCACAATCTGACCCCTGAAACGAGGAGGTGATCGACATGCTCGCAATCGTCGCAGCGATCATCTTCGGGCTCGGCTTCCTGCTCGACCTCGTGGGCGTGAAGATCGGCGGGATCTCCGGCATGACGTTCGTCCTGCTGGGGCTGACCTTGCTGGCCCTGCATCAGGCAGGCGTCGGCACGGCGAGCATCCGCGGCGGATCCGGCAACTGGCGCGGCCGCAGCCGCCGCTGAGCGCCCCGTTCGGGCGGGCGGCCGACCGGCCCCCGCCCGAAACCCCCAAAGAACTACATAGAGCTAAATATCCAGAAAAAGCCGCCAGAGAGCTCACGACCGAGCTCGAACGATTAAAGCGCAGGTCACCCCTTGCCGGGGAACCTCATGATCACTGTGCTGCCCCCGCTCCCCACCCTCAACGTGAAATCAGAGGACAGCAGCCGCGCCACCCACAATCCCATCCCCCCCACCGCCCCCGGCAGCGGCCCCGGCTTCCAGAAGCCCTCGTCGTGCACCTCGACCACCAGGTCCCCGCTGATCACCCAGGTCCTCATGGCGGCCCGGTCGGCCCCGTGCGTGACCGCGTTGGTCGCCACCTCGTTGACCGCGATGACGAAGTCGCCGACCGCCTCCTCGGGCATCCCGACGGCGCGGGCCTCGTCCTCGGCGAACTGCCGGACCTCCGGCAGGTCCGGCAGGCGGAAGCGCAGTTCCTTCACGGGCACGCCGGGTGGCGGGCTCGTGTAGCCCGACTGAGGCTCGACGTCCTCGTTCACCCGGCGACTCGCCTTTCTCTCACCAGCCGGCCAGCGGCTAACCGACCAGCAGCTCACTGCGGAGCTGGTCGAGTACCTTACGGAGAATCCGTGAGACGTGCATCTGCGAGATGCCGAACTCGGCGGCGATCTCGGCCTGCGTCATGTTGCCGAAGAAGCGCAGCAGCAGGATGTGCTTCTCGCGGCTGGGCAGCGCGTCGATGAGCGGCTTGACGGCCTCGCGGTCGACCATGGTGCTCAGCGTGTCGTCGTCCTCGGGGATGACGTCGCCGAGCGAGGCCGCGTCGTCGTCGGTGCCGAGCGGCGCGTCGAGCGACAGCGTGCTGTACGCGGCCGAGGCGTCGAGAGTGAGCAGCACGTCCTCCTCCGAGATGTTCATCTTCGCGGCCAGCTCGGCCACCGTCGGGGACCTGCCGAGGTCCTGGCTGAGGTCGGCGACGAGCCGGTTGAGCTCGGACCGTCGCTCCTGGTAGAGACGCGGCACCCGGATGGCCCAGGTGCGGTCGCGGAAGTGCCGCTTGACCTCACCGGTCATCGTGACGACCGCGTAGCCCCTGAAGGCGTGGCCGAGGGTCGGGTCGAAGCCGTTGACGGCCTTCATCAGGCCGACGTACGCGGCCTGGAGGAGGTCCTCCAAAGGTTCGCCCCGGTAACGGTAACGCCTGGCGATTTCCATGGCCAGCGGCCGGTGCATCTCCACGATGCGCTCGCGCAGCCGTTCCCTGTGGCTGTCGGGTGTGTCTTCCCTGACCATCTCAGCCAGGAGTTCTTCCGCGGTCATCTCCTCGAGGACGTACTCCTGCACAGCCATCGCTGCTCCTCATATGGGTCGCAGGGCGGCCTCCGCCAGCAGAAAAGCCCAGGCAGAGGCACGCCTCGCTCTACTCTCGAGACGGAAGCCCTCTGCTGGACTTCGGTCCCAGTCTCCCCCCTGCCGCGGGAAGTATTCCTCGGTCGCGTGGTGACAGTAGGGTTGCTTCGTGACAATGCCCGAAAACGGCGAAGGGCCCGTGGCCGCCCTGAGCCTGACGTCGTCGACCGTCGACGAGATCACGGTCGTCAAGGTCGACGGCGTGCTCGACGCCACGACGCGTGAGCAGTTCGCCGACTACCTGTCGCTGGCCGGAGCCCACCTGATACTCGATCTGGCCGGGGTGACGTTCATGGATTCGCGCGCGCTCGGGCTGATCGTCCATCACTGGCAGACCAGCCTGTCGTCAGGAGCACGGTTCGCCCTGGTGGGCGTGGAGTACTCCAAGTCGAAGGTGATGTGGATCACCGGGCTGGCCCAGCGCCTGCCGCTGTACGACACGCTCGACGACGCGCTGGCCGCCATCGGCTGAGACTCTATGAGCGACGCGTCGACTTGCGCTGATGCTCCTCCACCAGGAGCCTGGCCAGATCGGCCACCTTGACCTGATGGTGCTGCGAGATCCTGCGCAGCTCCTCGAAGGCGGCCTCGGCCGTGCATCCGCTGGTCTGCATGATGATGCCCTTGGCCTGGTCGATGACCGACCGGCCGGCCAGGGCCTCCTGGAGCTGGGCGGCGTCGGTGCGCACCTCCTCGAACTCCCACATATTTGCCATGGCCACCCCGACCTGCTCGGTCAGCATGTCGGCCAGCGAGTGGGCGGCCTGCGGGGAGAAGGCACCCGGGCGTACGGAGTAGAGTCCGACGATGACCTGCGCCGGCGCCACCTCGATGGGCACGATCAGTACCGAACGCACCCCCCAGCGGGTGGCCAGTGCGTTGTAGCGGGGCCAGCGGCTGTCGCTCAGCACGTCGCTCAGGCTCGCGCGGGCGCCGCTCTGGCGGGCCTCCAGGGACGGCCCCTCACCGATCTCACGTTCGCCCTCGACCAGCATGATCAGCTCGCTGTGCGAGCCGGAGACCAGCACCCGCTGGTCGCGCCAGTGTTCGGCCGAGCCGCCCGAGCACCCGGGCACACCGGCCGCCAGCGCCGTGGTCAGGCCGCGCAGCACACTCTCGGTGGAGGTGTCCTCGCCCAGCCGCCCCAGTGCCGCCAGGTCTCGGGCGAGCCCGGGAGTGATCATCGCCGTCGATTCCATAGCAAGAAGCCCCTACCCCTTATGGCTACCGTTATCTCCGGTGGCGTAGCGTCAAAGGATGACCATGCCGGACCTCGAACACGCTCTGGACGCGCTGGCGGGACGCGTGTCGTCCTTGCGTGAGGCGAGGACCGCCTACCCTACCGACCTCGCGCCCACGCTCGACGCCGCCCTGGCCGAACTGGACACCGCCGCCGAGTTGCTCGCCGAGGCGCGTGAGGCGCTGCGCAAGGCGCCCAAGCGCGCCGCGAGCAAGAAGGACGGCACCCAGCGGGAGCTGAAGCTGCTGCGCCAGGTGTTCCGGGCCTTCCCGGTGCCGGTGATCGTGCTCGACGGCGGCGGGGTGGTCCGGCGGATCAACCCGGAGACCTCGCGGGTGCTCGGCAGCCCCGACGGCTACCTGGTCGGGCGGTCGTTCCCGCTGCTGGTCGACGTCTCCAGGCGGGCGGCGTTCCGCTCGCACCTGAACTCGGTGCTGCAGACCGGGCAGCCGTCGGCGTTCGAGACGCGGCTGGCGCACCAGGGGCGCACCCACACCGTGCAGCTCGCGCTGACGCGGGTGACGATGCCGGGCGAGCCGCAGCAGATGGTGGCGGCCGTGGCGCTGCCCACCGAGGTGCAGCTGCCCGAGCCCGGGGGGCGGCGGCCCGAGCAGTCCGACGGGGCGCTGCTGCTGGCGGCGTCCAAACGGCAGGATCTGCTGGCCAGGGTCGGCGGGCTGCTGCTGGACGAGGAGGCGCTGCTGCGTCCGGTGGCGCTGCCGCGGACCACGCGCCTGCTGGCGGCCGAGTGGGCCGACTGGGTGATCGCCGACCTGGTGCGCGACGGGCTGCCGCGGCGTTCTGTGGTGGTGGCGCCGAAGAACCATCCGCTGGGCGACCTGGTGCGGCAGGTGGAGTCGGCCGACCCGGCCGGCGGCCAGGTGGTGATGCAGGTGCTGGAGCGCGGCTCGGGCGTGGTGCACGAGATGGTCGACGACGAGTCGCTGCTCGGCTTCACCGCCGAGGGGCCGCTGCTGACCGCGATGGGCGCCGGCTCGCTGCTGTCGGTGCCGATCGGGCAGTCCGACGGGGTGCTGACGCTGGTGCGCACGCACGACCGGCCGCCGTTCTCGCTGGCCGACCTGGGCGTGCTGCAGGACGTGGGGATGCAGCTCGGCCTGGCCGTACGCGCCCAGTCGAGCTTCCAGAGCCGTTCGCGGGCCGCCGACGCGTTGTCGGCCAGCGTGGCCCCGCGCAACCTGCCCGACGTGCCCGGCTACGAGGCGTCGGCGGTCTACCATCCGGGTGCGTCGGTCGGTGCGGAGTTCTACGACGTGTTCCCGGTCGCGGGCGGCTGGGGGTTCGCCCTGGGCGGCGCGGCGGGCAAGGGCGAGGAGGCGGCCTCGGTCAGCGCCATGGTGCGCGGCGGGCTGCGGGTGCTCAGCACCTGGGAGACCCATCCCGACCTGGTGATGCGCAAGGTCAACGAGGCTCTGGTGGCGCAGGGCACGGGCATGTTCGTGATGGCCGTGGTGGGGTTCGTCAAGGGCCGGACGATCCAGCTCTCCTCGGCCGGCCACCATCCGGCGGCACTGCTGCAGCCCGACGGCAACGTGCGCTTCGCGGCGGGGGGCGGCGTGCCGATGGGCATCTCCCCCGAGGCCGAGACGGGCGTGCAGGAGCTGACCGTCTCCGTCGGGGAGACGCTGGTGCTGTACTCCGAGGGCCTGATCTCGTCCAGGAACGACGCCGGCGAGCCGTACGGCGAGGAGCGGCTGGCCGACGTGCTGGGCCGGTGCGCGGGCCAGTCACCGGCCACCGTGGTCAAGGCGGTGGAGGCCGACCGGCACGCCTTCTCGGGCGGCCAGGTGTGGGACGAGATCGTCGTCCTGGCTCTCAAGGGTGTCTGATCTGCGGGGGTTTGCGATCCGGCTAAACATGGGTATTGTCTTTCCGTAGAACAACGTGCCTAAGACGCAGGCACACCTTGAAGGCTTTTCCACGCTGAGGTGTGCCATGAATATTGCGATCGTCGCGTCCGCCAAGGGAAACCAGCGCCACCGTATCCTCTCCGTAGCGCGCGAGCTGGGCCGCGAACACCACGTCACCATCTACTCCCGCCGTGACGACGCCGAGGGCAAGCCCAAGACGCGGGTGGCCCCGGGAGTCACTCTGGAGCAGATCGACGTGGGCCCGGCCAAGGACCTCACGCCCGAGGACGTCGTGCCGTACCTGAACGACGTGGGCGAGCACCTCATGAAGCGGTGGAACCAGGAGCGCCCGGACGTGATCCACGCCCACTCGTGGACCGGCGGCCTCGCCGCCGTGGCGGGCGCCAAGGGGTTGGACGTTCCGGTCATGCAGACCTTCCACACCGTGGACGCCGCGCACCAGAAGCTGGAGCGGGCACTCGGGCGCCGGGCCAAGGCGGTCATCGCCGGCTCGGGCGACGAGGAGTCGGCGTTGATCAGGCTGGGCGTGCCGCGCGGGAACATCGCGATCGTGCCGCACGGCGTGGACACCGAGCGTTTCCAGCGGCGCGGGGCGATCGCCACCAAGGGCACCCGCAAGCGGCTGGTGCACGTCGGCCCGCTGTCCCCCGAGCGCGGGGCGTACACGGCGGTGCGGGCGCTGCAGGGGCTGACGGACGTCGAGCTGGTCATCGCGGGCGGCCCCGAGCCCGAGGACCTGGACCAGGACAGGGACGCGCGCCGGCTGCGCGCCCTGGCCGAGCAGCTCGGCGTCGCCGACCGGGTGACGCTGCTGGGGCAGGTCAAGCGGGCCTCGGTGCCGAAGCTGATGCGCAGCGCGGACGCCGTGGTGTCGGTGCCGCGCGAGGCCGCGACGGGCGTCGTCGCGCTGGAGGCCATGGCCTGCGGCGTGCCGGTGATCGCCTCGGCCGTGGGCGCCCACCTCGACTCCGTGATCGACGGCGTGACCGGCCTGCTGGTCCCGCCGGACCGGCCGGCGCGCACCGCGCGGCTGGCCCGCGAGATCCTGTGCGACCCGACGCTGCGCACCGCGCTCGGGTACGCGGGCGCCGACCGGGCGCGCTCGCGCTACTCCTGGGAGCGCGTGAGCCAGGAGCTGGTCCGCGTCTACGAGTCGGCCTGCGTCTGACGGAAACCGCGCGGGAGGCGGGCGGCGGAAGCCGTCCGCCTCCGGCCGTTCCCGGAGCCTGTCCGGGAGGGGCCCTTGTTACCGGAGTGAGATCTTTGCTTCGATGGTCCGCATGTCTACTCGCGGTTCGAAGCGGGCGGCGGTGGCGGCGCTGATCACGGCCCTCGCCCTCCCCCAGAGCGCACAGGCGGAGACGTCGAGGTGGGGCGCCCCCGTCCTCGTCGAGAACTTCGACGGATCCTCGGTCGACACGAGCAGGTGGATGGTCTACCACTCGCCGGACGCGGCCCGTAACCCCCGTACGGGGCGGGCCGCCACGGTCGCGGACGGGATGCTGCGTCTCAAGGGCGGCCGGTACGGCGGCAAGGACCTGTCCGGCGGCGTGGCCACCCGGCTCGCCCAGCGGTACGGCAGGTGGGAGGTGCGCTTCAGGGCCGAGGCGGGCAACGGCTACACGCCGGTCGCGCTGCTGTGGCCCACCGCCCAGAGCGACGGCGACGGCTACGCCGAGGTCGACTTCGCCGAGATCGTGGACCCGCGCCGGCAGGGCGGCGGCATCTTCGTGCACGGCGGGCGCGGGCGCGCGCAACGGCAGCTGCGGGCCGACTTCACCCGCTGGCACACCGCCGCCGTGGACCGGCTGCCCGGCCGCCTGACGTTCTGGCTGGACGGCAGGAAGGTGTGGGACTACCGGGGCCGGTACGTGCCCGACGGCGACCGCATGGGCCTGGCGCTGCAGAACGACGTGGTGTGCGAGCCGCGCTGCCGTGACTCCTCCACCCCCGCGACGGTGTCGATGTACGTGGACTGGGTGAAGGTCTACCGGCCGTCCTGAGGCAGCAGCCTGGCCGCCTTCAGCCCGAGGTGCACGGTCAGCCGGTCGTCGCCGTCGGACAGGTCCCGGTGCAGGAGGCGTTCGGCCTTGCCCAGGCGGTAGTAGAGGGTCTGGCGGTGGACGCCCAGCTCGGCGGCCGTCTTCTGGGCGTGGCCGCCGAGATCGAGGTACACCTCCAGCGTCTGGGCCAGCTCGGCGTCGAGGGCGGCGGTCTCGGCGGCCAGCTCGCGCAGGTCGGAGCGGCCGAGGCGGGCCAGCAGGCGGTGCACGCCCAGGTCCTGCCAGCGGGCGATGGGGGCGTGCCGGGGGAAGTGCTCGGCGATGCGCAGCGCCTGGCGGGCCTCGCGCCAGCTCTGCCACGCCTCGGCCGGGTCGTTCCTGGGGGCGCCGATGCCGGCGGCGGTGCCGTACGCGCTCTGCAGGGTCTGGGCGACCTCTCCGGCCAGGTGGGCGGGGGCCAGCAGGGCGACGGGCGAGCCGGTGCGGGCCAGCACGCCGCGGGGGAGCGTCCAGAGGGCGGCCACGCGTTCGCTGGACTCGCGCACGGCGACGGCGGTGACCGGGCCGGGGATCTCGATGGAGGCCGCGGCGCGTTCCTCGGGGTCGGCGGAGAGCAGGGCGAGCAGGCCGCGTCCGAGGTCCTGGCGGCTCCTGGCCTCCTGGGCGAGCGCCGCGGCGGCCCTGGCGACCAGCGGCGCGACGCGGCGCAGCGCCTCGTCGGCGAGGCTGCCGGAGTCCAGCAGCCACAGGTAGCCGTAGGTGACCTCGCCGTGGCGCAGCGGCCAGCAGACCCGGGCCAGCACCTTGAGCTCGGCGTCGGCCGGGATCCTGACCGGGCCGCCGGCCCTGGCGATGCCATAGCGTTCGAAGTAGTCGCGCACCTCGCCGGTGGCGCGCCGGCGCAGGATCGACTCCTGGCGGACCGTGTCGATGTCGCCGTGCTGGGCGCCGTAGGCGAGCAGCCGGAACGAGCGGTCCTCCAGCGTCGCGGACGCCCCGAGCGTGGCGGCGATCTCGTCGACGATTTCCTGAAGGTCGGACGTGTTGTGCATTTGTATGACAGCCTGCCACACCGATCGTTACGCGCGTTCATGGCCCCCTCTGACCTGGGGTTTCTAAACTTGAGGCATGTTGGGTCAACTGCTCCTTGCCGCCTCCGGGAGCGGCGTCGTGCGCCGCTCCGTGTCAGGCTTCCCGCTCACCCGCAAGGTGGTGGACCGGTTCGTCGCGGGCGAGAGCGTCCAGGAGGCCCGGAACGCCATCGAACGGCTGCGTGATGCCAACCTGGCCGTCACCGTCGACCACCTCGGCGAGGAGACGCGCGACGCGCGCGCCGCCGAGACCGTGGCGCAGGCGTACGTGACGCTGCTGGAGGCGCTGAAGCCGCTGCAGCTCGGCACCCGGGGCGAGGTGTCGGTGAAGTTGTCGGCCGTCGGGCAGCGGCTCGACGACGGCATGGCCCTGGAGCACGCCCGCGAGATCTGCGCCGCCGCCGCGGCCAACGGCTCGACCGTGACGCTCGACATGGAGGACCACACCACCGTCGACTCGACGCTGGGCATCCTGCGCAAGCTGCGCGAGGACTACCCGTCGACCGGCGTGGCGATCCAGGCCTACCTGTTCCGCAGCGAGGACGACTGCCGCGACCTGTCCCACGAGGGATCGCGCGTACGGCTGGTCAAGGGCGCCTACCGCGAGCCCGCCTCGGTCGCGCACCAGGGCAAGCAGGCCGTGGACAAGGCGTACGTGCGATGCCTGCGCATCCTCATGGCGGGGAAGGGTTACCCCATGGTGGCCACGCACGACGACCGGCTGATCTCCATCACCGAGCTGCTCGCCGACCGCTTCGGCCGGACCCTCGGCGACCACGAGTTCCAGATGCTCTACGGGATCCGGACCGACCGGCAGGAGGCCCTGGCCGGGGCCGGCCACACGGTCCGCGTGTACGTCCCCTACGGCGACGACTGGTACGGCTACTTCATGCGCCGGCTGGCCGAGCGCCCCGCCAACGTCGCCTTCTTCCTTCGTGCCCTTGGGGGTAAGTAAATGGATGCCATCAGCAACGTCCCCGTCCCCGTGAACGAGCCCGTGCTCGGCTACGCGCCGGGCAGCGCCGAGCGTTCGGCACTGGAGGACCGCATCAAGGAGCTGGCCGGCTCCCCCGTCGACCTGACCATGACCATCGACGGCGAGCAGCGGCTCGGCGGCGGCGCGCCCATCGACGTGGTGCAGCCGCACAACCATGCCTCCGTCCTGGGCCGTACCAACGACGCTACGGCTCAGGACGTGCAGGACGCCATCGACAGCGCCCTGCGGGCGGCGCCCGCCTGGCGGGCGCTGTCCTTCGACGAGCGGGCCGCGGTCTTCCTCAAGGCCGCCGACCTGCTGGCCGGCCCGTGGCGCCAGACGCTGAACGCGGCCACCGTGCTCGGCCAGTCGAAGTCGGCGCAGCAGGCGGAGATCGACGCGGCCTGCGAGCTGATCGACTTCCTGCGCTTCAACGTGACCTACGCCCGTCAGCTCTACTCCGACCAGCCGATCTCGTCGCCCGGCGTGTGGAACCGGATGGAGTACCGGCCCCTTGAGGGGTTCGTGCTGGCGATCACGCCGTTCAACTTCACCGCCATCGCCGGAAATTTGCCGACTTCTGCCGCTTTGATGGGGAATGTCGTCGTCTGGAAGCCGTCGCCGACGCAGCAGCTCGCCGCGCACCACACGATGCGGCTGCTGGAGGCGGCCGGGCTGCCGCCGGGCGTGATCAACATGGTCACCGGCAACGGGCAGGCCGTCTCCGAGGTGGCGATGACGCACCCGGCCCTGGCCGGCGTGCACTTCACCGGCTCCACCCCCACCTTCCAGCACCTGTGGGGCACGATCGGCGCCAACATCGCCTCCTACCACGGCTACCCGCGCCTGGTGGGCGAGACCGGCGGCAAGGACTTCGTGCTGGCCCACCCGTCGGCCGACCCCGCGGTGCTGTCGACCGCGCTGGTCAGGGGCGCCTTCGAGTACCAGGGCCAGAAGTGCTCGGCGGCCTCGCGGGCGTACGTGCCGCGCTCGGTGTGGAACCGCATGCGTGACGACTTCGTGGGCGTGGCCGAGTCGCTGACCGTGGGCGACGTGGCGGCCGACCTGTCGACGTTCATGGGCGCGGTCATCGACGAGCGGGCCTTCGCCAAGCACAAGGACGCCATCGACCGGGCGCGGGCCGCCTCGAACATCGACGTGCTCACCGGTTCGTACGACTCCGGCATCGGCTACTTCGTCAAGCCGACCATCCTGGAGTGCGCCGACCCGACGGACGAGATCTTCGTCAAGGAGTACTTCGGGCCGATCCTCGGCGTGCACGTCTACGAGGACCGCGACTTCGACACGGTGCTCGACCAGATGGAGGGCATCGCCCCGTACGCGCTGACCGGCTCGATCATCGCCCAGGACCGGTACGCCATCGCCGCGGCCTCGGAGCGGCTGCGCTTCGCGGCGGGCAACTTCTACGTCAACGACAAGCCGACGGGCGCGGTCGTGGGCCAGCAGCCGTTCGGCGGCGCGCGGGCCTCGGGCACCAACGACAAGGCCGGCTCGATCTTCAACCTGATCCGCTGGGTGAACGCCCGCACGATCAAGGAGACGTTCGTCCCGCCGACCGACCACCGCTACCCGCACATGGGCTGACGCCCCCGAAGAGCCACGGCCGGCACCCCCACAGGGGTGCCGGCCGTCTCCAATTCCGTCAAAAACCGCCCTCGACGATCGTCAGCAGACTCTCCGCGCCTCTGGCGAAGCCGGGAACCCCTGCCCTGTCCAGCGCGGCAAGGACGTCATGGGTGGTCATGGGCGGACGGCGTTTCCCCGCCGCCATCCGGGCGAGCACGCCCAGCACCTCACGCGGACTGCGGTTCAGCAGCGAGCGCAGGTACGCATCGGGAGTGCTGACGCTCACCCCGTGGCGGCCGAGGAACGACGCCGGGAAGTCCGTGACGTTCCAGGTGACCAGGGTCCGGGCGTGACCCGCTATCGCGGCAGCCATGTGATGGCGATCGTCCAGGTCGGGGCCCTCCATCTGATCGATCAGGTGTTTGTGGTCGTCCTCGGAGACCCGGCTGTCGGCGAAGAACTCACGGATCACCGCCCCCATGCGCGCCGCCGAATGGGCGGAGCGGTGCTGCTCGCGCACGATGACACGTTCCCATTCCGACAGCAGGTGATCGCTCCAGACCCACGTGTGTACGGCGTCCTCGGTCATCGCGAGCATGAGATACAGCCAATATCCCTCGGGAGATCAGTAGGGTAGTTCCGCCTCCTCGGCGACCTCCATGATCCTGCGACGGGCTTCGGCGCGACGCTCCCGGCGATCCTGGAACTCCAGGACATCCTCCAGGCGAACGACACGATGGCGACTACCCGGGAGACGTTGTGCGGGGATCTCGCCCTCGTCCAGCAGTCGCACGACGAAGGGACGCGACAGGCCGAGCAGCTCCGCGGCCTCGTTGGGGCTCAACAGGGCTTCGGCAGGCAGGGCCCAGACGGCGTGCCCCTTGCCGAGGTCGTGCGCCGCGGCGACCAGGAGCCTGACCAACGAGCGCGGCAGCACGAGGTCGGTGCCGTCCGGCCCGCGCAGCACCAGCGACGCGTTTCCTGCGGCAGCCGTCGCCTCCAGGTGTTCGAGCAGCTTGCGGTCACCGCTGTCGGCTTCGACGCGCGTCGCGCCGGCCAGGACGCCGCTGCGGGGCATGACCACCTCCGACCCTCGATATCTGCAATAAGTGTAACCCGCCTGCTCCAAGAGGTGAGAGCGGGTGGCGTAATGTGCAAGGTTTGTGTCATTGACGCCAGCGCAGGGCCGCGACCAGCATGAAGGCATGCAGCGACGGATCGTGATCGTCGTCTTCCCGGGCTTCCAGTTGCTGGACATGGCCGGGCCGGCGGACGTGTTCGCGACCGCCGACCTGATCGCCCGGGAGCGGGGTTACCGGGTCGAGGTGGCCGGTGTGGAGGCGGGGGCGGTGAGCGCGTCGAACGGGGTCACCGTCATGGCGGGGGCGCTCGGCGAGGTGTCGGGGCCGATCGACACGCTCCTGGTGGCCGGCGGGCTGTCGGTGCCGCGGCAGCTGGAGGACCGCGCGCTGGTCGGGGCGGTCGCCGGCCTGGCCGCGCGGGCCGGGCGGGTGGCGTCGGTCTGCAACGGGGCCTTCCTGCTGGCCGAGGCCGGGCTGCTCGGCCGCCGCCGGGCCACCACCCACTGGCTGTCCGCCGACGACCTGCGCCAACGCTACGCCGACGTCGAGGTGGACCCCGATCCCCTCTACATCGAGGACGGCAACGTGTGGACCTCGGCGGGCGTGCTGTCCGGCGTGGACCTCGCGCTCGCGCTGGTGTCCAGGGACCACGGCCACGAGCTGGCCCGCGACGTCGCCCGCGGGCTGGTCGTCTACCTGCACCGGCCGGGCGGGCAGAGCCAGTTCAGCGCGCCGATGCGGGCCATGACGCCGCGCAGCCTGCCCCTGCGGGAGCTGCAGGGCTACATCGACGCCAACCCGTCCGCCGACCTGAGCGTGCCCGCGCTCGCCCGGCGCGTCGGGATGAGCGAACGGCACTTCTCCCGCGTCTTCACCGAGCAGACCGGCCTGCCACCCGGCCGGTACGTCGAACGCAGCCGCGCCGACGCCGCCAGACGCCTCCTGGAGGTCACCGGGCATCCGCTGGAGACCGTGGCCAGGGAGGCGGGCCTGGGCACGCCGGAGACCCTCTACCGCGTCTTCCGCCGCCACTGGCGGGTGTCGCCGGGCGAGCACCGCCGCAGATTCCAGTCGAAGGAGAAATGACACCATGCATGTGGCAATCCCGCTCTATCCCCGTTTCACCGCCCTCGACGCGGTCGGCCCCTACACGGTGCTGGCGTTCGCGCCCGGCGTCACGGTGACGTTCGTGGCCGGGGAGGTGGGGCCGGTGACCGACGACCAGGGCACCCTGTCGATCGCCGCCACCGCCTCCTACGCCGACCTGCCGCGTCCCGACGTGGTGATCGTGCCCGGCGGGCCCGGCACCGCGGAGGCGATGTCGGACGAGGCGCTGCTCGGCTGGCTGCGCGAGGCCCACGAGCACACGCGGTGGACGACGTCGGTATGCAGCGGCTCGTACGTGCTGGGCGCGGCGGGGGTGCTCAAGGGCGTGCGCGCGACCACCCACTGGGCGGTGCTGGACGGCCTGACGGGCGTCGGGGCCGAGCCGGTGAGCGAGCGCGTCGTCACCGAGGGCAAGATCGTGACGGCCGCCGGGGTGTCGGCCGGGATCGACATGGCCCTGACCCTGCTGGCCCAGGCCGACGGCGTCGAGACGGCCCAGGCGGTGCAGCTCGCGATCGAGTACGACCCGCGTCCGCCGTTCGACGCGGGCTCGCCCGCCAAGGCGCCCGAGGGCACCGTCGAGCGGGCCATGAGCCTGATCTCCTGACCGTCCGGCCGCGGCGCCCCCGTCCCTCCAGGGACGGGGGCGCCGCGCGTCGCAGGGGTCAGGGCCGGTCCGCCGCGGGCGGGTCGCCCGTGGCCCCGAGCGGCAGGACGTCGAAGTGCACGACGACGTGGGTGCCGCCGTCGGGGGTGTCCCTCCCGTCCGACAGGCGGCGGAAGCGGTCCAGCACCTCCAGGACCCCGTCGCGCAGGTCGGCCGTCTCCTCGGGGGTGAGCCGCAGCGAGCGGCGGGCGAACACACTGGCCTGCAGCCATTCCTCGGCGGCCTGCGCCGAGCCCTCGCGCCAGCGGGTCAGCTCCGCGCCGCGCTGCCGGACCATGTCGTCCAGCAGGAACTCCAGGGCGTCGGCCTCCTCCGGGTGGTCCCTGGCCGGCCCGAAGCTGAAGCCGCCGGGCGTGATCCGCCAGTACTTCTCCTTGCCCCGGCCCAGCTCGGGCGCGATCTCGATCATGCCGTGGCGGGCCAGCTCGCGCAGGTGGTAGCTGGTGGCCCCGGTGTTCTGCCCGAGCAGGCCGGCCAGGCCGGTGGCCGTGGCCGGGCCGTGCTCGTCGAGCAGCTCGTAGATGCGCAGCC
Organism: Nonomuraea sp. NPDC005692; assembly: GCF_040631115.1. Classification (NCBI taxonomy): domain Bacteria; kingdom Bacillati; phylum Actinomycetota; class Actinomycetes; order Streptosporangiales; family Streptosporangiaceae; genus Nonomuraea; species Nonomuraea sp. NPDC005692. The sequence goes on along the minus strand of NZ_JBEXYU010000003.1, from coordinate 472,919 downwards.
GAAGCGGGTGCGCGAACGACTTCAGCGCCTTCGCGTCGAGGGTGCGGGCGGAGAAGCTCTTGCCTTCTGTCACTGTGCAAGCCTATCTTTGCAAAGGAATCTATGCACACTTTTGCTTACACACTATCGGGGTTGCACCATGAACCGTCTCGGCCGGGCCTTCTGGTTTCTCTGGTCGTCCACCGCGCTGTCGAACCTGGCCGATGGTGTCCTGCGGGTCGGCGCGCCGCTGCTGGCCGTGTCCATGAGCCGCTCCCCCACGCTGGTGTCCCTGGCCGGTGCCGCCGCGACCGCGCCCTGGCTGCTGTTCGCGCTGCACGCGGGGGCGGTCGCCGACCGGGTCGACCGCCGCCGGGTCATGACGCTGGCCAACACCGCGCGTACGGCGGTGCTGGCGGTGGCGGCGCTGCTGGCGATGGCGGGCCTGCTGAACCTGTGGACGCTGCTCGCGGTGGTCTTCGCGGCCGGGGTGAGCGAGGTCTTCGCCGACACCTCGGCGCAGTCCGTCCTGCCCATGACCGTCTCCAAGGACGACCTCACCAGGGCCAACGCCCGGATCGTCGGCGTCCAGACCGTGGGCAACGACTTCGTCGGCGCGCCGCTGGCCGGGCTGCTCGTCGGCCTGCTGCCCGCCGCCCTCTTCGGCGCCCCCGCCCTCCTGTACGCCGCCGCCGCCCTGCTGCTGACCGGCATGGCCGGCTCCTTCCGGGCCGCTCCGGCCGCGTCCGGGCCGCGCCGGCCGCTGCGCGCCGACATCGGCGAGGCGCTGCGCTACCTGTGGGCCCACCGGTTCCTGCGCAGGCTGGCGATCTCCGCGGGCATGCTGAACCTGGCCAACGCCGGATACTTCGCCGTCTTCGTCCTGTGGGCCGTCGGCGACGGGTCGCGCATCGGCCTCGACCCGAGCGGCTACGGCCTCATGATGACGGCGTTCGCGGCCGGCGCGGTGCTCGGCTCGCCGCTGACCGGGCCGGTCACGCGGCTGATCGGCGAGAGCGGCACGCTGGTGGGGGCGTGGCTGATCAGCAGCCTGCTGCTGCTCGTCCCCATGCTGGTGCCGTCGCCGTGGGCGCTGTACCCGGTCGCGGTGATGTGGGGCGTGACGGGGGCGGCGGCCAACGTGCTGGTCGTCTCGGTGCGGCAGCGGCTGATCCCGGGCGAGATGCTGGGCCGGGTGAACTCCGCCTACCGGCTGGTCGGCATGGGCGGCATGCCGGTGGGCGCGGCGCTGGCCGGCGTGGTGGGCGACCTGTTCGGGCTGGCCACCGTGCTGGCCGGGGCCGCGGGGCTGTGCCTGGTGGCTGTGGGGCTGGTGTGGCGCGCCCTGCCTGGGCGAATTTCTGCGGCGCTGACCAGCGAACCTACACTTTCCGACATATCCAGATCACGTTAGGCACCCTATGCCGTGTGCGGAGATGACATGATTATCCCCGAGCTTGAGGGGATGGTATGCGGGAGATCGGCGGACGGTACCTCCTGAACGAGGAGGCCGGTCGTGGGGGTATGGGAGTCGTCTGGCGGGCGTTCGATCGGCTCCTCCACCGAGAGGTGGCGTTGAAGGAGCTGACTCTGGCCGGTGAGGCCGAGATGGTTCGCCGCCGGGTGCTGCGTGAGGCCCGGATGGCGGCCGGCCTGACGCACCCCAACATCGTCACGGTCCACGACCTGATGGAAGTGGGCGGCAAGCTCTGGATCGTGATGGAGTACCTGCACGGGCTCTCACTCCACCAGCTGCTCTCCCAGGTGGGCACGCTGCCCGCGCAGTCGGTGGTGGCGATCGGGCAGCACCTGCTCGCCGCGCTGCGCACCGCGCACAAGGCCGGCGTGCTCCATCGCGACGTCAAGCCCGCGAACGTGATGCTGACCGGCGACCGCGTGGTGCTGACCGACTTCGGCATCGCCACGGCCGAGGGCGACATCCGCATGACGACCTCGCGGCGGCTGCGCGGCACGCCCGCGTTCATGGCCCCGGAGCGGCTGCACGGCGGGCCGGCCAGCAAGGAGGCCGACATGTGGTCCTTCGGCGCGACGCTCTACAGCGCCGTCGAGGGCCAGCCGCCCTACCCCGGGCAGGACGCGGCCACGGTGCTCGGCATGGCCCGCAGCGGCCCTTACCCGCCGCCGCGGCGGGCCGGGGTGATGCGCCCCCTCATCGAGGGGCTGCTCCACCACGACCCGGTGCGCCGCTACACGCCGGAGCAGACGGCGGGCCTGCTGGCGGGCATGCGCGCCAGCGCCTACCAGGCCGCCATCTGAACCGGCTCCGGCGGGCTCAGTCCTTCTGGGCGCGGGCCTCGGCCTCGGCGGCGTCCATGGCGGCCGCCTCCTCGGGGGTGGGCGCGGTGCCGCCCAGGTGCGCGGGCTGCCACCACACGCCCGGCGGCACCTCGGGGTAGGTGCGCTGCGCCCGGTCGACCAGCTCCGACAGGCGCGTGTGCAGGTCGACGGTGTGCTGGTTGACGTCTTCGCCGCGCTTGGGGTGGAACGGCTCGCCCACCAGGATGGTGATCGGCACGTGCCGCTGGGTGAGCTGCTTGGGACGGCCCTTGGTCCACAACCGCTGGCTGCCCCACAGGGCGACCGGGATGACCGGCACGTTGGTGGCCTGGGCCATGCGGATGGCGCCGTTCTTGATCTCCTTGACGGTGAAGGAGCGGCTGATCGTGGCCTCGGCGAAGACGCCCACCACCTCGCCGGCCTTGAGCTTGCGCAGCGCGGTGGCGTACGAGCCCGCCCCGGCCCCGCGGTCGACCGGGATGTGGTGCATGCCGCGCATCAGCGGCCCGGAGACACGGTGGTCGAAGACGTCCTGCTTGGCCATGAAGCGCACCAGCCGCTTGGACGGCAGCGCGGCGAACCCCGCGAAGATGAAGTCGAGATAGCTGATGTGATTGCTCACCAGCACCGCTCCCCCGGTCCGCGGCACGTGCTCGGTGCCCTCCATGTGGAAGCGGTAGTCGAGCACGCGAAAGAGGGTCCGCGCGGCGGCGATCACCGGCGGGTACACAATCTCAGCCATGAGCAGAAGGTAGCCTACTCACGCCGGTCGGCAGGCCACTCGGGAGACCCGTACCCGCCCGGAAAAGATCGGCTCTGGTCACGAGATCGTAGGACATCGCCCCTGTTCACGCGGCGGCGCTTGCCCTCCCGCGAGAACGGGCAGATGTTTTGACCATGAAGAAGCTCATCAACACCGCCGACTCCGTGGTGGAGGACGCGCTGAACGGCATGGCCGCGGCCCATCCCGCGCTGAGGGTCCAGGACCGCGTGGTCTACCGGGCCGCGGGGCCACGCCCCGGCAAGGTGGGGCTGGTGTCGGGCGGCGGCTCGGGCCACGAGCCCCTGCACGCCGGGTTCGTCGGCCACGGCATGCTGGACGCCGCCTGCCCCGGCGAGATCTTCACCTCGCCCGTGCCCGACCAGATCATCGACGCCACCAAGGCCGTCGACGGCGGCGCCGGCGTGCTGCACATCGTCAAGAACTACACCGGCGACGTGCTCAACTTCGAGATGGCCGCCGAGCTGGCCGAGGACAACGACGTCGCCTCCGTGCTGGTCGACGACGACGTGGCCGTCCAGAACTCGCTCTACACGGCCGGGCGGCGCGGCACGGGCGCGACGTTGTTCGTGGAGAAGATCGCGGGCGCGCTGGCCGAGGAGGGCGCGCCGCTGACCGAGGTGGCCAGGGTGGCCGGTGAGGTGAACGAGCGCAGCCGGTCGTTCGGCATCGCGCTGACCTCGTGCACGACGCCGTCGGCGGGCAAGCCGACGTTCGACCTGCCCGAGACGGACGTGGAGCTGGGCATCGGCATCCACGGCGAGCCGGGCCGCACGCGGGTGCCGATGGCCTCGGCCCGCGAGCTGGCCGCCGTCGCCATGGAGGCCCTGCACAGCGACCTGCCGCTCCGCGGCGACCTGCTGGTCATGGTCAACGGCATGGGCGGCACCCCGCTCATGGAGCTGTACGTGCTGTTCGCCGAGGTCGCGGCGTTCGTGAAGGGCAAGGACGCGCGGGTGGCCCGCTCGCTCGTCGGCAACTACGTGACGAGCCTGGACATGCAGGGCTTCTCGGTCACCGTGTGCCGGCTCGACGACACGCTCACCCGGCTCTGGGACGCGCCCGTCGAGACGCCGGCGCTGCGCTGGGGGCGTTGATGGACACCCGCTTCTTCGCGGACTGGCTCGACGAGGCGGCCCGGCTGGTCCGCCGCGACCGCGGGCGGCTGACGGAGCTCGACGCGGCCATCGGCGACGCCGACCACGGCGCGAACCTCGACCGCGGCTTCACCGAGGTCGCCAAGGCGCTGGCCGACCGGCCGCCGGGCTCCCCCGGGCAGGTGCTGGCCGACGCGGGCACGGCCCTCATCCGCCGCGTCGGCGGCGCCTCCGGCCCGCTGTACGGGTCGATGTTCCGCCAGATGGGCCGGACGCTGGAGTCCCCGGTGACGCTGGCCCGCTTCGAGGCGGCGTTCGAGGAGGGGGTGGTCGCGCTGGAACGGCTGGGCAAGGCGGTCCTGGGCGACAAGACCATGGTGGACGCGCTGGTCCCGGCCTCCCGGTCGCTGGCGCTGGCCGTACGGGACGGCATCGGAGCGCTGGAGGCGTTCGAACGGGCGGCGGACGCGGCGGCCGAGGGCGCGCGGGAGACGATCCCCCTCCAGGCCCGCAAGGGCCGGGCCAGCTACCTGGGCGAACGCAGCGTGGGATACGAGGACCCGGGAGCGGCCTCGGCAGCCCTGATCATGCGCGCCCTGGCCACGGTGGCCCGCAACCGGGCAGAAGGCCGGAACCAGACAGAGAGCCGGACCCCGGCAGAGGGCCGGACAGCGGCGGAGGGCCAGGGACGGGCGGAGGGCTGATGGTCGGGGTGGTGCTGGTCTCGCACAGTGCCGGGCTGGCGGCCGAGACCGCGGCGCTGGCCCTGGGGATCGCCGCGGAGCCCGTGCCGGTGGCGGCGGCCGGCGGCACCGCGGACGGCGGCCTGGGCACCAGCTTCGACCTCGTCGAGCAGGCGGTGCGCAGCGTGGACCGGGGGGACGGCGTGCTGATCATCCCTGACCTCGGCAGCTCGGTGCTGACCGCCCGGCTGCTGGAGGAGGACGGCCGCATCGTGATCGCGGACGTGCCGTTCGTGGAGGGTGCGGTGGCGGCGTGCGTGGCGGCGTGCACGGGCGGGTCGCTGGCGGACGTGCTGGCCGCCGCCGAAGAGGCCCGCACCTACCGCAAACTCTGACCGCTCTTCGGCACCCCGCCCCTCCCCCGCGTTCTCCTCAGTGGCCCTTGAAGGCCTCCTCCAGCCACCAGGAGCCGTGCTCGCCGGTGATCTTGGCGTGCACCAGCAGCGGGCGGTCCCTGGGCCCCTTGAGCCATTCGGCCACGCCCGCCAGCCCGGCGACGTCCGTGACGGTCACCGCCGCGAACCCGTGGCCCCGGGCGATCGCGGCCAGGTCGGCGGGCGGGAAGCGGACCGTGCCGAGCGGATGCCCGTGCGGCCCGAAGTGGTGCACCTCCGCCCCGTACGCCTCGTCGTCGTAGACCACGACCACCATGGGCAGCCCCAGCCGGACGACGGTCTCCAGCTCGGCGATGCCCATGAGCGCGCCGCCGTCGCCCAGGGCGGCCACGGGGAGCCGGTCCGGACGGGCCAGGGCGGCCCCGATCGCGGTCGCCAGGCCGAGCCCGACCGACTGGAACGCCTGGGTGAAGCAGAACCCGCCCGCGTCCGGCACGTCCAGGAACATCGAGGGGTATCCCATGAAGTTGCCGGAGTCCACGGACACGACGCGCTCGCTCGGGAGCAGGTCGTCCAGGGCGATGGTGAGCGTCCTCGGGTCGATGCGGCCCGCGCCGCTCTCGTCCCGGTACGGCACCGCGCGCCAGCGCCCCTCGTCCCTGATCCGCCGGGCCAGCTCGGCCGACCGGTAGCCAGGCGCGGCGCCGCCCGGCCCGGTGAGGACCGCCGCCACGGCGCGGACGTCCCCGGCCACCCCCAGGTCGGCCCGGACGTGCGCGCCGACGGCCGCCGGGTCGAGGTCGACCTGGGCCACCTTCGCCTCCGGCGGGATCAGCGAGCCGTGGCGGGTCGTCCACATGTTCAGGGCGCAGCCCCAGCCGACGATCAGGTCCGCGCCGCGGATCAGCTCGGCGGCCAGCGGGGTGGCGAAGCCGCCGCTCACGTCGAGGTCCCAGGGGCTGCCGCGGAACAGGCCCTTGGCGACGGCGGAGGTGGCCAGCAGGGCGCCGGTGCGGTCGGCCAGCGCCTCCAGCTCGCGGCGGGCGTGCCGGGCGCCGCGGCCCGCGACGAACACCGGCCGCCGCGACCCGGCCAGCAACCGCCCGAGCTCGGCCGTCGTGTCCTCCGCGCCCGACAGGTCGGGCCGGGCCGTCGTGTCCTCCGCGCCTGACCGGCCGGGCCCGGCCGCGCCGGTCAGGAGAGGTGCGGGGGCGCGGGAGCCCGAGGGGGCGGACTGCACGTCGAGCGGCAGGTTCAGCAGGACCGTACGGCGTTCCAGGCTGGCCACGCGGAAGGCGTCGAACGCCTGCTCCTCGGCCCGCGCGGCGTCCGTGAGGCGCATGGGGACCGCGCCCACCGCCGCGGCCAGGGCGTCCTGGTCGATGTGGAAGTTGGAGCGCGCGTCCGTCGCCTCACCGGCCAGGACGATCATCGGCGTACGGCTCTTGGCCGCCTCGGTGATCCCCGTCATCGCGTTGGTCAGCCCCGGCCCCTGGTGGACCGTGACGACGCCGACCTCGCCGCTCATCCGGGCGTAGGCGTCGGCCATGGTCGCCGCCCCGCCCTCGTGCCGCGCGGCGACGAACCGCACGCCGTGCTCGACCAGCGCGTTCGTGACGTGGAAGTTGCCGCTGCCGACCACCCCGAACGCCGTGCGGACGCCGCGGGCGGCCAGCGCCCGGCCGACCGCCGCGGCCGCCGTCTCCGGGACGGTCAACGTTCCACCAGCGCCAGGACGCGGACGGGGCTGCCGGAGCCGCCGACGATGGGCAGCGGCGGGGCGACCACGGCGGCGCCGGTCACCGGCAGGCGGTCGAGGTTGCGGAGCTGGGTCAGGCCGTACTTGCCCGCGCCGAGCAGGAAGGAGTGGCAGGGGAAGGGCGAGTCGAAGGAGTGGGCGGCCCCGGCGTCGGTGCCGACGGTCTCCACGCCGAGCCCGAGGATCGGGGTCTCGGCAGCCAGCCAGGAGGCGCACTCGACCGAGATGCCCGGCGAGTGCGGGCCGGTCTCGTCGGCGTTGAGGAAGGCGGCCTGGTCGGCGGAGCGGGCGTCCCAGCCGGTGCGGTAGAGCAGCCAGCCGCCGTCGGGCAGCGGGCCGTTGGCGCGTTCCCATTCCTTGACGTGGTCGATCTGCAGGAGGAAGTCGGGGTCCTTGGACGCCTCGGCGGCGAAGTCGAGCACGACCGCGGGCGCGATCAGGCTGCGTACGGGCACCTGGGAGACGTCCTGGCCGTCGCGGGCGGTGACCCAGTGGATCGGGGCGTCGAAGTGGGTGCCGGAGTGCTCGCCGGTGTGGATGTCGTTCCAGTACCAGGCGGGGCCGCGGTCGTCGTAGCGGCTGATCTCCTCCAGCCGGAACGGGATGGTGTTGCCGAACGGCTCGGGCAACTGGAGGATCGGCGTCTCGGAGGAGAGGGGCGCGGTGAGGTCGACCACCTCGATCGCGCCGCCGCGCACGCTGTCCAGGAAGCTCTGCAACACCGACATGTCATCCTCCTTGTTGGGCTGAGCGCATCCTCCTCCAGCGGGACTCACCTGCGCAACGACGCGGCACGGCGGTCTTCACAGTTCCTTCCAGGCGGGTTGGGCGGCGGTGCCGCCGGCCGCGCGGGTGGACAACGATCCGCAGGCCACGGCCACGTCGAGGCATTCGCGCCGGCTCATCCCGCGCAGCCTGGCGGCGAGGTAGCCCGCGTCGAAGCTGTCGCCCGCGCCGACGGTGTCGACGGCCTCCAGCGGCCCGTCACGGGCGCCGGACAGGCGGGCCGCGATCGCCCTGGCCTCGCCGGCGTTGGGCAGGAACACGTCGGTGGCGGCGAGCACGTCCGCCAGGCCGTCCCAGCCGCCGGCCGGGTCGTCGTTGGTGTCCAGCGAGGTCGTGGCGCCCGCCGCGCGCAGCTCCGCCAGCAGCGCGGGCAGCCCCGCCGCCAGTCCGGGCTGCAGGAAGTACGACGACACGTGCACGTGCCGGGCCAGGCCGCGCGGCACGTCCCCGGCGGTCGGGTACGGCAGGCAGCCCGGCGAGGTGAGGATGGCCCGGTCCGTCCCGTCGGCGAGCACGACGGTCATGGCCGTGGGACGGGGGTCGGTCACGCAGTGGGAGACGTCCACCCCGCGCTCGGCCAGCGCGCCGAGCACGAAACGCCCCGCCGCGTCGTCGCCCACGCGGCCGGTCATGGCGGCCGTCACGCCTTGGTCCACTGTGCGCATCCGGCGGTCTGGAACGCCTTGTCGCCCGGCTCGATGGTAACGCTCGCCGGCCCGGTCGGGGCGCCCGCGTTGATCACCGAGCCGAGGTCGGGGGACGTGCTGTTCAGCCGGGCCCAGAAGCAGTTCGTGGAGCCCGCGACGGGACCGGTCGTGCGGTAGGTGCCGGGCTGGATGTCCACACCCACGACGAACGTCCGCATCCCGGCCGTCGACCCGGTCTGCCCGGGTCCGGTCTGCGCAGGTCCAGGCTGCGCGGGTCCAGGCTGCGTTGGTCCGGTTTGAGCAGGGCCGGTCTGGGCGGGACCGGGCTGCGTCGGACCGGGCTGGAGGGGGTCGGTCTGCGGGGCGTCCGTCGGGGCGGGCTGGGTGGCGGGGCCGGAGGCCGAGGGCGGGCCGGTGCCCTCGACCGTCACCGTGACCCTGGGGGCCGGCGAGGCCGACGAGCCCTCCGCCCCGTACCCGACGAAGACGCCCAGGATGAAGGCCACCACGGCGGCCAGCCCGGACACGAGCAGGATGATCGGCGGACTGCTCGTCGCCCGAGGGGGCTCAGGGGGGCCGTACGTCACGGACCCAAGGGTGCCATCTCCATCGACGCCCCTGTCAACGCCCCTGTCAGCGGTGGAGGTAGTCGACGAGCGACGCCTTCTCCGTCTCCAGCTCCTCGATCGCGCTCTTGACCACGTCGCCGATGCTGACGATGCCCACCAGGCGGCCGTTCTCGACCACGGGCATGTGGCGGAACCGGTGGGTGGTCATCGTCCGGCGCAGCTCGTCGACGTTGTCGCCGGGCCCGGCCGTGCGGACCTCGGTCGTCATGATCGAGGAGACCGGCGCGTCGAGGATCTCCGGGCCCCGGTCGTGCAGCCGCCGCACCACGTCGCGCTCGGAGACGATCCCCTGGATCGTCGTGCCGTCGGTGGAGACGACGACCGCGCCGATGTTGTGGTCGGCGAGCTTGCCGAGCAGTTCCCGAACCGTCGCCACCGGCGCCACCGTGGTAACAGCGCTTCCCTTGTTGCGCAGGATCGTCCCGATGAGCATGTGCACCACCTCTGCTCCCAATGTCCCCGGCCGAGGGCCGGCTTATGCCCGGTCCTCACAGGCAAACAACCGAGTGGGGACCCCGTCAAGCGGTCACGTAGGCTGGCTTGCCGCATCTCCGACGACGTGGAAGGCATCGATGACCGAGCAGCTCAACACCGGAAGCCACGACCTGCCCATCACCCCGGAGCTGGCCGCGTTCATGCGCACCGGCTGGGCCGACACCCGGCGCATCGGCGTGACCGCGCTGCCGATCGCTCCCTGGGCGGCCCGGCGCAGGGCGGCGCTGGCCGCGCGATTCCCCGGTGAGCGCCTGGTCGTCCCGTCGGGCACGCTCAAGGTGCGCAGCAACGACAGCGACTACCGGTTCCGGCCGCACAGCGCGTACTCCTACCTGACGGGCGCGGGCGAGCCGGGCGACGTGCTGGTCATCGAGCCGTCCGGGCAGGCCGTGCTGTACGTGCGCCCGCGCTCGCCGCGCGAGGAGGGCGAGGAGTTCTACCGCGACCGCCGCTACGGCGAGTTCTGGGTGGGCCGCAGGCCCGACCTGGCCGAGGCGTCGGAGCTGTACCAGATCGAGTGCGCGCACATCCGCGACCTGCGGCCCGAGGGCCCGGCCCGCGTGCTGCGCGGCGTCGACGCCTCCGTCGACGCGCTGGTGCCGGCGGGCGGCCGCGACGCCGAGCTGGAGGTGTTCCTGTCGGAGATGCGGCTGGTCAAGGACGAGTGGGAGGTCGGCGAGCTGCAGTCGGCCGTGGACGCCACCGTGCGCGGCTTCGAGGACGTCGTGCGCGCCCTGCCCGCGGCCCTCGGCCACCCGCGCGGCGAGCGTTACCTGGAGGGCGTCTTCGGGCTGCGCTCGCGCCTGGAGGGGAACGCGGTCGGCTACGACAGCATCGTGGCCTCCGGCGCCCACGCCTGCGTGCTCCACTGGATCCGCAACGACGGCGCGCTGGCCGAGGGCGACCTGCTCCTGCTCGACGCAGGCGTCGAGACCGACACCCTCTACACCGCCGACGTCACCCGGACGTTCCCGCTGTCGGGCCGGTTCACCGGGGCGCAGCGACAGGCGTACGAGCTGGTGCTGGCCGCCCAGGACGCCGGCATCGCGGCGCTGAAGCCCGGCGCGAGCTTCCGCGACTTCCACCTGGCGGCCATGCGCGTCATCTGCGAGGGCCTGCACGACTGGGGCCTGCTGAAGGACTCCCCCGACGCCCTCATGGAGTCGGGCCTGTACCGGCGCTACACGCTGTGCAGCAGCGGCCACATGCTCGGCCTCGACGTGCACGACTGCGCCAGGTCGCGGGCCGAGGTCTACCTCGACGGCGTGCTGGAGGAGGGCAACGTCCTGACGGTCGAGCCCGGCCTGTACTTCCAGCCCGACGACCTGACCCTGCCCGCCGAGCTGCGCGGCATGGGCATCCGCATCGAGGACGACCTGGTGGTCACCGCCGAGGGCGCCACCCTGATGTCGAAGGCCCTCCCCCGCCACCCCGACGAGATCGAGTCGTGGATGAACGTCGTCCGGTCGTGACCACCCGGTCACTTTTCGTAGACGGCTGACAAGGTGTGACCCAGGTCTCATAGTTTTTGCGCAAATTCCCGACAAGGCATCGACTACTAGACAACCCGTCAGTAAGGTGACTGCTCCGTAGGCGGAGGTGGTCATGGCGGGTACACGCGTGCGGACAGGCGCCTGATGGCCCTGTCCGGGTACGTCGGACGCACGGCCGGGTCGCTGCTGGGCCAGGTGGGCGAGCTGTTCGTCATCGTCCTGGAGGGCTTACGCCGCACCTGGGACGTCAGGAGCTGGTGGTGGGAGTTCGTCGACCAGTGCTGGTTCCTCGCCAAGGTCACCAGCGTCCCGGTGCTGCTCGTCTCCCTGCCGCTGGGCGCCACCGTGGCGCTGCAGGTGGGCGAGCTGGCCTGGCAGCTCGGCGCCGGCTCGGCCACCGGCAGCGCGGTCTTCGTCGGCCTGATCCGTGAGGTGGCGCCCCTGGCCAGCGCGCTGCTGATCGCCGGGGCCGGCGGCAGCGCGATGACCTCCGACATCGGCGCGCGGCACATCCGCGACGAGCTGAGCGCCATGGAGGTCATGTCGGTCAATCCCGTCCACCGCCTGGTCACGCCGCGCATGTGGGCCGCCTCCACGATCGCGGTCTGCCTGTGCCCGCTGGTCATCCTGGCCGGCGCGACCGGCGGCTACTTCTTCAACGTGGTGGTGCAGGGCGTCACGCCGGGCGCGTACTTCGACGGCGCGCTGTCCCTGGTCGTCGGCTCCGACCTGTACGTCACCCTGTTCAAGGCGTGGATCTTCGGCTTCGTCGCCGCCGCCGTGGCCTGCTACAAGGGCATGACGTGCGCGACCAGCCCGGTGGGCGTGGGACGGGCGGTCAACCAGGCGACCGTGCTGACGTTCATGCTGGTGTTCACGTTCAACTACGTGATCTCGGCCGTCTACTTCCTGGCCTACCCGCCGAGGTCGATGTGACGGCGACGTCGGCGGCCGGGCCCGGGATCGCCCACCGCGGGCGGGACCTGGCCGAGCGGTTCGCGACACTCGCCGACTGGCCGCTGTTCGTGGGGAAGGTGCTCTTCTACTCCGTCCGCGACGTCGTCCTGCGGCTGCGTTACCGCAAGGTCGTGATCGGGCAGGTCAGCGACGTCGTGGTGGGCGTCGGCGCGACCGTCATCGGCGGCGGCATGATCTTCGTGGTGTTCACGATGGCGTTCGTCGTGGGCGCGACCGTGGGCCTGCAGGGCTACCAGGGGCTGCAGGCCATCGGCGCGGAGTCGTTCGTGGGGCTGATCGGCAGCTTCGCCAACGTCCGCGAGATCACCCCGATCATCGCCGCGACCGCGCTGGCCGCGCAGGTGGGCTCGGCGTTCACGGCCGAGCTCGGGGCGATGCGCATCTCGGAGGAGATCGACGCGCTGGAGGTGATGGGCATCAACGCCTTCACCTACCTGATCTGCACCCGCGTGGTGGCGGCGCTGCTGGCGCTGCTGCCGATCTACCTGATCGCGCTGTTCGCCAGCTTCTTCGCCACCCGCCTGATGTGCACGGCGCTGTTCGGCCTGGCGCCCGGCGCCTACGACTACTACTTCTACCTGTACCTGCCGGTCAGCGACATCGTCTACAGCCTGGTCAAGGTCGGGATCTTCGCCTTCGCCGTCATCGTGATCCACTGCTACCACGGCTTCCACGCCACCGGCGGACCGGTGGGCGTGGGCGTGGCGGCCGGGCGCGCCATCCGCCAGTCGATCGTCACGATCGTGCTGCTGAACCTGCTGCTGTCGTTCCTGTTCTGGGGCGGCGGCGGCAACATTCCGCTGACGGGGTGAGCCGGTGTCCCGATTCGAACTTCCGCTCGCCGTCCGCCTCGGCATCGCCCTGGGCGTGGTCCTGGCGCTGGCCGCGGCGACGTTCCTGGTCGTGCGCGGCGCCACCGAGGCGCGCGGCACCCGGATCGAGGCGGTGTTCGGCCGGGCCGGGCAGGGCATGGACACCAACTCCAAGGTCAAGATCCGCGGCATCACCGTCGGCGACGTGACGGACGTGACCCTGGACGCCAGGGGCCGGGCCGTGGTCACGATGCACCTCCAGCCCGGCGTGAAGGTGCCGCGGACCACCGTCGCGGCGGTCGAGCCGCTGTCGGTGTTCGGCCCGAAGATGATCGACCTGCGGCCGGGCGCCGGCGAGACCACCGGGCCGTACCTGGACAGCGGCTCGGTCATCACCGACACGAAGGAGCCGCTCGACCTGTCCGACACGCTCGGCGACGCCTACCGGGGCCTGGACGCCGTCGACCCCCGCGACGTCACGGTCATCGTGCACACCCTGGCCAAGGGGCTGGACGGCGAGGGCCGCAACCTGCGCGAGCTGATCGGCGACGCGGGCACGGTCGTCGGCGTCGCCCACCGGCAGCGGGAGCGGGCCCGGCGGTTCCTGCACGACGCCGCCGCGCTCGGCACGGCCCTGTCCGACAAGGGCGACGAACTGGTCTCGATCGCCTCCGACGCCGACGTCATCACCCCCGACCTGCTCAGGCGGGCCGACAAGGTGCGCGCCCTGCTCCAGGAGATCACCTCCGTCTCCGGCCTGGCCGCGCACGGCCTGCGCGCGCACCGCCAGGACCTGCGCGCGGCCGTGCACTCCGGCGAGCGCGTGGCCGCCCTGATCTACGCCCAGCTCGGCCTGGCCGGCGACGGCGTACGCGGGCTGGGCCGGCTGGTGGACCTGCTCAACGAGCTGATCGAGACACCGGGGCCGGACGGCAGCGGCATGCTCCAGGTCGAGGCGTTCGTCGCCACCGACGTCTGCGAGCTGGTCGTCGGCGTCTGCGGCCCCACCGACGGGAGGCGCTGAGGTGGCGGTCTCCAGGACGCGGGTCGCACGCCGGTGGACGTTCGTCCGGTTCGCCCTGTTCGTCGGCCTGACGATGTCGCTGATCGTGCTGATCACCATCCAGATCGCCCGGGTCGGCACCGACGGCGGCTACCGGCTGGTGGCCGCGTTCGACGACGTGTCGGGGCTGACCGAGGGCGACCAGGTCAAGATCGCCGGAGCGCCGGTCGGCCAGGTGGAGTCGATCGAGGTGGTGGCCGGCCGGGCGGAGGTCACCATGGAGGTGCGCGACGAGGTCCGGCTGCCCACCGACACCGAGGCGGCCGTACGCTGGCGCAACGCCATCGGCCAGCGCGTGGTCTACCTGCTGCCGGGCACCGCGCCGGGCCGGCTGCCACCGGGGTCGCGCATCGTCCGCACCTCGTCCGTGGTGGACATCGGCGAGCTGGTCGGCGACCTCGGCCCGCTGACCCGCAGCCTGGACCCCGAGCAGATCAACCAGCTCCTCACCGCCGCGGCCAGGTCGCTGAAGGGCAACGACCGGAACATCCCGCGGCTGCTGGACAACGTCGACGCCGTCACCGGCACGCTCGCCGAACGCAGGACGACCATCGAGAAGCTGCTGAAGGACTACGCGACGGTCACCGGCGTGGTGGCCCGGCGCGACCGGCAGATCGAACGCCTGGTGGACGACCTGGTGACGCTCTCGGAGGCGTTCGCCGGCAACCGCAAGCTGGTGGACGACGCCCTCGTCGAGCTGTCGGCCACCTTCCACACCTCCGACGAGGTGATCGGGAAGAACGCCGGCGAGCTGGGCCGGGTGGTGGAGAACCTGTCCGGGCTGACCGGCGGCATCCGGCGGCACGTCCGCGAGATCGACAGGACGGTCGGCACGTTCCAGCCGCTGTTCGCCCGCGCCTACTCGACCGTGGACCGCGGGCACTACTTCATCACCGCCGTGCCCTGCCTGGCGCTCGGGCCGTCGCCGTGCCCGTACCCCATGCGGTCGCCGCCGCCGTTGCGCAACACCCGGGTCCAGAGCGAGAAGGACCTGCGCAGGCTGCTGGTGGGCCGGTGATGGCGGTCAAATCGTTCCGGGACCGGAACAGGGTCGTGGTGGGCCTGGTGTCGGTGGCCGTGCTGGGCGCGCTGCTGGTGGCCACGTTCCTGGTGGGCAACCTGGGGCTGCTCGAAGGCGGCTACTCCATGTCGGGCGTCTTCGTGGACTCGGGCGGCCTGCGCACCGGCAACGACGTGCGCGTGGCCGGGGTGCGGGTCGGCAAGGTCACCGAGGTGCGCGCCGACTACGCCCAGGGCAACGTGGTCGTCACCTGGAAGGTGGACGACGGCGTGCGGCTCGGCCGGTCCACCCGCGCCGACATCGCCCTGTCGAACCTGCTCGGCGGCCGCTACGTCAAGCTCACCGGCCCGGTCGCCGCCCCGTACCTCGACCAGCTCCCCGAGGCGCGGCGGCGCATCCCCGTGGACCGGACCGGCGTGCCGACGCTCGTCAACGACGCGGTCAACGACGCCACCCGGCTGGTCCGGCGGCTCGACACCGACGCCGTGGACGACCTGCTCACCGAGCTGGGCAAGATCGACGCCTCCCGGCGCGGCCGGGTGAGCAGGCTGCTGAAGAACATCGGCGACCTGTCGGACACCGTCAGCAGGAGCGAGCCGCAACTCCAGCGGCTGCTCGACAACGGCACGAAGATCATGGACCTGCTGGAGAGGAAGGACCGCCAGCTCGGCCGGCTCATCGACGCCGTCCAGATCATGCTGAACGAGCTGCGCGCCCGCAGGAAGGAGCTGCGCACCCTGCTCGGCGACGGCAGCGGCCTGGTGCGGAGCACCACCCGCCTGATCGACGAGCACGAGCGGGCCCTGATCAGGGTCCTGGACGACAGCACGGCCGTCACCACCCGGCTGAGCGGCAGCGGCGAGCGGCTCAACTCGCTGCTGGCCTGGGCGGGCCCGACGTTCTCCGGCCTGGCCACCATGGGCGGTCAGGGGCCGTGGCTGGAGGCCGTCGCCACGGGTCTCGGCCCGATCGACCCCGAGGTGCTGGCCGCCGTCGCCAAGGACAGGAGGAGCGACCGATGAGACGACTCCTCGCGGTCCTGCTGGCCGGGGTGCTGCTGGCGGCGAACGGCGGGTGCTCGGTGCTGGGCGAGCAGCCGTACCGGCTGGTGGCGGTCTTCCGCAAGACGCCCTCCCTGTACGAGGAGGCCCGGGTCAAGGTCATGGGGCTGGACGCCGGACACGTGGAGAAGATCCGCATCGACGGCGACAAGGTACGCGTCGAGCTGCTGGTCGATCGCGAGGTGCCGCTGCCGGCCGGGGTCAAGGCGGTGGTCGCGCCGCAGAACACGCTGGGCGAGCGCAACGTCGTGCTGTACCCGCCGTGGAAGCCGGGCGACCGGCGGATCGCGCCGGGCGCCGTCATCCCGCTGGAGCGCACCGACCTGCCCGTGGAGATCGACGACGCCCTGGCCGCCTTCACCAGGCTCACCGACGCCCTCGACGACGAGAAGCTGGGCGACGTGGCCGGGAACCTGGCCGACGGCGTACGGGGGCGCGGCCGGACGATCAACGACGCGATCGCCGGCACCGCCCGGCTCACCGACACCCTGGCCCGCCAGGACGAGCAGCTCATCGCCCTGGCCAAGGGCCTGAACCGGCTGGCCACCGGCCTCAACCGGCGGCAGGACCAGGTGACCGGCGCGATCGACTCCTTCGCCGAGGCCGGCGCGATCCTGGCCGAGGAGCGGCAGCGCCTGCGCGGCTTCGTCGCGGACATGGCGGGCTTCGTCCGGCGCGGCGACCTGATCATCGAGGCCTACTCCGAACGCCTGCCGCGGGCCGCGAGCACGCTGGCCGAGCTGGTGCTGACGGTCCGGGCCAACAGCGAGTCCATGGCGCGGGCGGTCAAGGGCGCGGCCGATCTGGCCCACGTGCTGATCGACTCCTGGGACCGGGACCGGCACGTGCTGAAGATCCGCGTCGTGCTCAACGCGATGACCAGGACCTGGCTGACGCCGCTGTTCCAGGCGCTGAACCTGGGCGAGGTGCCGTGCCTGCCGGCCGGGCTGAGCAACTGTCCCTTCGAGCGGAAGAAGGCCACCCGATGAGGGCCCGCCCGCTGGCCGCGCTGCTCGCGCTGGCCTTCACCGCACTGACCCTCACCGCGTCCTGCTCGTTGCGCACGCTCGGCGCGACCACCGGCGACCTGACGCTGAACGCCACCTTCGACGACGTCCAGAGCCTGGTGGCCGGGCACAGCGTGCAGATCTCCGACGTCCGCGTGGGCACGGTGACCGGCATCCGGCTGGAGGGCTACCGGGCCAGGGTGACGATGTCGATCCAGTCCGCGCACCGGGTGCCCGTGGGCAGCACCGCGACCGTGGCCAAGACGTCCGTACTGGGCGAGAACTACGTTCTGCTGAGCCCGCCCGCGGGCCGGGACCTGGCCACGGGCCCGTACCTGGCGGACGGGGCCACGATCGCCGACACCTCGGTCGAACCGGACATCGAGCAGGTCACCGCCAAGGCCGGCCCGCTGGTCGAGGCGCTCGGCGCCCAGGACGTCAACGCGATCCTGGACGCCGCCTCGACCGCGTTCGCCGGCAAGGGCGCCGACGTCAACCAGCTGATCCGGCGGACCGCCGAGGTCACCGACGCCTACGCCGCGGCCCGGCGGGACCTGGCGACCGGCATCGACGCGCTGGCCAGGCTCGGCGACGACCTCGCCGAGGGCAGCGACGAGCTGGACCGGCTGCCCGGCGCCCTGGCCGCCGCCACCACCCGCGTCGCGCACGGCCGCAAGCACGTCAAGCGGGCCATCGTGGCGCTGACCGACCTGGCCAGGGAGGCCAACCTCACCGTGTACCCGCGGCACGCGGCCCGGCTGCGCACGCTGCTGCGCGAGCTGGAGGCCGTCTCCTCGGCCATGCAGCGGGGCAAGGACGACCTCAAGGGGCTGGTGGCGCGGATCCAGGCGTTCATCGACGCGCCGCCGATCACGGTCAACGGGCAGGTGCTGATCTACGTCTGGCTGAAGGGCCTGCTGCTGCCCGGGGCCGACGGGAACAGGGCGACCGACGCCGCGAGGAAGGTCGCCGACCGGCTGAGCGACTTCCGCCTGCTGTGGGAGCCGCCGCGATGAGGAACCGCGTGCACCTCAACCTCGGCTTCTTCGTGCTGCTGGGCGTGGTCATGACGATCTGGGCGTTCAGCACGATCATCCGGCTCGACGTGATCGAGCGGCCGTACCGGGTGTCGGCGGAGTTCGCCTCCTCCCCCGGTCTCGTACGCGGCTTCGACGTGGCGTACCTGGGGGTGCGGGTCGGCAGGATCGGCGACGTGCGGCTGGCGCCGGGGAGGATCGTCGTCGGGCTGGACATCGACAAGGAGATCAAACTGCCCAAGGGCAGCACGGCCGAGGTGCGCCGCAAGTCCGCGGTCGGGGAGCCGTACGTGGAGTTGTCGCCGCCCGCCGGCGGCGTGGGCGCGCCCTCCCTCGCGCCCGGCGACACCATCCCGCTCTCGAGGACCACCGTGCCGCTGGACTACCGCAAGCTGTTCGAGGGCGTGGGCAAGCTGCTCGACGCGGTGCCGGCCGACGACGCCAGGACGATCAGCCACGAGCTGGCCACCGCCCTGGACGGGCGCGCGCCCGCGATCAGGACCGTCATCGAGAACGCCCACGACCTGACCGGCACCCTGGCCGACGACTCCAGAACCCTGGACGACCTGTCGGTGCAGCTGACCCGGCTCACCCACACGCTGGCCGGCCGTAAGGACCGGCTGGCCGCCGGCATCACGGACCTGAGCGCCGTCACGGGCTCGCTGCGGGCCTCACGCACGGACCTGAACGCCTTCCTCGACCAGGGCCCCGGCGTGTTCGCCCGGCTCGACGCGGCGATCAGGAGGTCCAGGCCCGGGTTCTCCTGCCTGCTGACCGCCGCCGGGCTGCCGCACCGGCCGGTCTTCTCCGCCGCGACCGAGAAGGACGTGCACCACCTGCTGAGCGTGGTGCCGACCGCGCTGAGCCTGGCCGACGACATCAGCGAACGGCAGGGGGACACGGTGTACGGCAAGGCGTCGTTCATCTTCAGCGTGCCCGGCGGGCCCACCCCGGCCGAGGAGTACGCGGGCCCCGTCGGCCCGCCCCGCGTCCCCCGGCTCGCCACCTGCCCCTCGCACACCCCCGCCGGCACCGCCCGGGAAACCTCCAGCACCACTTCGGACGTCTCCAGGGCCGCCCGGGACACCTCCGCCACCCCGAACACCGGCCCGTCAAGGACGGCCCGAGACGCCGCCGCCACCCCGGCCACCGGCCCGTCGAGAACCGCCCGGGACACCGGCGGGCCGGACGGCGGGGGCCCGGTGGCCGGGAAGAAGAAGTCCGGCGCGTCCGAGCCGCCGTCCCCGGAGTCGTCGAGCAGCGTGGCCGCCGCCGGCGCCGCGTCCCGTACCCCACCGAGCCCCACGCCGCTGATTGTCGCGATCTTCCTCGCCGTCGTGGTGTGTGGTGGCATCGTGGGCTGGATCGCGGCGGGCCGGGCAGCCCGCCGCCGTGAGGAGTCACCATGACCACCGACCACCACCTCGCCGCCCCCGCCCCCACCACCCCGGACACCGCATCCGACACCGCCCTGGGCACCACCCCGGACACCGCCCCCCATACCACCCTGGACACCGTCCCTGCGGCCGCCGACGCGCCGCCCGTGGCTCCCGCTGCTGCCCCCACCGCCCCCTCCCCCAAGACCCCCGCCGAGGATCCCGCCGAGGTCGCGGGCGGCGGGCCGGTGTCCGGGCCGGCGGCGGGCGGGCGGTTCACGCGGGCGCGGCTGCTCGGGGCGCTGGCCGCGATGCTGGCGGCGGCCGTCGCGGCCACGGCGGTGCTGCAGTGGGTCGACGCCTCCCGGGCCCGCGACGCGCTGGCCCGCCTGGAGGGCGAACGCGCCCTGCGCCTGGAGGTCTCCGGCGCCGCGAGCGCCTTCAGCCAGGCCCTGCTCAGCTACGACTACAAAGACCTCCAGAGCACCCGCTCGACCCTGTCCGCCCAGGCCACGGGCGACTTCCAGGCCACCTACGACGCGGCGTTCGGCGGCGCGATGTCCCAGGTGATCGTCAAGCTCAAGGCCGTCTCCCAGGCCAAGGTCCGCGAGGTATACCTGGCCGACGCCGACGAGGCCACCGCGCACGCCATCGTCGTCGTGGACCAGCAGGTGAACACCGCGCAGGCGATTCGCTCGGTGAAGGATTCGCACCTTAAGATCACGCTTGTGAAGCAGAAGGGCGCCTGGAAGGTCCAGGACGTGACCGTGCTCGGCGCGGCCTCGGAGGACCAGTACAAGCTCGATGACCCCGCGGCGAAGAAGAAGGACTGACGATCGTCCCCCTGGCGATGGGCGGCCGCCCCGAAGAGGTGCGCGCCCCCGAGACGTGGCTGACCGACGCCGAGCGCGAACGCGCCGACCGGTTCGTCTTCCCCGCCGACCGCGCCTGTTTCGTCGCGGCCCACCTGCTCGTCCGCCTGTGCGCCGCGGCCGTGCTCGATCTGCCGCCGGAGGAGCTGACCCTGCTGCAGCACTGCGAGGTGCACGGCCCCGGCCACGGCAGGCCGTACCTGCGCGAGGCCCCCGGCCTGGGCGTGAGCTTCAGCCACACCCGCGGCTACGTGTGCGCCGCGGCCGGCCCCGGCCGGGTCGGCGTGGACGCCGAGCACGTGCCGCCGGGCCCGCTGAACGAGGGCCTGGCCGACCACGCGCTCACCCCCGCCGAACGTGCCCTGGTGACCGGCAACGACGAGCTGATCCGCCACTGGACCCGTAAGGAGGCCCTGGTCAAACGCGGCGAGCTCACCCTGGACGAGCTGCGCACCACCGCCGTCGACCCGCTGCCGGCCGGCCACCTGCTGGAATGGCAGGTCGTCCCGGACATCAGGGTCGCCGTCATCACCGACACGCCGGCCGAGCGCGTCCCCGTCCCGTCCCGCTGAGGGCCCGGCTAGCGGCGGCGGGTGGGGGTGGGGTCGAGGAAGACCAGGGTGACGCCGGAGAAGCGGTCGCGCAGCCGCCGGTCGATCTCGTCGCAGGCGATCTCCACCCCGGCAGCGCTCGCCTCGTCCCGGAAGTCGATCTTGGCGGCGACCATGATGGAGCCCGGCCCGATCATCATCGTCAGCAGCTCGACCACGTCGTCCACCTCGGGCTGGGCCAGCAGCACCGCGCGGATGCCGACCTCGATCTGCCTGGGGGCGGCCTGGCCGATCAGCAGCGACAGGTTCGACTGGATCAGGATGAGCGCGACCACCAGCAGGAGCAGGCCGATGGCGACCGAGGCCGCGCCGTCCCACAGGGCCGAGCCGGACCACTGCGACCCCAGCAGCCCGAGCGCCGCGATCACCAGGCCGACCAGCGCGGCGGCGTCCTCGAACAGCACGGCCTTCAACGCGGTGTCGGACGTGATCCGCACCAGTCGCACCGGACGCACCTTGTACCTGCCGGCCTCGGCGCGCAACTGCGAGTACGCCTTCGTGAACGAGATGCCCTCGATCACGAACGAGACGGCCAGCACGACGTAGGACGGGGTCAGGTTGCCCAGCTCCTCGCCGTGGCTGATCTCGTGCAGCCCGTGGGTGACGGAGAAGCCCGCCCCGCCGACCAGCGTCGCGACCGCCGCCATCATCGCCCAGAAGAACCCCGCCTTGCCGTAGCCGAACGGGTGGCGCTCGTCGGGCGGCTTGCCCGCCCGGCGTACGGAGACCAGCAGCAGCAGCTCGGTCATCGTGTCGGCGGCCGAGTGGGCCGCCTCGGACAACATCGCGGCCGAGCCGCCGATCAGCCCCGCGACGAGCTTGGCCAGGGCGATGGTCAGGTTCGCGGCGCCCGCGACCAGCACGGTCGCCAGGCTCTCCCCCGACTTCTCCTCCATCAGATCACTGTACGGCGGCCCTGTGCGGCGGCCCCCCGCAGGTAGCCGCATCGCCGCGGGCGTGCGATAGATTGGGGATCATGAGCGCGCCCCGCTGGCTTTCCCCCGCCGAACAGCGTGCCTGGCGTACGCATCTCGCGCTGCACAAGCTTCTCATGCACCGCCTCGACCGCGAGCTGCAGGAGCACCAGCTCTCGCTGAACGACTACGAGATCCTGGTCAACCTCTCCGAGAGCCCCGAGCGGCGCATGCGGATGAGCGACCTGGCCGACGCCACGATCCAGTCGCGCAGCAGGCTGTCGCACCAGATCTCCCGCATGGAGGCCAAAGGGCTGGTCACCAGGGAAGACTGCCGCGACGACCGGCGCGGCACGTTCGCCGTCCTGACCGACGAGGGCTGGGCGACGATCCAGCGGGTGGCGCCCGACCACGTCGCGAGCGTGCGCGAGCATTTCGTCGATCGGCTCACCGACGACCAGCTGGAGGCGCTGGAGCAGGCGTTCGGGCCCATCGTCGACCACCTGAAGAAGCTGCGCTGAGGCCCAACCGATATCGGCGACGGCTCACCGGCGTTCCCGGGCGGTCGCTACGATCCGCTCATGCTCCGAAAGCTGCTGATCGTTGTCGTGCTCGCGCTGATGCCGGCCTGCTCCGCGGGTGGCGGCGGAGGTGACGACCTGCCCGCCGGGCCCGATGTGATGAAGAAGTCCGCGGAGGCCATGAAGGCCGTCCGGTCGGCCGGTTTCTCGATCGCCACGGAGGGCAAGCCCAACGTGCCGCTCAAGAAGGCCGACGGCAGGCTCACCTCGGCGGGTGACGCCGACGGCACGATCACGCTGGAGGTGCTGGGCACCCTGCAGGAGATCACCTTCGCCGTGATCGGCGACACCGTGCACTTCAAGGGGCCGACCGGCGGCTTCCAGACGATGACCAGGCAGCAGCTCGCCCAGTTCTACGACCCGTCGGTGATCCTCAACCCGGCCAAGGGCATCGCGCAGCTGCTCGCCTCGGCGACCGACCCCAGGGTGGAGGCGGTCGAGGACGGCTCGTACCGGGTGGCCACGACGTTCTCCGGGCAGGTCGTCGGGCAGATCGTCCCGGGCGTCACGCAGGGCGTCAACGGCAAGGTCTGGATCGACAAGGCCACCAGCAGGCTCACCAGGGCGAGCCTGCCGCTGCAGAACGGCACGGTGACGGTGACGTTCAGCGATTACGACGCGCCGGTCACGATCACGCCGCCCCCCTCCGGATGAGCCCGGTGAGCCGGAAGGTCCCGGCCGGCCGCGCCCGCCGGGTCGTGCTCGGCGCGGGCGGCGCGGTGGTGCTGCTGGCCGCGCTCGACGCCTACGTGGTCGTGACGGTCCTGATGGACATCGCCCACGACGTCGGCGTGCCGCAGAACCACCTGGAGCGGGTCACACCGGTCGTCACCGGGTTCCTGCTCGGCTACGTCGCCGCGATGCCGCTGCTCGGCCAGCTCTCCGACCGTTACGGCAGGCGGCCGCTGATCCACGCCTGCCTGGCGGCGTTCGCGCTCGGCTCGGTGCTGACCGCGCTGGCGGCCGGTGAGGCGATGGTGGTGTCGGGCCGTACGGTGCAGGGCGTGGCGGGCGGGGCGCTGCTGCCGATCACGATGGCGCTCATCGGCGACCTGTGGGAGGCGCGCGACCGGCCGCTCGCGCTGGGCGCGGTGGGCGCGGCGCAGGAGCTGGGCAGCGCCCTCGGCCCCCTGTACGGCGGCGTGCTGGCGCTGGTCCCGCCGGTCGCCGTGGCGGGCGTGGAGCTGGGCGGCTGGCACGCCATCTTCTGGGTCAACGTGCCCCTCGCCGCCCTGGCCGCCGTCGCCGTGCAGCGTACGGTCCCGGCCCGGCCGCCCTCCGGCACGGCCCGTGTCGACGTCGTCGGCGGCGCACTGCTGGCGCTGGCACTGGCCCTCCTGGTCGTCGGCCTGTACAACCCCGACCCGGCCACGACCGTGCTGCCGCCGTGGGGGCCGCCGGTGATCGCGGCCGGGGCGGTGGCGGGCGCCGTCTTCGTCTGGTGGGAGATCCGCTCCCCCGTCCGGCTGCTCGACCTGTCGGCCGCCCGCAAGTCGCCGTTGCTGGCGACGCTGGGCGTGAGCTTCCTGGCCGGGGCGGCGCTGCTGGTGACGATGGTGTTCGTGCAGTTCGCCGCCCAGACGCTGCTGGACAAGGACGCCCTGGGCGCGGCGCTGGTCCTGGCCCGGTTCCTCGGCGCGCTGGCCGTGGGCGCGCTGCTCGGCGGCGTGCTGGCCCGGCGGGCCGGCGAACGCGCGGTGGCGGTGCCCGGCCTGCTGCTCGCCGCGGCCGGATACTGGCTGATGAGCCGCTGGCCGCTCGACCTGGCCGGCGCGGGCCTGGCCGTGGACGCCGACCTGGTCGTGGCGGGGCTCGGCCTGGGCCTGGTGATCGCGCCGGTCTCCTCGGCGGTCCTGCGGGTGAGCCCGGCCGTCCAGCACGGCGTCGCCTCGGCGGCGGTCGTGGTGGCCAGGATGATGGGCATGCTCGTCGGCGTGGCGGGCGTGTCGGCGTGGGGGTTCCACCGGTTCCAGTCGCTGACCGCCCACCTGGACACGCCGCTGCCGTTCGGCGTGGACGCGCAGACCTACCAGCGGCGGCTGGCCGACTACCTGGCCCAGGTCGATGCCGCCCTGCACGTCGAGTACACCGAGATGTTCCTGCTCACCGCGTTCGTCTGCCTGCTGGGGGCGGCGGTGGCGCTGCTCATGCCGCGCCGTGCCCTGCCGGAGGCGGCGCCCGCCCTCGCGGACGCCGCCCCCGACCCCGAGCTCTGATCGCGGATCAGAGCTCGGGCCGCCGGTCAGGGCGACAGGCGGTGCAGGTCGCGGGGGAAGGCGGTGGTCTGGCGGATGTTGGCGGCGCCGGTCAGCCGGGCCGTCCAGCGTTCCAGGCCGAGCGCGAAGCCGCCGTGCGGCGGCATCCCGTACCGGAACGCCTGGAGGTAGCCCTCGTACGGCTCCACGTCTCCGTCCAGGGCCTGGACGTAGTCGTCGTAGCGGTGCAGGCGCTGGCCGCCGGTCACCAGCTCCAGGCCCCTGAACAGCAGGTCGAAGCCGTTGGAGTAGCCCGGTCTGGCCGGGTCGGGATGGGTGTAGAAGGGCCGCTTGGACATCGGGTAGCCGGTGACGAACAGGAACTCCGACCCGTGCTCGCGCAGCGCCCACTCCGACAACCACCGTTCCTGGGCCGGTGACAGGTCGGGCTCGTCCTCGCCGGTCAGCCGCTGGGCCTCGGTGAAGTGCAAGGCCGGGATCTCGGCGGGCACGACGGGCAGCGCGGCCCCGGCCACCTCGACGGCGGACGCGGCCCGGCGGCGCACCGACTCGACCATGCCGGCCACGACCTCCCGCAGCACGGCCATCACGTCCCGGTGGTCGGTCACGAAGCCCAGCTCGGCGTCGAGGCTGGTGTACTGGGCCAGATGGCGGACGGTGTCGTGCGGCTCGGCGCGGAAGACCGGCCCGACCTCGTAGACCCGCTCGAACACCCCGACCATCGTCTGCTTGTAGAACTGCGGCGACTGCGCGAGGTAGGCGCGGCGGCCGAAGTAGTCGATGCCGAAGACGTTCGCGCCGGACTCGGTGGCCGAGGCCACGATCTTGGGCGTGTGGATCTCGGTGAACCCCAGGCCGTCCAGCGTCTCACGGAACCCGGCCACGCTCGCCGCCGAGATCTCCAGCGGCGCCCGCAGCAGCGGATGCCGCAGCGCGACGGGCGCGTGGTCGAGGATCGTCGGCAGCGTCGCGGCCACGACCGGCCGGTAGAGGTCGAACGGCGGCGCCTGCGCGGGCTCGGCCAGGACCTCGATCTCCGGCCCGGTCAGCTCGACCCCGCCCGGCGCCTGCCCGGCCGGGGTCACGGTGCCGGTGACCCGGACGACGCTCTCCTCCGGCGGCAGCTCCCCGTCCACGCTGACCACCTGGGCCAGCCCGGCACGGTCGCGTACGACCAGGAAGGAGACGGATTTCAGGTGCCGGCGGCGATGGACCCAGCCGGCGATCGTCACTCGTCGGCCGGCGTGCTCAGCGAGCGACGCCGACAGGACACGAGAGATCATTACAGCTCCTCTGCAGGAAATGCATGACCCCTTGGGAGTGCGGGGGAGAAGGGAGCTCCCGGTGCCACCGCACTTTCGCCGCCCGCGAGGGGCGGCCTCCACGACCCGATGACGGGGGTCAGGCCGGCGGGGCATTTCCTCCCCGCACTCGGGAGTGTCTTCACCAGCGGAGCACGGGACCGCCTTCGCAGCTGCCGGCGGCTCTCTGGGCCCGTGCGGCCCGCTGGTTACTCGTCTCCGTCCACGCGTTGCCGTAGATGATACGGCAACGCCGTTACTTGTCCTTCTTGGGGCGCTTCTCGCGGATCTTCATCGTGACGTCGATCGGCGACCCGGCGAACCCGAACTCCTCGCGGATGCGCCGCTCGATGAAGCGCCGGTAGGTGTCCTCCAGCCAGCCGGAGGTGAACAGCACGAACTTGGGCGGCTCGACGGACGCCTGCGTGGCGAACAGGATCTTCGGCTGCTTGCCACCCCGGACGGGCGGCGGCGTCGCGTGCACCAGCTCGGTGAGGAACGCGTTGAGCCGCGCCGTCGGCACCCGGGTGGACCAGGAGTCGAGCGCCTTCTCCAGCGCCGGCACCAGCCGGTCCATGTGGCGGCCGGTCTTGGCGGAGATGTTCACCCGCAGCGCCCACGGGGTGCGCACGAGCTGCCGGTCGATCTCCTTCTCCAGGTAGTAGCGGCGGTCCTCGTCGACGAGGTCCCACTTGTTGAACGCCACCACCATGGCCCGCCCCGACTCGATCACCAGGCCGATGATCCGCAGGTCCTGCTCGGTGAGCGGCTCGCTGGCGTCGATCAGCACGATCGCCACCTCCGAGCGCTCCAGGGCGGCGCGGGTGCGCATGGCCGCGTAGAAGTCGGCGCCCTGCAGCTCGCGGTCGCGCCGCCGGATGCCGGCGGTGTCGACGAAGCGCCAGGTGCGTCCGCCCAGCTCGATCAGCTCGTCGACCGGGTCGCGGGTGGTGCCCGCCATCGGGTCGACCAGCACCCGCTCCTCCCCCGCCAGCTGGTTGAGCAGCGAGGACTTGCCCACGTTGGGCTTGCCGAGCAGCGCCACGCGGGCCGGGCCGCGCTCGCCGCCGAAGGTCAGCTGCGGCGTCTCGGGCAGCGCGTCGAGCACCACGTCGAGCAGGTCGCCGCTGGAGCGGCCGTGCAGCGCGGAGACCGGGTAGGGCTCGCCCAGCCCGAGCGCCCACAGCGCGGCGGCCTCCAGCTCCAGCTGCTGGTTGTCGACCTTGTTGGCGGCCAGGATCACCGGCTTGCCCGACTGGCGCAGCACCGCGCCCACGATCTCGTCGGCGTCGGTGGCGCCCACGGTGGCGTCGACCACGAACACGATCACGTCGGCCAGCTCGACGGCGACCTGGGCCTGCTCGGCGATGCGCAGGTTCATGCCGGTGGCGTCAGGGTCCCAGCCGCCGGTGTCGACCACGGTGAAGCGGCGGCCACGCCAGTTGGCGTCGTAGGTGACGCGGTCGCGGGTGACGCCCGGCACGTCTTCCACGACCGCCTCGCGGCGGCCGATGATGCGGTTGACCAGCGTGGACTTGCCCACGTTGGGGCGGCCCACGATGGCCACGACCGGCAGAGGCGTGGTGTCGCCGTGCTCGGTGACTTCCAGCTGGTCGAGGTCAGCCTCGACCCAATCCCCCGTTGACATGCTTGTTCATCCTTAGGTGAGTACCGCACCTGGAGGTCAGGTGCGCTCCTTGACCAGCCTCAGCACCTCCGCGATGACCTCTTCGAGGTTGAGCGCGGTGGTGTCGAGCTCGACGGCGCCATCCGCCATCGAGAGTGGGTCCGTCTTACGTGTCGAGTCCAGGGTGTCACGCCGGGCCATGGCGGCCTGCTGCGCCTCCACCGTCGAGCCGGTCAGCTCGGCGCTCCTGCGGCGGGCACGGGCCTCGGCGCTGGCCGTCAGGTAGACCTTGACGGGCGCGTCGGGGCAGACGACCTTGCCGATGTCGCGGCCCTCGACCACGATGTCACCGGCGCCGGCGATCTCCCGCTGCAGCGCGACCAGCCGCCTGCGCACCTCGGGGACTGCGGCGACGGCGGAGACCGCGCCGGTCACCTCGGACTCCCGGATGGGCCCGCCCACGTCGACGCCGTCGACCACGATCGTGGGGCCCTCGGGATCGGTGCCGGAGACGATGGACGGCTCGCCGCAACGGGCCGCGACCGCCTCGGGATCGGCCAGGTCGACGCCCTGCCGGAGCATCCACCACGTCATCGCCCGGTACATGGCCCCGGTGTCGAGGTAACGCAGGCCCAGCGCACGGGCGACCCCGCGCGACACGCTCGACTTGCCCGACCCCGAAGGACCGTCCATGGCGACGACCAGACCGGACACGGCCTCTCCCTCTTCACGTGTGTTTCCCCAACCTGAAGAGGCTACCGCCTCCGGTCAGTCCGCGATCCAGCTCCCGTGGAAGCCGAGCGGGACCCTGGCGGGCAGGTGGACGATCGCGACCGGCTCGCCGGTGAAGTCCTGGGCCGACAGGATCACCAGGTCGGCCGCTCCCCTGGCCGGGTCGTTGACGTAGGTGAGCAGGTAACCGTCGTCCTCGGCCGCGCCGGAGGGCACGAAGACCGGCTCCCCCACGTACGCGCCGCGCCCGAACCGCCGCGCCTCCTGCGTGCCGCGCTCCAGGTCGTGCTTGATGAGCGTGTTGTCGAACGCCTCGTCCGGCAGGTCCTCCAGCTCGGCGGCCGGGTAGATCACGTCGTGCAGGTCGGCGGCGGCCGCGGTGTAGCCGTAACGGTACGGGCCGCCGGTGCGGCGCTCGTCGATACGGGGGAACTCCTGGGGGCGGTCGTCCAGGCGGGTGGTGGTGACCCGGCCCGCGTCGGGGTCGATGCGCCACCGGTCGAGCGTGGGCGCGCCGCCCAGGTCGAGCCGGGCGTCCACGAACCGCTTGGGGTAGCGGACGACGTCCACCACGACCTGGTCGCCGTCGTCGTAGGCGTTGAGGGTGTGGAAGACCCAGCAGGGGTCGATCTCCACCCAGCGCACGTCGCCGGTCTCGCGGGAGAGCAGGCCGAGCCGGGCGGGCCGGTCGTCGTCCCACGCGTACGGGAGCGGCGCGCCGCGCTCGGCGTGGGCCATGCTGAGCGTGACCGGCAGGTCGTAGATCACGACGTGCCGGCGGGTCAGCGCGAAGTCGTGCAGCATCGGGCGGTCGGCGACGGGGATGTCCCTGACCTGGGCCACCACGCCCTTGGGGTCGATGACGATGTGCTGATGGTGGTCCCAGCCGGCGAAGTAGGCCATCGCGTGCAGCTCGCCGGTGACCGGGTCGAGGTGGGTGTGGGCGGCGTACCCGCCGGGCAGGCCGCCGACGAAGTCGCACGCGCCGACCGTGTCGAGCTCGTAACCCAGCTCGTACGGCAGCCCGCCCGCCTCGACGGTCGCGAACGTGCGCCCGGCGATGCCGATGACGTGCGTGTTGGCCGCGAAGTCCATGCCCGCGTGCACCGGGCCCGGCGCCGGCGGCTCGCCCAGCCGTCGGGCCACCTCGGCGTTGCGCACCCACCGGTTGCGGTACCACTCGGCCCGCCCGCCGCGCAGCCGCACGCCGTGGACCATGCCGTGCCCCATGAACAGGTGGGTGGCGGCCGGGTCGTCGAGGCTGAGCGGGTTGGGGCCGTTGCGCAGGTAGCGGCCGTCGAGCTCGGCGGGGATGCGGCCGGTGACCTCCAGGTCGAAGGCCGTGATCTCCTCCGTCGCGGGTGCGAAGCCGTTGCGGAAGGGGGTGCTGGTCATCGTGCGCTTCCTCTCAGGTCAGGAACGGCGTGAGCACGGAGGTGTAGAGCAGCCGGTAGCGCCGCTCGGCCTCGGCGCTGTCGAAGAAGCCGGAGATCTCCAGGCTCACCGCGCCGTGGATCGCCATCCACAGCACGTCGGCGATCTCACCGGCGGCGGCCCCGCCCAGCCGTCCGGCCTCCAGGCCGACGGCCACGGCCTCGACCAGGATGTCGAAGGTCCGCCGTCCGGCCGCGACCGCGTCGGGGGCGGGCTGGAAGCCGTGCATCGCGTTCTGGAACATGACCCGGTAGTAGTCGGGCTCGTCCAGCGCGTACTCGCGGTAGGCCGCCAGGCCCGCGTGCAGCGCCGGGAGCGGGTCCTCCTGGGCGGGGACGGCCAGCAGGCGCGCCTCCAGCCGGGCGAAGCCCTCCAGCCACAGCGCCTCGCTGAGGCCGTCCTTGCCGCCGAAGAGGGTGTAGATCACCTTCGTGGAGCAGCCGACCTCGCCGGAGATGCGCCGGACGGTGAGCGCCGCCGGGCCCTCGGCGACGAGCAGGTGTTTGGCGGCGTCGAGGATGGCCGTCCTGACCACGCTCTGGCCTTCCTGCTGGGCTTGCCGGTACGCGGTGACAGCCATCTGAGTAACACCGTTTCTTCTCGGTAACGCTGTTACCGACCTTTGTACGCCTCCTGCGTCACGCCGTCAATGCCCCCGCCGAGGAGTAAGGGCGTCCGCCCGGGTAAGGAGGTCCGGCGTGACGGAGACGAACCGAGCGCGGGTCACGGTCGTGGTGGCCACCAGGGACCGGGTCCGATCGCTGGCCCGGACGATCCCCCGCCACCCGAGGCCGGTGATCCTCGTGGACAACGGCTCCTCCGACGGGACCGCCGGGTTCGTCCGCAAGCACTTCCCCGACGTCCAGGTGGTCGAGGCGGGGTCCAACCTGGGCGCGCCGGGCCGCAACGTCGGCGTGCGCCTGGCCGAGACGCCTTACGTCGCCTTCGCCGACGACGACTCCTGGTGGGCGCCCGGCGCCCTGGAGCTGGCCGCCGACGTGCTGGACGCCCATCCCCGCCTGGCCGTGCTGGGCGCGCGCGTCCTGGTCGGGCCGCGAGAGCGGCTGGACCCGGTGTCGGAGGCGATGCGCGACTCCCCGCTCGGCGTCGAGGACGACCTGCCGGGGCCGAGCGTGCTGGGCTTCCTGGCCTGCGGAGCCGTCGTGCGCAGGGAGGCGTTCCTGGAGGCGGGCGGCTTCGACGACGTGATCTTCTTCTTCGGCGAGGAGGAGCGGCTGGCCGTGGACCTGGCCGCGCGCGGCTGGGGGCTGGCCTACGTGGAGGACGTCGTCGCCCACCACCACCCCTCCCCCGCCCGCGACCCGCGCGGCAGGCAGGCGCTGGCGGCGCGCAACGCGGTGCTGACCGCCGTGCTGCGCCGTCCCTGGCCGGTGGTGGCCCGCAGGTCGCTGCAGGCGCTGCTGGGCGGTCCGGCGGGCCGGGAGGGGCTGCGCACCGCCGTACGGCGGCTGCCCAGGGCCCTGGCCGCCCGGCGCGGCCTGCCGGTCGCCGTGGAACGCGCCCGCCGCAGACTGGAACGGACCGCCGACTGACGCCGCGGGCGGCGCTCGGCGCCCGCCCGCCGCGTCGTGCTCAGTGCCCCCGGTCAGGGGACGTCAGGGGACCTGCCAGCCGCGTTCGCGCAGCGCTTCGGCGAGCGGCGCGGCCGCGTCCGGCTGGACCCACAGCTCGGCGATGCCCAGGGGCAGCCCGGGCGCGTGCTCCAGCCGCACGTCCTCGACGTTGACGCCGACCTCGTCGCACACCTGGAACAGCCGCGCGAGCTGGCCGGGACGGTCACCGATGACCACCTGGACGACCACGTACGCGGGAGCGGGGCCGCCGTGCTTGCCCGGGATGCGCCCGTGCCCGGCGACGCCGCGCTTGAGGAGCTGGGTGAGGTCGCCGCTCGCGGTGCCGTCGCCCTCGGCCAGGGAGCGCAGCGCGGTCGCGGCCTCGGCCAGGTCGCGGGAGACCGCCTCCAGCACCTCGGCGACCGGGGTCGCGTTGCCCGACAGGATGCCGAGCCAGAGCCCGGGGTCGCCGCCCGCGATCCTGGTCACGTCGCGCACTCCCTGCCCGGCCAGGCCGAGCGCGACCTCGGTGGCGTCGGCCAGGCGGGCCGCCACGGCGGAGGCGGCGACGTGGGGGGCGTGCGAGACGACGGCGACCGCGCGGTCGTGCTCCTCCGCGCCCACCTCGACGGGGTTGGCGCCGCACAGCTCGACCAGCTTGAGCACCGCCGCCCTCGCGTCCTCCGCGGCCTCGCCGGTCGGGCACAGCGCCCACGGCCGGCCGAGGAACAGGTCGGCCCTGGCCGCCCCCGGGCCGGACTTCTCCCGCCCGGCCAGCGGGTGGGAGGCGACGTAGGTCGTCAGGTCGCAGCCGAGCCGCGCGGCCAGCCGGATGGGCTCGGCCTTGACGCTGGCGACGTCGGTGTAGAACCGGGCCACGCCGCGGCTCTGCAGCTTCAGCAGCTCGTCGGCCACGTGCGCCGGGGGCACCGCGATGACCGCCAGGTCGACCTGCCCGGCGGGCAGCCGCTCCGCATCCCACTCCTCGCCCGCGCCCAGTTCCCTGGCCAGCCGCACGGCGGCCGGCTCACGGTCGGCGAGCAGCACGCGCACGTCGTGCTTGCGCAGCGCCAGGGCCGCCGAGGTGCCGATGAGACCGGTGCCGACGACGAGCACGGTACGGAGTTCCGAGGCCATATCGATGTCCTGATTTATCGGGCTAGTGAGAGTGTTGCCTGCCGTGTCGGTCAGGCACGTGCCGCGCGACGATCCGGCTCACGCCGGTCGCCTACTGGGCGATGTCCTGGCGCAGCGCCACCGCGCCCCGCAGATACACATGCTGCATCTCTGCCCGCGGACGGTCGGTCTCCACATGCGCCATCAGGCGCACCACGCGCGGCAGCGCCCCCGGCACGCCGATCTCGGTGCAGCAGATCAGCGGCACGTCGTGGAAACCCAGCTTGCGCGCCGCGAGGGCGGGGAACTCGGAGGTCAGGTCGGGCGTGGCGGTGAACAGCACGCTGATCACGTCGTCGGTGGTCAGGCTGTTGCGCTCCATGATCGCCTGGACCAGCTCGGTCGTCCCCTGGATGATCGAGTCGCGGTCGTCGGCATCCA
The DNA here is from genome assembly GCF_040631115.1 of Nonomuraea sp. NPDC005692. Lineage (NCBI taxonomy): Bacteria > Bacillati > Actinomycetota > Actinomycetes > Streptosporangiales > Streptosporangiaceae > Nonomuraea > Nonomuraea sp. NPDC005692. The sequence continues at coordinate 440,103 of NZ_JBEXYU010000003.1, read as the reverse complement.
CCTGGATCGCCCCGCGGATCGCCCGCACCATGCGCCAATTTCCCCTTCCATAGCGGGAGAGCCCGTGCGGAGATGCGCACGGGCCCCTGCGTTCCGGCCAGATTACAGCTTCACGGCCGCGTAAAGCTCGCCGACCTCCTTCAGGCTCAGCGCGCGGACCGTGCCGGCCTTGGTGCGGCCCAGCTTCACCGGACCGAACTCGATCCGGGCCAGGTCGATCACCCGGTGACCGGCCTCCTCCAGCATGCGCCTGACGACGTGCTTGCGGCCCTCGTGCAGCACCACCTCGACCAGCGCCTGCTGGCCGTGCTCCTGGACGATGGCGAAGCTGTCGGCCTTGGCGATGCCGTCCTCCAGCTCGATGCCCTGCTTGAGCCTGCGGCCCAGGTCGCGCGGGATCGGCCCCGGCACCTTGGCCCAGTACTTCTTCTGCACGCCGTAGCTCGGGTGCGTCAACCGGTTGGCCAGCTCACCGTCGTTGGTGAGCAGCAGCAGGCCCTCGGTCTCGGTGTCGAGCCGGCCGACGTGGAACAGGCGGGGCGCCAGCTCCTCGACGTAGTCGGCCAGGCACGGGCGGCCCTGCGGGTCGTCCATGGTGGACACGACGCCGATCGGCTTGTTGAGGGCGTAGTAGACGAGGTCGGGGGCGGTCGGGATGCGCTTGCCGTCGACGTGGATGACCTGCGTGGCCGGGTCGACCTTGGCGCCGAACCGGCGCACGACCTGGCCGTTGACCGTGACGCGGCCTTCGCCGATCATCTCCTCGCAGGCGCGCCTGCTGGCCACGCCCGCCTGGGCGAGCACCTTCTGCAGGCGCACGCCGTCGGGGACCTCGGTGGTGTCGCGCTCGTCGGTGTAGTCGTCGTCGTAGAAGGCACGGTCGCGCAGCGGCTGGCGGGCGGCCTTGATGCGCCTGGCCTGGGGGCTCTCGGAGCCGGCCGCACGCCGTCCGCCGCCGAGCGTCTGAACGTCGTCGCGCCTCGGGGTACGCGGCTGCTGCCCGCCGGGGTTGTCCTCGCGCCTGCCGAAACGGGCGCGGGTGTTGCCGGCGGAGGCGGACCTGGGGGCGTCGTCCCTGCGCCCGCCGCGGTCGGCACGGAAGCCGCCGCCCTGACGCTCGCCGTCGCCGCCACGTCCGGGACGCCCGCCGCCACGGGAGTCGGCGTAACCGCCGCGCTCCCCGCGCCGCTCGCCCGCGTAGCCGCCGCGGCCCGCGGAAGACCCGCCACGACCGCCGGAGAACCCGCCCCGGTCACCTGAGGGGCCGCCGCGCTCGCCGGAGTACCCGCCACGGTCGCCGGAGTAGCCACCGCGCTCGCCACCGGCGTAACCGCTGCGCTCGCCGCGCCGGTCGCCGCCGTAGCCGCCGCGCCGGTCGTCGCCGAACCTGCCCCGGTCGCCGGACCGGGCAGCCCCGCCGAAGCCCTCACCACGCGGCCGGTCCCCGCCCTCACGACGCGGACGCTCGAAGCCGCCCTCACGGCGAGGACGGTCGAAACGGTCGCCACGCGGGCCGCGGTCACCGCGGTCGTCACGGGGACGGTCGTCACGGGGACGGTCGTCACGGAAGCGGTCGCCGCGGTCGCCACCGGCCGGCCGGTCGGCGCGCTGGTAGCGGTCGTCACGCGCCGGACGGTCCGCGCGGTCGCCGCGCGAGTAGCCGTCGCGGTCGCCGCCGGAACGGCCGAAGCGGTCACCACCGGAGGCCGGACGGCCGGAACGGTCGCCGCCGAAGCCGGGGCGGCCGGAACGCTCGCCACCGGAGCGCCCGAAGCGGTCGCCGCCGGAAGCGGGACGGCCGGAACGGTCACCGCCGGAGGTGGGGCGGCCGGAGCGGTCGCCGCCGGAGGTGGGGCGGCCGGAGCGGTCGCCGCCGAAGGTGGGGCGGCCGGCGCGGTCGCCGCCGCGGGGGCCGGAGTCCTGGCGGGCGCGGTCGTCGCGGTCGCCGAAGCGGGCGCGGGCGCCGCCGCGGTCGGCGCGAAGGGAGTCACGGCGGGGGTCGTCCCCGCCGAAGCCGCCGCCGGAGCCGTCGCGGCGGTTGTCGTCGGAGCGGAAGGCGGGACGCCCGCCGCGGCCGGAGCCGCCGGTACGTCCACGACCGCGTCCATCACCGGACGGGGTGCTGCGCCTGTTGATCACTTTGTTGTCTCCTCGAGGTTCTCCACGTCGTCGGGGAGGAAGGGAGCGAGCTCGGGAAGCTCACTGAGGTCCCGCAGTCCCAGACGTTCCAGGAAGTATGAGCTTGTCCGGTAGAGCACTGCCTGGCTCTCCGGGTCGGTGCCGGCCTCCTCGACCAGCCCCCTGGCGACGAGCGTCCGCATGACGCCGTCGCTGTTGACGCCGCGTACGGCGGCGACGCGGGCGCGGCTCACCGGTTGCCGGTAGGCCACGACCGCGAGGGTCTCCAGCGCGGCCTGGGTCAGCCGCGTCTGCTGGCCGTCGCGGACGAACCGCTCGACCAGCGCCGCGCAGTCGGCCCGCGTGTAGAAACGCCAGCCACCCGCGACTTCCCGCAGATCAAAACCCCGCCCGGCGGCCGAATATTCCGCCGCCAGCCGCCTGAGCGCCGCCGCGACCTCGTGGGTGGGGCGCTCCAGCACCTGGGCCAGCGTGATCTCGGCGACGGGCTCGTCGACGACCATCAGGATGGCCTCCAGCGCCGCCTCAAGAGCGGGCCCCGCCGCTTGGGCCTCCTCCTCCGGAGTGTCCTGCCGGCCTTCCTGCCGGCCTTCCTGCCGGTCTTCCTGCCGGTCGGCGGCGTTCACCGGCGCGGTCTCCGAAGGGGCGGCGGTGTCCGAGGGCCGCTCGGGGCCGGCGGAAGGCGACTCGGGGAAGGACGACTCGGGCGACGGCGCGGGCTTCGGCGCTGGCTTCGGCGGCGCGACCGGAAGGTCGGGGCCGGCGGGCAGGGCGGACGCCTCCTCCGGGGAGGACGGCTGGACGAGGGAGCCCGGGAGGGTCATCCAGGCGGGCAGCGGCGACCCCGAGTCGGGTGCCTTGCGGGGGCCTGGCAGGGGGTTGGGGTTGTCAGTCATTCGATGGTTTCTCCGCGGATTCCTCGTAGTCGTCCCCCACCGCGACGTCGCCGTCGTCGGCGCCCGTCCAGGTCACGTGGAGCTCTCCCAGCGCCTCGACCTGCTCGAACGTCACCGCGGACTCCCGGAACAGCTCCAGCACCGCCAGGAAGCGGGCGATGACCTCGAAGGTGCCCTCGCAGTCGGCCGTCAGCGCGCGGAAGGTGGCCCGGCGCAGCCTGCGCAGGTGCATGACCAGGATGGCCGCCTGCTCCTTGACGCTGGCCAGCGGCTGGTAGATGTGGCCGACGCTGACCGTGGGCGGCAGTTTCGGGGTGAACGCCTTGGCCGCGATGCGGGCGAGCTGCTCGGGCCCGATGCCGAGGATGAGCTCGGGCAGCAGGTTGGCGAACTGGGGCTCCAGCGACACCGTGCGGGGGAACCGCAGCGCCTCCTCGGCCATCCGCCCCGCGAAGACCTTCGCGACCTCCTTGTACGCCTTGTACTGCAGCAGCCGGGCGAACAGCAGGTCTCTGGCCTCCAGGAGCGCGAGGTCCTCTTCGTCCTCCACCTCGCCGGACGGCAGCAGCCGGGCCGCCTTCAGGTCGAGCAGCGTGGCCGCGACCAGCAGGAAGTGGCTGGTCTGGTCGAGGTCCCACTCCGGACCCCTGGACCGGATGTAGGCGATGAACTCGTCGGTGACCTTGGAGAGCGAGACCTCGGTGATGTCGAGCTTGTGCTTGGCGATCAGGCCGAGGAGCAGGTCGAAGGGGCCCTCGAAGACGTCCAGGTGCACCTGGAAGCCTTGGGGGGCCTCGGTCTGCTCTGCGGTCACCTGGCCATTGTCGCAGGAGCCGGCCAGCGCGAGAGCACCTCGCGGGCCAGTTCGCGGTAGGCGTTGGCGCCGAGGGACGACGGGTCGAAGGTGGTGATCGGCTCGCCGGCGACGGTGGCGTCGGGGAAGCGGACCGTGCGGTTGATCACCGTGTGGAACACCTTGTCGCCGAACGCCTCCACCACGCGGGCCAGCACCTCGCGGCCATGCAGGGTACGGGCGTCGTACATGGTGGCGAGCAGGCCCTCGATCTCGAGGTCTTCGTTGAGCCGCTCCTGGACCTTGGAGATGGTGTCCATGAGCAGCGCGACGCCGCGCAGGGCGAAGAACTCGCACTCCAGCGGCACCATGACGCCGTGGGCGCAGGTCAGCGCGTTGATGGTGAGCAGGCCGAGCGACGGCTGGCAGTCGATGAGGCAGACGTCGTAGTGCGGCAGCAGCGGCTTGATCACCCGGCCGAGCACCTGCTCGCGGGCGACCTCCGTGACCAGCTGCACTTCGGCGGCCGACAGGTCGATGTTGCTGGGCAGCAGGTCGAGGCCCTCGACGCCGGTCTCCAGCAGGACGTCTTCGGCGGTGACGCCGCGGTCCATCAGCAGGTTGTAGACGGTCAGGTCGAGCTGGAGCGGGTTGATGCCCAGGCCGACCGAGAGCGCGCCCTGCGGGTCGAAGTCGACCAGCAGCACCTTCAGCCCGCACTCGACCAGCGCCGCGCCCAGGTTGATGGTGGTGGTCGTCTTGCCGACGCCGCCCTTCTGGTTGACCATCGCGACCACTCGCGCCGGCCCGTGCACCTGCGGCGGGACCGGTTCAGGGAACACCGGCCGCGGGCGCTGGGTGGGGCCCAGGTTGACGCCGTTGGAAGGCGCGTTGGTCTTGGTGTCACCCCAGGGGTTGTCGGGGGTCCCCTGGGTCGAACCCTTGGTCGTCACAGTCACCAGCTCGAACCTCCCTGACGATCCCGAACCGGACCGTCCGGACGGACACTATGGCGTCACCACTAAACGCGGCAAGGCGGCACGCCGGGGCACCGCGCACGCGCAAAAGACTATAGATCACTGCCGGGCGCGCGGGTGCGCCGCGGCGTAGACCTCGCGGAGTTTGTCGACCGTCACCAGGGTGTAGACCTGCGTGGTCGTGACGGAGGCGTGCCCGAGCAGCTCCTGGACCACCCGGACGTCGGCGCCGCCGTCGAGCAGGTGGGTGGCGAAGGAGTGGCGCAGGACGTGCGGGCTGATGCCGGCCAGGCCGGCGCGTTCGGCCGCGGCTTGGAGCACTTCCCAGGCTCCCTGCCTGGTCAGCCGGCCGCCGCGGGCGTTGAGGAAGACCGCCGGGGTGCCGCGCCCGTGGGCCAGCAGGCAGGGCCTGGCGCGGACGAGGTAGGCGTCGAGTGCCGAGCGGGCGTAGCGGCCGAGCGGGACGACCCGGGTGCGGCCGCCCTTGCCGCGCAGCCGCACCTGGTCGGGTTCGAGGTCGTCGACGGCCAGGCCGACGGCTTCGGAGATGCGGGCGCCGGTGCCGTACAGGACCTCCAGCAGGGCGCGGTTGCGCAGGGTGAGCGGGGCGCCGTCGGGGCCGGAGGCGGCGATGAGGCGTTCGACCTCGTCGACGGCGATCGCCTTGGGCAGCCTGCGGAGCTGGCGCGGCGGGCGTACCTCGTGGGCGGGGTCGTGGGCCGTGACGCCTTCGCGCAGGGCGAACCGGTGGAGCCCGCGTACGGCCGAGACGGCCCGCGCGGCCGAGCTGGCCACGAGGGCGGGATGTTCCCGGTCGCCCTCGCGCAGCGCGGCGAGGAAGGCCTGGACGTCGGCCTCCCCCACCTCGTCGAGCTTCAGCCGCCCGCGCGCCTGCAGATGTTCGAAGTATCGCCGCAGGTCACGGCGGTAGGACGCGAGCGTGTTGGCAGCCAGGCCCCGCTCCACCGCCAGATGGGCGAGGTAGCTGGAGAGCACCGCCTCCACGACATGGTCCTTCCGTCACGCCTCCGGGGCGTCGGCGGGGCGCAACAGGGCGAATCCCTCAACCGAAGCCGCATATGCGGCGAGGATACCGGCCACGGCCGGGGAATTGTGGATCATTCCCATGAGCGCCTTCTCGACCGCGTCGGACAGCGGCACCCATTCGACCGGCATGCCGATCTCCTCGTGCCGGTGGACGAAGGTGTTCTCCTCGTCGGGGATCCTGCTCAGGCCGCGGGCGAGGAAGACCCTGATCCGCTCGTCGGTCATGCCGGGAGAGGAGCGCAGGTCGACCAGGGTGTGCCAGGTGTCGGCGCGGTAGCCGGACTCCTCGGCGAGCTCGCGGGCCGCGGTGTCGGCGAGCGGTTCGCCGGCCACGTCGCGGATGCCGGCCGGCAGCTCCCACATGAGCTGCCGGGTGGGGTGGCGGTACTGCCTGATCATCAGGACGCGGTCGCGGTCGTCGAGCGCGAGCACGGCGACCGAGCCGGGATGGACGACGTAGTCGCGGTCGGCGACCTCGTCCTGGGGCATCCGGACCGTGTCGGTGACCACCTTGATCACGTAGCCCTGGAAGTGTTCCTTGGACGCGACGACGTCCCACGCCTCGGGCGTGTCCTGGACCTTCACTTGCCGACCTTGGTGGTCACGCGGCTGTCGGCGTAGGCCAGGGCGGCGCCGATGAGGCCCTTGAACATCGGGTTGGCGCGGGTGGGGCGGGAGCGGAACTCGGGGTGCGCCTGCGTGCCGATGAAGAACGGGTGCACGTCGACGGGCAGCTCGGTGTACTCCACCAGGCGGCCGTCGGGCGACAGGCCGGAGAAGACCAGGCCGACGTTCTCCAGGCGCTCGCGGTAGGCGTTGTTGACCTCGTACCTGTGGCGGTGGCGCTCGTCGGCCTTGGCCTTGCCGCTGTAGAGCTGCCTGGCCAGGGTGCCCTCGCCGAGCTTGGCGGTGTAGCTGCCGAGCCGCATGGTGCCGCCCATGTCGCGCTCGCCGGCGACGACGTCCTCCTGGTCGGCCATGGTGGAGATGACCGCGTGCTTGGTGTCGGGGTCGAACTCGGCGGAGTTGGCGTCCTCGATGCCGGCCATGTTGCGGGCGGCCTCGATGACCATGCCCTGCATGCCGAGGCAGATGCCGAGCAGCGGGATCCGGCCCTCGCGGGCGTGCCGGATGGCGCCGATCTTGCCCTCGATGCCGCGCACGCCGAACCCGCCGGGGATCAGCACGCCGTCGACGCCGTCGAGCTCGCGCTCGGCGCCCTCGGGGGTCTCGCAGTCGTCGCTCTTGACCCAGCGGATGTTGACCCGCGCGTCGTTGGCGAAACCGCCGGCGCGCAGCGCCTCGGTGACCGACAGGTACGCGTCGGGCAGGTCGATGTACTTGCCGACCAGCGCGATCGTGACCTCCTTGGCCGGACGGTGCACGCGGCGCAGGAGCTGCTCCCACTCCTTCCAGTCGACGTCGCGGAAGGGCAGGCCGAGGCGGCGCACGACGTAGGCGTCGAGGCCCTCGGCGTGCAGCACCTTGGGGATGTCGTAGATGGAGGCGGCGTCGACGGCGGAGACGACGGCGTCCTCGTCGACGTCGCACATGAGGCTGATCTTGCGCTTGATCGCCGTCTGGACGGGACGGTCGGAACGCAGCACGATCGCGTCGGGCTGGATGCCGATGCTGCGCAGCGCGGCCACACTGTGCTGGGTCGGCTTGGTCTTCAGCTCGCCGGACGGGCCGATGTAGGGCAGCAGCGACACGTGCAGGAAGAAGACGTTGTCGCGGCCGACCTCGTGCCTGATCTGGCGGACGGCCTCCAGGAACGGCAGCGACTCGATGTCGCCGACCGTGCCGCCGACCTCGGTGATGACGACGTCGACGTCGGGGCCGGCCATGCCCCGGATGCGGTCTTTGATCTCGTTGGTGATGTGCGGGATGACCTGGACGGTGTCGCCCAGGTACTCGCCGCGCCGCTCCTTGGCGATGACGTTGGAGTAGACCTGGCCGGTGGTGACGTTGGCCGAGCCGTGCAGGTCGGTGTCGAGGAAACGCTCGTAGTGGCCGACGTCGAGGTCGGTCTCGGAGCCGTCGTCGGTGACGAAGACCTCGCCGTGCTGGAACGGGTTCATCGTGCCGGGGTCGACGTTGAGGTAAGGGTCGAGCTTCTGCATGGTGACCCGGAGACCGCGCCCCTTGAGCAGCCGGCCGAGGCTGGAGGCCGTGAGCCCCTTGCCGAGACTGGAGGCGACACCGCCGGTGACGAACAGATGCTTGGTTTGCGATGCGCTGCGCAAAGGGGCTCCCGTGGCTCGAATGGTGGCCGATGTGTCCACGGGCTCTCAGGATATCAAACAACGCCCCTCACATGCCCGAACGGCATGACCTAGCGGTAACTTTGGGCCCTATGTCACTAGTACGCCGGGCCATGGGCGCGCTGATTCACCGTGCGTACGCGGCGATCCGCCACGCCGGGGCGATCTCCCCGGACTCCACGGCGGGTTACCGATTCCGCCGGATCGGCGAGGGAGTGAGCATCGCCTTCCCGCCGGGGGCGATCTTCGGCGAGCGGTGGATCGAGATCGGCGAGCACACCCTGATCGGCGAGCGCGTGTCGATCTCCTGCGGCATGTGGCCGGGCGTCGAGCTCGGCCCCGACTCGATCCTGCGGATCGGCGGCTCGTGTTCGATCGGCAGGGGCTCGCACATCGTGGCCCACCAGTCGATCGACATCGGCGACCACGTCTTCACCGGCCCGTACGTCTACATCACCGACCAGAACCACGTCTACGACGACCCCGAGACGCCGATCGGGCGGCAGTGGCCGCGCAACAGCCCGGTCTCGATCGGCGCCGGGTCCTGGCTCGGCACTGGCGCGATCATCCTGCCGGGCACCGTCCTCGGGCGGCAGTGCGTGGTGGCGGGCGGCGCGGTGGTGCGCGGCGAGTTCCCCGACCACAGCGTGGTGGCCGGGGTGCCCGCCAAGCGCGTCCGCGGGTACACGCCCGAGCTCGGCTGGCACGCCCCCGGCGCCGCCGAGGCCGCCGCGGCGATCGCCCTGGCACTCGACGGGCAGGCCGGGCCGTCCTGAGGGCCGGGACCGGCCCGAGAACGGGGATGGACCGAACAAGCTTCTGGCGGTTAGCGTCGGTGCATGCGGACCGCCATCTGTGAGCGCCTGGGCGTCGAGTTCCCGTTGTTCGCCTTCAGCCACTGCCGCGACGTGGTGGCCGCGGTCACGAACGCCGGCGGGTTCGGGGTGCTCGGGGCCGTCGCGTACTCCCCTGAGCGGCTCGACGCCGAGCTGACGTGGATCGACGAGCGGGTGGGCGGGCGGCCGTACGGGGTGGACGTGCTCGTCCCCGGCCGGATCGACGCCTCGGCGCTCGACCTGCGGGCCCACCTGCTGGACTTCGTGCCCGACCGCCACCGCGACTTCGTCGCCCACCTGCTGTCCAAGTACGGCGTGAACGCGCCGCCGCAGCCCCTGAGCGCGGTGGCCGACGAGTTCGGCAGGCGGGTGACGGCGTCGGGGGCGACCGCGCTGATCGACGTGGCGCTCAAGCACCCGATCGGGCTCATCGCCAGCGCCCTCGGGCCGCCGCCGCCGGAGATGGTGGCGAGCGCCAGGGAGGCGGGCGTGCCGGTGGCCGCGCTGGTCGGAACCGTGGAGCACGCCCGCAGGCAGGTGGCGGCCGGGGCGGACATCGTCGTGGCCCAGGGTACCGAGGCGGGCGGCCACACCGGCGAGATCTCCACGATGGTGCTCGTGCCGCAGGTCGTGGACGCGGTCGCGCCGGTCCCGGTGCTGGCCGCGGGCGGCATCGCCTCGGGACGCCAGATGGCCGCGGCCATGGCGCTCGGGGCCGAGGGGGTCTGGTGCGGCTCGGTGTGGCTGACGACCGAGGAGGCGGAGACGTCGCCCGCGCTCCGGCGCAAGCTGCTGGCCGCCTCGTCGCTGGACACCGTGCGGTCCCGGTCGCGTACGGGCAAGCCGGCGCGGCAGCTCAGGTCGGCCTGGACCGAGGAGTGGGACTCCGGGCAGGAGAGCCCGGGGCCGCTGGGCATGCCCCTGCAACTGCTGCTGGCCGAGGGGGCGATGGCCCGCATCGGCGCGGCGGCCGACCGCGGCGACCCGGGGGCCGTGGAGCTCGTCACCTACTACGTGGGCCAGGTGGTGGGCCAGCTCGACCGGGTGCGGCCGGCCCGTGACGTGGTGTACGACATGATCAGCGAGTTCACCGACGCCGTGACCCGTCTCACCTCGACCTGAAGGCCGTCTCACCGCCCCCGTGCGGAGTGGTTCCTCCCGTATGGCCCGATAGCATGCGCGTGTGGTCGGGACACCGCCTGAGCTGGAGCGTGGCACCGGGGTTCCCGCGCACACGCAGATCGAGCAGTGGCTGCTGGCGGCGATCTCGTCCGGCGAGATGGCCCCGGGCGACCGGCTGCCCGGCGAGCGGGAGCTGGCCGCCCGCCTCGGCGTGAGCCGGATGACCCTGCGCCAGGCCCTGGCCACCCTCGAACGCGACGGCGTGCTGATCAGGCTCCCCGGCCGGTCGGGCGGCGCGTTCGTGGCCGAGCCGCGCATCGAGTGCGACCTGACGGGCCTGGCCGGGTTCACCGAGCAGATGCGCCGCGCCCACCTGCGGGCCGAGGCGCGCATCCTGACGGCCGCCACCGTGCCCGCGCCGGCGGGCGTGGCCGCCGCGCTCGGCGTCGGGCCGGGCGAGCCGGTGCACGAGGTGGCCCGTGTGCGGTCGGCGGGCCGTTCGCCGGTGGCGCTCGAACGTTCCTTCTTCCCCGCCCTGCCCGGCTTCCTCGCCGAGGACCTCGGCGGCTCCCTCTACGCCCTGCTGGCCGGCCGCTACGGGCTGGAGCCGCGGACCGCGGTCGAGCACCTGGACCCGGTGATCGCCGGTCCTGAGGAGGCGGCCGAGCTGGGCATCGCGGCGGGCGCGCCGCTCATGCTGATCGAGCGCACGGCCTACGCCGCCGACGGCACCCCCGTCGAGTACGCCCGCGACCTGTTCCGCCCCGACCGGGTGCGCCTGTCGGTGCGCAGCGGCGTCACCGCGCCCGCGACCCCGCCGGGTCATGCAGCGGCTCCCTGACCACGACGCCCGGCACCCACTCCCCCTCGACCTCGACCTCCACCTCGGCCCCCGCTCCGACCGGCAGGTACGCGTAGGCGATCGACCGCTTGACCGTGTACCCGTAGCCGCCTGAGGTGACCCGGGCCACGACCTGGCCGTCCACCCGTACCGGCTCGTTGCCCAGGGCGACCGCCCGCGGGTCGGCCAGGGTGAGGCAGCGCAGGCGGCGGGCCGGGTCGGGGTCGAGGGCGTCGCGGCCGAGGAAGTCCTTGCCGGGCTTGACGCAGAACCCGAGCCCGGCCTCGTACGGCGTCGTCTCGGGCCCGATGTCGGCCCCCCACACCCGGTACCCCTTCTCCAGCCGCAGGCTGTCGATGGCCCGGTAGCCGCCCGCGACCAGCCCGTACGGCTCGCCCGCCCGCCACAGCGTCTCCCACAGCGCGAGCCCGTACTCGCTGGAGCAGTACAGCTCCCAGCCGTGCTCCCCCACGAACGTCACCCGCAGCGCCAGCGCGGGCACGTCGCCCACGGTGAGCTCCCTGGCCGACATGAACGGGAGGTCCGGCGGGTCCGGGGTCAGCCCGGACAGGATGTCGCGGGCCTTGGGGCCCCACAGGGCGAAACAGGCGTACTGGCCGGTGACGTCGGCGATCCTGGCCGTCGAGCCGGTGAGCGCGGCCTGCCGGCGCAGCCAGGCGAGGTCGCGGGAGCCGGACGCGGTGCCGGTGACGATCAGGAACTCCTGCTCGCCGCGCCGGGTGACGGTGAAGTCGCACTCGATGCCGCCGCGCCGGTTCAGCGCCTGGGTGTAGGTGACGGCGCCCACCTGGCGGGCCACGCGGTTGTCGCACACCCATTCCAGCAGGGCGGCGGCGTCCGGGCCGGTGACCTCGATCTTGGCGAAGGAGCTCTCGTCGAACAGCCCGGCCGTGGTGCGGGTGGCGCGGTGCTCGGCCCCGACGGCGGGCGACCACAGGCGCCCGGCCCAGCCGCGGGGGCGTTCGTCCGCGCCGCCGGGGGCGGCGGAGTAGTGGTTGACCCGCTCCCAGCCCGCCTTCTCGCCGAAGACGGCCCCGTGGGCGGCGTGCCAGGAGTAGGCGGGCGAGACCCGCAGCGGGCGCCCGGCCGCGCGCTCGTGGCCCGGGTAGCGGATGTCGTAGTACGTCTCGTAGTTCTCGACCGAGCGTCTGACCGTGTACGACGGCGACCGGTACTGGCGGCCGAAGCGGCGTACGTCCATGTGGTGGACGTCCATGCCGGGCTCGCCGTCGACGATCCAATCGGCCATGACCCGGCCGATGCCGCCCGCGCCCGCGATGCCGTGGGCGCAGAACCCGGCCGCCACGAAGAGCCCGCCCACCTCGGTCTCCCCCAGGCAGAACTCGTTGTCCGGGGTGAACGCCTCCGGCCCGTTGATCAGCTTGCGGATGCCGACGTCGGCCATCGCGGGCACCCGGATCCGGGAGTTGGCGGAGATCTCCTCCAGTCGCGGCCAGTCCTCGGGCAGCAGCCTGCCGTTGAAGTCGGCCGGGACGGCGTCGTAGGAGGTCTCGGAGGCGGTCCAGGGGGCGCAGGTGCGCTCGTAGCCGCCCATGACCAGGCCGCGCACCTCCTGCCGGTAGTAGACGAGCAGGTCGGGGTCGCGCAGCGTGGGCAGGACGGGGTGGTCGTGGCAGGCGTCGGTGACGACGTACTGGTGGGACATCGGCACGATCGGGACGCGCACCCCGGCCATGCGGCCGATCTCGGCGGCGAACATGCCGCCGCAGTTGACCACGATCTCGCAGGCGATGTCCCCCTGGTCGGTGCGGACGCCGGTGACGCGCCCGCGTTCGACGCCGATGCCCAGCACCCGCGTACGGGTGCGCACGCGGACGCCGCCCTCGCGGGCCCGGGCGGCGAGGGCGTAACACAGCATCGAGGGGTCGACCTGGCCGTCGGTCGGCAGGTACGCCGCCCCCACCACCCCCGTCGGGTCCATCAGCGGGAACAGCTCCACCGCCTCGGCGACCGAGATCTCCTCCAGCGGCAGCCCGAACGTCCTGGCCCAGCCGATCTGGCGGCGGATCTCGGCCATCCGCTCGGGGGTGGAGGCCAGCTTGAGTCCGCCGCACTCGGTCCAGCCGGCGTCGAGGGTGCGGTAGAGCTCGACGGAGTACTGGTTCATCCGGGTCAGGGTGGGGTCGGAGCGGAGCTGGCCGACCAGGCCCGCCGAGTGGAAGGTGGAGCCACTGGTGAGCTCGTCCCGCTCCAGCAGGACGACGTCGCGTTCGCCGCGCCGGGTGAGGTGGTAGGCGACGGACGCGCCGCCCACCCCGCCGCCGATGATCACGATGCGGGCCGAGTCGCTCATGGTCGCGAGGCTAACCCGCGTACCTTAAAAGGTCTAGACCGTTTAGGGCGGCGGAGCTAGCATCGATCATGGCGATCGCCCGGGTCCTCGACCGCATCCCGCTGCTGTCCGGCCTGCCGCGCTCCGTCGAGGAGCTGCCCGGCGGGATGACCAACCGCAACTACAAGGTCACCACCCCGGCCGGGGTCTACGTCGTGCGCGTGGCCGCCAGCGACGGCTCCCTGCTGGGCATCGACAAGGACGCCGAGCACGCCGACTCGGTCGCCGCCGCGCGGGCCGGGGTGGGGGCGCCCGTGCACGGCTACCTGCCGGAGGCGGACGTGCTGGTGATCGGGTTCCTGCCGGGCCGGACGTTCACCGAGGCCGACCTGTGGGATCCGGCGAACCTGCCCCGGGTGGCGGAGGTGTGCCGGCGGTTGCACGCGGGGCCGCGCTTCGTCCGGGATTTCGACATGTTCGAGGTGCAGCGGGGGTATCTGCGGATCGTCCAGGAGCGAGGTTTCCGACTTCCTGCGAAATATCTGGATTTCATGCCCGTCGCCGCAGAAATCAGGAAATGTCTGGCGGTACGCGCCGAGCCCACCGTCCCCTGCCACAACGATCTCCTGCCCGGCAACATCGTCGAGTGCGGCGACCGCCTCCACCTCATCGACTACGAGTACGCCGGCAACAACGACCCCTGCTTCGAGCTCGGCAACCTCTGGAGCGAGGCCGACCTGCCGCCCGGCCACCTGGAGGAGCTCGTCACCGCCTACTACGGCCGCCGCCTGCGCCACAGGATCGCCCGTGCCCGGCTGCTCGGCCTGATGTCCAAGTACGGCTGGACCCTGTGGGCCTCGATCCAGGACGGCGCCAACGACACGATCGACTTCGACTTCTGGTCCTGGGGCATGGAGAAGTACGAGCGTGCGGCGGCCGAGTTCACCCGGCCGGGCCTGGCCCGCGTGATGGAGGCCGCGGCGGGGGCAGACTAGGGGGATGTTCGCCGCGCTGACCGGTCTCGGCCTCTCCACCGCCGCCGGCCTGAACGCCTACATCCCTCTCCTGGTCGTGGGCGTGCTGGCCAACCTCACCGACCGGGTGAAACTGCCCGACGGCTACTCCTGGCTGTCGAACTGGGGTGTCCTGGCGATCATCGCGGTGCTGCTGGTCGCCGAGATGGTCCTCGACAAGGTGCCCGCCGTCGACACCGTCAACGACGCCATCCAGACCGTGGTGCGCCCGGCCGCGGGCGGCGTGGTCTTCTCCGCCACCAACGCCGCCGCCGAGATCGACCACTCGACCTGGATGACCGAGAACCCGTGGGCCGGCTGGCTGCTGGGCATCGTGATGGCGCTGGCCGTCCACACGCTGAAGGCGACGGCCCGTCCGGTGATCAACGCGGGCACGGCGGGGGTGGGCGCGCCCGTGGTGAGCACCGCCGAGGACGCCGGCTCGCTCGGCATGAGCCTGATCGCGGTGTTCCTGCCACTGCTGGTGATCGTCGTGCTGCTGCTGCTCGCCCTGCTCGCGTGGTGGACCTTCCGGCGGGTACGCCGGCTGCGCGCCCGGCGCAGGATCAGGAGAAATCCACCCCCAGGCTGAGTACGCCTCACCCTGCGGGCTGATCCGCTCCCCCGTCCCGCGCTCCTACGGTGTTCCCTCATGAAGCGAGTCATCATCACGGGGGGAGTCGCTGCTCTCGGCCTGGCCGCGTCGGTCGCGCCCGTCCCGGCGTCAGCGTCCGCGCAGGCGAGCGTCACGGTCGTCGCCGCCAAGCTCGACGGCCCGCGCGGCCTGACCTTCGGCCCCGACGGCGCCCTGTACGTCGCCGAGTCCGGTTCCGGCGGCAAGATCAAGTGCGCGACCGTGCCCGCCGAGCCGGGCGGCGAGGCGAGCAAGGTGTGCCTCGGCCTCACCGGGAAGATCTCCAAGCTGGCCGACGGCCGGCTGACCACCGTGGTCAAGGGCCTGCCCTCGGCCGGCTCCGACGGGCTCGGCACCGGCCCGCACGACGTCGCCTTCGCCGCGGACGGCTCCATGCTGGTGCCCGTCGGCCTGGGCGGCAACGGCAAGCTGCGGGCCGACCTCGGCCCCAAGGGCCGCACCCTCGGCACGCTGCTGAAGATCAAGGACGGGAAGTCGTCCGTCATGGGCGACCTGCTCGCGTTCGAGGTCAAGCACAACCCCGACAAGAAGGACAAGGGCAGCGCGATCGACTCGTACCCGTTCGCGGTCGTGCCGACCCCGCAGGGCGGCGCGCTGGTCACGGACGTGGGCGCCAACGACGTGCTCCAGGTCAGCGCGTCGGGCAAGGTGACGCTGCGGGCGGTGTTCCACGCGCGCAAGGTCGCGGCCCCGGCCATGCTCAAGCTCGCCAAGGGCAGCAAGGTGCCGATGCAGTCGGTGCCGATGGGCATCGCGGCCGCCCCCGACGGCTCCTACTACGTCGCGGAGCACGCCGGCTTCCCGCAGCCCGAGGGCGTGGCCAGGGTGTTCAGGCTGGCCGGGAAGAAGACCGAGACCGCCGTCAAGGGCTTCACCACCGCGGTCGACGTCGCCTTTGACGCCTCGGGCCGGCTGCTGGTGCTCGGCTCGGTCGGCCCGGTGCCCGCCGACCACCAGCCCCGTACGTCGCTCTACCGGATCGAGGCCGATGGCACGCGCACCGAGCTGCACAAGCCGGGCACGCTGACCGTGCCGCTGGGCATGGCGGTCGCCGCCGACGGTTCGGTCTACGTGTCGAACAAGGGCTTCACCCCCGGCAAGGGCGAGATCGTCCGGGTGGAGCCGCCCGCATAGACGTGTGAGCGCCATGGCCCCCAACCCCCTGTGCGCGCTCACACGAAGGGCCCGGCAGCAGCGTCCGCGCTGCCGGGCCCTTCACCATGTCGTTCAACGCCCCCTGAGCCAGCCCTCCAGCACGCGGACGAACTCAGCCGGGCGCTCCTCGTGCAGCCGGTGGCCCGAGCCCTCCCAGCACACGACCTTCGAGTCCGGATGCTTGAGCAGCCCGGCCTCCCACGCCGCGCGTCCGGGGTCGGCCCAGATCGACAACACCGGGCAGCTCCGACGGGCCAGGTAGTCGTCACTGGCCGGCCGCACGCCGATGGCCCCGGGAGCGGTGAACATGGCCTCGAACGCCTCGGCCAGCACGTGCGGGGGCATGCCGGACAGGCGGCGCTTGTGCCAGCGCCGGATGACGGCGGGGGTCGCGGAGGTGGTGCACCACCGGTCGATCTCCTCGGCGACGGCGTGCGGGTGCTCGCCGCGCAGGCCCGCGATCATGCCGGGGAAGCCCGCGGCGAGGTCCTGGCTCATGCCGTAGCCGGGGTCGAGGGCGACCAGCGCCCGTACGCGGCCGGGATGCTCGACCGCGAGGATCGAGACGACCTGGCCGCCCATCGAGTGGCCGACCGCGATCACCTCCGGGACGTCCAGGCGGTCGAGCAGCGTGTTCAGGTCCTCGGCCATCGCCTGTGGGGTGTTGCCGGTCTCCGGGACCGAGG
This sequence comes from Nonomuraea sp. NPDC005692, assembly GCF_040631115.1. Classification (NCBI taxonomy): domain Bacteria; kingdom Bacillati; phylum Actinomycetota; class Actinomycetes; order Streptosporangiales; family Streptosporangiaceae; genus Nonomuraea; species Nonomuraea sp. NPDC005692. The sequence continues at coordinate 423,365 of NZ_JBEXYU010000003.1, read as the reverse complement.
AGTAGCCGTGGCCGCGCAGGTCCACGGCGATGACGCGGTGGCGGGCGGCCAGGGCGTCGATGTGCCAGGACCACTGGTGGGAGTCGGCGCCCCAGCCGTGCACGAGCAGCAGCGGCGGGTCGCCGGCGCCGTCGTCGGTGTAGAAGAGGCTGATGGTTGCCGAAAGTTCGGCGTGTGGCATGAAATATCCCCTTATTTGAGGGCGCGGATGGCGGCGCACACCCGGTCCATGGCGTCGCGGGCGGCCGGCAGGATCGGGCCCGTGCCGAAGAAGCCGTGGAACAGGCCCTCGTACCGGACGCACTCCGCCTCGACCCCGGAGTGGCGCAGGTGGCGGGCGTACGCCTCGCCCTCGTCGCGCAGCGGGTCGTGCCCGGCCGTGATCACCAGGGCCGGCGGCAGGCCGCTCACGTCCGCGCCCAGGGGCGAGCTGTACGGCTCCCCGCGCCGCTCGTGATCGGGCTGGTAGCAGTCCCAGAACCACCGCATGTGCGCCGTCGTCAGGAAGTATCCCTCGCCGTTCCGGTCGTAGGAGGGCCAGTGGCGGACGGCGTCCGTCGCGGGATAGACCAGCACCTGCAGCACGATCGGCGGCCCGCCCTCCTCGCGCGCCCGCAGGCAGGTGACGGTGGCGAGGTTGCCCCCCGCGCTGTCGCCCGCCACCACCAGCGCCCCCGGATCGGCGCCGAGCCCGGCCGCGTGCTCGTGGGCCCACCGGGTGACGGCGAAGGCGTCCTCGACGGCGGCCGGATAGGGATGCTCGGGCGCGAGCCGGTAGTCGGCGGCGACCACCACCGCCCCGGACCCGGCGCAGATCTGGCGGCAGACACCGTCATGGCTGTCCAGCGACCCCAGCGTGAACCCGCCGCCATGGAAGTACACGACGAGCGGCCGCCCCGCCGCACCCTCCGTAGGCCGGTAGACGCGCACGGGGACGCCCGCCGCGTCACGGTCCTCCACCCGGCCCACGGGCATCGGCTCCGGGCTCGGGACCGAGGCCAGCACGCGCCGCGCCGCCACGGGGTCCCAGGGCCCCTCCCCCTTGGGGAAGAACTCGCTCATCAGGTCGATGACCGCGCGGGTCGGCTCGTCAACGGCCATCTCCGGCCTCCTCCTCCGTCGCGGGAGCGGCCTCGCGCGGGACGGAGCCCAGCAGGGCCGTCTCCCCCGCCGTCCAGCCGCCGTCGATGGCCAGCTCCGCGCCTGTGACGTACGAGGCCGCGTCGGACAGCAGGAACGCGATGGCCTCGGCGACCTCCTCGGGCTCCCCCCATCGCCCGGCGGCGGCCAGCGGGAACGTGCCCTCGCCCGAGACCGCGCCCAGCGAGGCTGTCATCGGGGTGACGATCATCCCGGGATGCACCGAGTTCACCCTGATGCGGTCCCGCCCGAACTCCAGCGCCGCGATCTTGGTCAGCCCGCGTACGCCCCACTTCGACGCGCCGTACCCGCCCGTGCCGGGCAGCGCGGTCAGCCCCGCGACCGACGAGAGGTTCACCACGGCCCCGCCGCCGGACGCCCGCATGGCCCCGGCCACGGCCTTCAGCCCGAGGAACACGCCCACCAGGTTCACCTGGAGCACCCGCTCGAACTCCGCCAGGGACTGCTGCTCGATGGTCCGCACCGTGACGATCCCGGCGTTGTTCACCAGCCCGTCGAGCCGCCCGTGCGCCTCGACGGTCGCGGCCACGACGGCCGCCCACTGCTCCGGGTCCGTCACGTCGTGCGGGACGAACATGCCCCCGACGTCCTTGGCGGTGGCCGTCCCCTCCTCGGTGAGCACGTCGGTGAGGACGACCCGCGCCCCGCCCGCCGCGCACCGGCGCGCCGTGGCTGCGCCCATGCCCCGGGCGCCGCCCGTGATGATCACTACCTTGCCGTCGAGCACGCGCACCCCTCATCCGAGACGACCGAACATGTGCACTGAAACACGCGCCCACGTCCCCGATCAAGGGCTTGCTCGGCATGGTCGCCGGAACCCGGGATCCCCGTCACGCGTTGAACCCCTCGCGCGTCGAACTATCCTTCTAGGCAACAACCCACGGGAGGTGGCGGAGATCAGCGAGTTCCTTGTCATCGTGCTGGCCATCCTGGCGTTCCTCCTGCTGCTGACCGGGGTGGGCGTCTATCTGCTGGTCAAACTGGGCAAGAAGGCGGCCAAGAAGGCCCGGCAGGCCACCACCCGGCTGACCACGCACGTCAACGCCATGGGCACCGGCGACGCGGCCGAGGTCGAACGCCTCCGTCTCGACCTGCGGCGCGAGGTGGCCCTCACCCGCCAGGCCGTCGAACAGGCCCAGCAGCGCGGCTGGGGCCTCGGCGACCTGCCCCGGCTGCTGGCCGACCTGTCGGCCCAGGCCGACGTGCACGACGGCCAGCTCGCCATGTACGCCCAGCAGCGCCGCATCTCGCCGTACGTCGACCACGCCGCCCTCGACCGGCTGCGCGAGCACCAGGCCAAGCTGACCGCCATGTGCGCCCGTATCCGCGCCGACCTCCTGGGCGACCAGATGCACCACGCGTCGTCCGGCATCGACGAGCTGTACTCGCGCACGGAGCTGGAGATCGAGGCCCGCCGCCGTCCCCCGGACCCGCTGGACCAGATCGACGAGCTCTACCGTCGCTCGATGGAGCAGCGCAAAGACCCCTCCTGAGCCTCGTCCGCCGTGGCACCATGAGCGCGCCGAGCGCTCGTCCGGAAGGTGCCCGCCCGATGTCCCCAGCCCTGCCCGCGTGGTCGCGCACCTTCACCGCGGGCCCGCTCGACGGGCTCCCGCCGGGTGCTCCCCGGCACGCCGAGCTGATCGACGGCGTGCTCGTGACGCGGCCGCCGCGGACCGCCTTCCACATGTTCGCGACCCGGCTGTTCGAGCGGTCGCTCAGGCCGCCCGCGCATCTGGCGGTGATCCGCTCGATGACCGTGGCCCTCGGGCCGCGGCTGCTGCTCGCGGCGGAGTCCCGGGAGCGGGATCGCCGCACCAGGCCGGTCAGGTACGCCGAGGCGGGCATCGAGCACTACTGGCGGGTGGAGTGCGAAGACGGCCAGCCGGTGGTGCACGCCTTCCGCCTCGACCGCGACGCCGAGGCGTACGTGTCGGCCGGTGTCCATCGCGGGCGGCTGCGCCTCGACGTCGGGTTCGACGTGGACGTCGACCTCGGCCTGGAATGGCCGCCCGCCTAGCTCCGCTGTCACGGCGGTCGAGGGGCCCTCGACGGCGCGGACCGGCCGCGGCCGGGGTCAGCGGCGCCGGCGGTACTGCAGCTCCATGATCCCGCCGCTGGAGGCGAAGCTGGAGACCAGGTCGAGCCGGTAGGACTTGGGGAAGCCGTCGAACAGCCTGGTGCCCTCGCCCGCGATGTAGGGGTACACGCTCAGCCGGAACTCGTCGATCAGGTCGAGCCGCATGAGCGACCGCCAGAGGCCGACGCCGCCCCAGACCAGGACGTGGCCGTCGCCGTCCAGCCGGAGCTTGTCGATCTCTGCCGCCGTGTCGCCGTCGGCGACGGTGGTGTTGGCCCAGTCGGCCGTCTTCATGGTCCGGGAGAGGACGACCTTGCGCCCGGCGGTCAGGATGTCGGCGAACGGGTGGTCGGTGGCGGTCGTCATGCCCTTGGCGATGCCCTCGTAAGCGGTGCGGCCCATGACGTGCGCGTGGGCGCCGCGCAGGAAGTCGAGGTAGGCCGGGGAGTCGGGCCGGTTGTTCTCGGGCAGGTCGAAGCAGAACTTCCAGAAGTCGGTGCCCTCGTCGGCGAGCAGGCCGTCGAGTGAGTAGTTGAACACTGTCGCAATCAGCTTCCGCATGAGCGCGTCTCCGTGGTCTCGGGTCGTCCGGTGACACGTAGGACATCGGTGCCGCCCGGAACTCATCGGTGCCCGGCCGGAGGCCGCTCAGTACTTGTCGACGCAGATGGTCAGCGCGGGCACGGGCCACGTCCAGGAATGTCTGGTCACGCCATCGCAGGCGGTGGCGTCCTTGTCGGCGTTCCCCCGCAGGACGCGCCGCACGGTGAACGTCTTCGGCGCTCGGCACTTGCGGGCGAAGTCCACGTACTCATCGTTCTTCGACCACTTGTAGCAGTAGTCCCGCCCGAACTGGTACGCCAGGCAGTACAGCACGTCGTTGTGGATGAGGTAGCGGTGGTTGGTCTCGCCGTCGCAGAGGCCGGAGGGAGTGGTGATGGCGGCCACCCGGTAGGGCGCGCCCTGTTTGCAACTGTCGGTCACCGGCGCGTCCGGCAGGCCGGACAGGCAGTCGCCGACCTTGAAGTCGGCCACCGGCTCGCTCGGCGCCGAGGTCGGGGCCACAGTCGGGGCCTCAGTCGGGGCCACAGTCGGGGCCGAGGTGGGTGGCGCCTGGGTGGGGAAGTCGGTGGGCGCGGGGAACGACGACGACGTCTCGGCGGGCTCGTTCGTGGTGCTCGGAGAACCGGCCAGGGTCTCGCGCACGGTGTTCTTGATCACGTTCTTCCCGACCACCGCGAGCAGCACCAGTACGACGGCCGCCACCGCGGCCCCGATGCCGAGCATTCTCGACCGTCCGGCCCCCGAAGCCGCCTCGGCCTGCCGGACCGGCGGCGAGACCGGCTCCGGCTGCGCCGCCTCGCGTAATCGCGCGGCCCACTGCGCGGGCATGGGACGGCTGAACGGGGGCTGGTCGAGCGCGGCCGTGGCGAACTCCGCCAGGCCGGGATGGACGGCGGCCAACGCGGACACGTCGGTCGCGGACGGGTCACGGGCGAAGACGCGGACGGCCAGCAGCGCGAACTGGTAGGCGTCACCCTGCGGCGTCCCCGGCTGCTCCCCGGCGGGAATGCGCCGGTCGGGCGGCGTCTCCACGGGCGGCAGCGCCCGCGCCCCGCCCAGCCCCATCGCGTCGCAGCCGATGAGGAAACATCCCGGCCGGGGCTCCGTGGTGAACAGCACGTTCTCGGGCGACAGGTCGCCGACGACGACGCCCATCGTGTGCAGGCGGGCGAGCGTGTCGGCGAGATCGGCCAGGATCAGCAGGCGGTCGCGGTCGGTGACGTCGTCCCGGCCGAACAGGCGGTCGACGGTCGCGAGCCGGCGTACCGCGCCGGACGGGCCGGGCGTCTCGCGGAAGAACCGCTGAGGCACGGTCCGCATCAGGAAGCCGACGACGGCGCCGTTCTCCGCCACCAGTTCGGCCGGCCAGGCCGCGCGCTCCTCCAGCCAGGCGGCGTCCGACGGGGAGAGACGGCCGGTCAGCTGGGTCATCGCGGTGAGGACGGCGACGTCGAGGTCCGGTCGGACGTCGTAGTCGATCTCCTTGTACGCGACGCCCGGCCGGCCGTTGATCCTGCCGCTGAGCTCCTCGTGGACCATCCCCTGGCCCTCACGCCCGAGCGGGCGCCCCAGAGCGAGCTTTGCGCGGCCGATCACGGTTTGTCACCCCTGGCCTTGACCATGCAGCGACCCTAGTTCCGCCGCCGCCGAAGATCAAAGAGACATGGCTCACCTCCGGGCGCCAGGCCGTTCGGCCGCTGACGACTTTCCCGAGAGGAAAACAGATGGTACTTTCCTCACAGGAAAGTAGTAGTCGACCTTGGAGCAGGCCCATGAACCAGCACGACGCCCAGACTTCGCTCGACGACATCCACCGTCTTCAGGACAGGACCCGGCAGCAGATCGTCCGCCAGAGCTTCGCGCTCCCCCGCGTGCTCGTCTCCGCGCTCGGCCTCTTCGTCATGCTCGCGGCCATGGACCTGCCGAGCCCCTGGCGCTACCTCGGCGCGGCGCTCGGGGTGGTCGTGTACGCGGGGGTGGGGATCGTCTGCGAGCACCGGGCCTCGGTCCGGCGGACGGCCACCCGCCGGGAGGCCGTGTTCCACGGCGTGCTGCTGGCCTGGGTCATGGTGGCCTTCGGCATCGGCCGGATCGCCTCCTTCGCGCTGTTCGGCCTGCCGCCGCACGGGATGCTGTCGCAGGCGGTCGCGGGCGCGGCCGTGGCGGCCGTGGCGTACGTCGCGGCCACGCCCGTCAACCGCCTGGTCATGAAGTCGATCGTCCAGCAGGGTGGCGGGGCCGCCTGATGGATCCGCTCTTCGACGAGTTCCTGCACGTCCCGGCGCGTCTGTCGGTCGTGGCGCTGCTGGCGCCGGCCGACTGGGTGGACTTCGGCTTCCTCAGGGACTCGGTCGGCACCAGCGACTCGGCGCTGTCCAAGCAGGTCTCCGCGCTGGCCGCCGCCGGATACGTGGTCGTCCGCAAGGACCAGGACAAGCGGGCGCGGCGGACGTACGTGCAGCTCACGCCGCAGGGGCGGTCGGCCTTCCAGCGGCATGCGGCGGCCCTGGAGCGGATCGTCGCCCTCGCCCGCGACTCCGCCGACCGGCCCACCACCGACCAGCCCGCCGCCGACCAGAAGTGACGGGCCCGCCGGGTCAGGCCACGGCGAGCGGACGGCGCGGGCCCGACGGTTCACGGCACCGGCCCGACGGTTCACGGCACGGGCGTCGCCCGTTCCCGGCCACCGCGTCGGCAGAGCCCCTCACCCGGCCACAGCGTCGGCGGAGCCCCTACCCGGCCACGGCGATGACGGAGCCCCTCACCTGGCCACGGCGATGGCGGAGCTCTTCACCTGGCCACGGCGATGCCCCGGAGCCTCGCGCCCGGCCACGCGTCACGCTCAGCCGTCCCAGTCCGCGTAGATCACGGCGGCCAGCTCCTGTTCCGTGGCGCCCTTGCGGGCCAGGGCCTTGGTGGCCTGGGCCTGGGCCTGCGTGGGCAGGCGGCCCTCGATCAGCACGGGCAGCGAGAGCCGGCGCACCAGCACCTCCGTGGCCGCGATCCCGTACGGGCGGCGCGTCACGGCCACGTTGACCCGCAGCGCGTGCTCGTTGCCGGGCGGCACGCCGGGGCGGTCGATCTCGACGGCCGAGTAGCGGAAGCCGTTCGCGAGGTCGCAGGAGGCGCAGCCGGCCGGGCCACGGCTCAGCCTGCCGCCGCACTCGGGGCACGTCAGGCGGTCGTAGGCGGCGTCCACGACCCGCCACGGGTGCCTGTCGGGCTCGTCGGCCACCATGCGGGCGATGAGCTGCTCGTCCGGAGGGTCCACGGTGCCGAACTCGGCCAGCAGGAAGGCCCGCCAGCCCGCCTCGACCAGTTCGTCCACCAGCCCGGCGCAGCGGTCGCAGTCCGGCGCGCCGGCGGGTTCCCGATGTCCGCACACCTCACATCGCCGCATGGCCCGAACCGTACAAGCCGGGCACGTCGCGGCGCACCCGATTATCGGGCCGTCGTTTATTCGATTGCGGGGGCCGTGCCGGACACGGCATACTCGTCCGCGTTGATCGCAGCGAGACGAAGGGAGGCTGAGACCGTGACGACCGTTGCCCGCGTGCCGTTTTCCGCGACCTCAGACCTTCCCACCAGGTGTCCGCTGACCTGATCCGTGCGGCGAGCCGGTGGGGCCTCGAAACTGGAGACATCTCACCGTGCCCAAGCACTCGCAGCACCGCCGCCGTGGCAAGTTCGCGCTCGACGCCGACGACATCGAATGGCTCGAAGGCACCCCCGAGACCGATGACGGGCCGCCCGAGGGCGACCGCTGGTCCACCTGGGATCAGAGCACGCCCACCGAGAAGGGGCCGAAGCCGTACCCCGGCTGGCTGGTCACCGAGCTGGCCGCCGTCGACACCGAGCTCGGCCTGCTCAAGACCGGCAAAGAGGCCGACGTCCACCTGATCTCGCGTGGCGTGCCCGGCACCGACCGGGTCTGCCTGCTGGCGGCCAAGCGCTACCGCTCCTCCGAGCACCGCCTGTTCCACCGGGACTCCGGTTACCTGGAGGGCCGCAGGGCCCGCGAGAGCCGGATGAACCGGGCCATGGCCAACCGCACCGCCTTCGGCAAGCAGGTGATCGCCGCGCAGTGGGCGGTGGCCGAGTTCGGTGCGCTCTGCCGGCTCTGGGAGCTGGGGGTGCCGGTGCCGTACCCGGTGCAGATCGTGGGGACGGAGATCCTCGAGGAGTTCGTCGGCACCCCCGACGGGTTCGCCGCCCCGCGCCTGGCCCAGGTCTCCGACGGCCTCGACGACCTGTGGGAGCAGCTCGTGGCGGCCATGGTGACGCTGGCCGCGGAGGGGCTGGCGCACGGGGACCTGTCGCCGTACAACCTGCTGGTGCACGACGGACGGCTGGTGATCATCGACCTGCCGCAGATCGTCGACGTGATCGCCCACCCCGCGGGCCCGTCGTACCTGGAACGGGACGCCCGCAACGTGGCCACCTGGTTCGCCGCCAAGGGCGTGGCCGCCGCGGACCCCGACGCGCTCGCCGACCTGCTCCGCAAGGAGTCCGGCCGGACGTGACCGGAGCGCCGCCCCGGCGTCCGGGCCCGTCCGCGCGGATCGTCTACGTACGGGCGTGGGCGAGCGGGGTCTGTTCCTGCCCCGCCGCCGCCGGGAGCCGGGTGTCGAGGAGCACGCGTACCGCGCCCACCCACACCAGGGCCGAGCCGAGCAGGTGGGCGAGGACGACGACCTCGGGGAGGTCCGTCACGATCTGCGTCAGGCCGACCAGGCCCTGGGCGAGCAGCACGGCGAGGAACAGCTTGGTGCGCAGGTGGGCCGCCGAGCCCGGCTCGCGCCTGGTCCTGAGCCACAGGGCGACGGCCAGGCCGAGGCTGAGCGCGGCGGCGGCCCCGTGCAGCCAGACCATCGCAGTCCAGTTGAACGGCATGCGCGGCACGTCGGAGGAGTCACCCGCGTGCGGCCCGGTGCCGGTGACGATCGTGCCCGCCGCGACCAGCACCGCCACGGACGCCACCAGCGCCGCCGGAAGCCGGCCCACCGGCGTGGTCAGTGGCCGCGCGGGCCGGTCGAGCAGGCGGGCCTTGTGCCAGACGACCGTGGTGGCGGTCAGGAACAGCACGGCGGCCAGGAAGTGCGCGGCGACGAGGTACGGGCTCAGCCGCGCCCACACGGTGAGGCCGCCGACGACCGCGTTCAGCACGACGATCCAGAACTGCACCCACCCCCACCGGGTCAGCTCGGGCACCGGACGGCGCTGCAGCCGGGCGACGACGATGAGCCAGCCGACGGCGACGCACACGACACCGGACAACACCCGGTTGGTGAACTCGATCGCGCCGTGGACGCCGAGCTCGGGCGTGGCCGCGAAACCGGCCTCCGAGCAGCGCGGCCACCCGTCACAGCCCAGCCCGGACCCGGTCAGCCGGACGACTCCGCCGGTCACGATGATCATCAGGCTGGTGGCCAGCGCCGCGGCCGCGGCCCGTCGCAGGGCGGCTCGTTCGAAGGCGACCCGGGCGGCGAGCCACTGGAAAGGAGTGGTCATGGGGGAAAAGGTCTCTCTGCTGCTCGGCGAACCGCCGCGGGTGGCGGCCGAAAACGCGATCAAGACTTTACTCTACAACCCGTAGAGCACCCACCCCGGCCCCGCCGCCCTTGCCGGCCCTCCGGCGTCCTCGCAGTCGCCCGGTCCTGCCGGGCCTCCGGCTTCTCAGCCCCCTGGTGGCGTCCCGGCCTGGGCGCATCCGGTCGAGGCCCCGCGCCCCAGCGGGGCGGCCACCTCCGCCGATGGTCAGAGGTGGCCTGCTCCCCCCGTGGGTCAGCTGGTGGCGTTCTTCTTGGTGACCTCACCGGTGGCGGCGTCGACCATCACCTCGTGCTTGGTCCCGTCCGGGGTCATCACGTCCGACTGCCAGACGGTCTTGTCGTTCTCGGTGTCGAGCTTCAGCTCGGCGACGTGTCCTTCCGGTACGGACGCGGCGACCTTGTCGGCGGCCTGGGCGTAGTCGAGCTTGGCCTCGGTGATGCGGGTCTGCATCTCGGCCTTCTCCTGCTCGTCCATCTGCTCAGCAGTCGGCCCCTTGACGACCTTGCCGGACTGCACGTCGACCTGGTGTTCCGTGCCGTCGGAGCCGACGACCTTGACCTCCCAGACCATGCCGTTCTCCTGGCTCTCGACGGAGACGACCTTGGACCCGGGCACCGCGGCCATCGCGACCTTGGCGGCGTCCTTGAGCTCTCCGGCCCCTGGCTGCATGGACGTGGTGCCCGGCGAGGGGGACATGGTCCCCGTGGCGGGCGGGCTTTCCATCGACGGAGACGGGCTTCCCATGGTGGGGCCCGGCGTGGGCTCGACGGCGAACTGGCCGACTTCCCGTACGGCGCCGCAGCCGGCGGCGAGCACCGCCGCACCGACCAGAGCCCCGATGATCGACTTGTTCATACCTGGACCGCTGCCCCAGGAACCGGCCTTCATTCCCGCAGGTCAGAACCCCGGGCCAGGATCGGGGCCGGCAGCGCGCGCCACGCGGGCGCACGCCACCGGCCCGCCGACCCCTACTTCACGCCCACGTCGCACATGCCGACGCGCTACTTCACGCCTGCTTCGCGCATGTCGCGGAGCTCGCGCTTGAGCTCCTTGATCTCGTCGCGCAGCCGCGCGGCCACCTCGAACTGAAGGTCGGCGGCCGACTGGTGCATCTGCTCGGTCAGCGACTCGATCAGCGACTCCATCTGCGCCCGCGGCATCTCGCCCGCGATGGCCTTGGCGTGCTGGCCCGCCTGGCGGGCGGCGAAGCCGGGCACCGGGGCCTTGCCGCGCGACTGCTGGCGGCCGCCGCCGAGCAGCTTGTCGGTGTCGGCGTCCTCCCGCTGGAGGGAGTCGAGGATGTCGGCGATCTTCTTGCGCAGCGGCTGCGGGTCGATGCCGTTGGCCTCGTTGTAGGCCATCTGCTTGGCCCGGCGCCGGTTGGTCTCGTCGATGGCCCGCTCCATCGACGGCGTGATCTTGTCGGCGTACATGTGGACCTGGCCGGACACGTTACGGGCGGCGCGGCCGATGGTCTGGATGAGGGAGGTCTCCGAGCGCAGGAAACCCTCCTTGTCGGCGTCGAGGATGGCCACCAGCGACACCTCGGGCAGGTCGAGACCCTCGCGCAGCAGGTTGATGCCGACCAGCACGTCGAACTCGCCGATGCGCAGCTCGCGCAGCAGCTCGATGCGGCGCAGCGTGTCGACCTCGCTGTGCAGGTAGCGCACCCGGATGCCGAGCTCGAGGAGATAGTCGGTCAAGTCTTCGGACATCTTCTTGGTCAGCGTGGTGACCAGGACGCGCTCGTCGCGCTCGGCGCGCTCGCGGATCTCGTGGACCAGGTCGTCGATCTGCCCCTTGGTGGGCTTGACGACGATCTCGGGGTCGACCAGGCCGGTGGGCCGGATGACCTGCTCGACGACGTCGCCCTTGACCCGCCCCAGCTCGTACGGCCCCGGCGTGGCCGACAGGTAGACCGACTGCCCGATGCGCTCCAGGAACTCCTCCCACTTCAGCGGCCGGTTGTCCAGCGCGGACGGCAGCCGGAACCCGTGGTCGACCAGCGTGCGCTTGCGCGAGGCGTCGCCCTCGTACATCGCGCCGATCTGCGGCACGGTCTGGTGGGACTCGTCGAGGACCAGCAGGAAGTCTTCGGGGAAGTAGTCGAGCAGCGTGTTGGGCGCGGTGCCGGCGGCGCGGCCGTCGAGGTGGCGGGAGTAGTTCTCGATGCCGGAGCAGGTGCCGATCTGGCGCATCATCTCGATGTCGTAGGTGGTGCGCATGCGCAGCCGCTGGGCCTCCAGCAGCTTGCCCTGCCGCTCCAGCTCCGACAGCCGCGCGGCCAGCTCGGCCTCGATGCCGGCCACGGCCGCCGCCATGCGCTCCTCGCCGGCGATGTAGTGGGAGGCGGGGAAGATGTAGAGCTCTTCGTCCTCCGTGATCACCTCGCCGGTCAGCGGATGCATGGTGGCGAGCTTCTCGATCTCGTCGCCGAACATCTCGATGCGCACGGCCAGCTCTTCGTACTTCGGGATGATCTCGATCGTGTCGCCGCGCACCCGGAACGTGCCCCGGGTGAAGGCCAGGTCGTTGCGCGTGTACTGCATGTCGACCAGGCGGCGCAGCAGCTGGTCGCGGTCGACCTCCATGCCGACGCGGAGCCTGGCCATGCGGTCGACGTACTCCTGCGGGGTGCCCAGGCCGTAGATGCACGAGACGGAGGCGACCACGATGGTGTCGCGGCGGGTGAGCAGCGAGTTGGTGGCCGAGTGGCGCAGCCGCTCGACCTCGTCGTTGATCGAGGAGTCCTTCTCGATGTACGTGTCGCTCTGCGGCACGTACGCCTCGGGCTGGTAGTAGTCGTAGTACGAGACGAAGTACTCGACCGCGTTGTTGGGCAGCATCTCGCGCAGCTCGTTGGCGAACTGGGCGGCCAGCGTCTTGTTGGGCTGCATGACCAGCGCGGGCCGCTGCAGCCGCTCGATCAGCCAGGCGATCGTGGCCGTCTTGCCGGTGCCGGTGGCGCCGAGCAGGACGCTGTCCTTCTCCCCGGCCCGGACGCGGCGCTCCAGCTCGGCGATGGCCGTCGGCTGGTCGCCGGATGGAGTCATCTCGGTGACGACCTCGAAAGGCGCCACCTTCCGCTGCAAATCTGTGACCGGACGCATGCTGCCACTGTAGGCGGCGCCACCGACAGAAACCGTCAGGCCATGGGCTGCCCGATCCGGGGGAACGGCGTGGTGGAGAACACCACCTCGACCGGCACCTCGAAGTATCCGGCAATGCGCAACGCCAGGTGAAGACTCGGGCTGTATTCGCCCCGCTCCAGGTATCCAACGGTCTGGTAGTGCACCCCCAGCGCCTGCGCGAGCTGCCTGCGGCTCACCCCCCGCTCGCCGCGCAGCAGCGCGATGCGGTTGTGGACGGTCTCACTCATCAACCCTCCATGTAGCAGACCTGCTCCATCCATAACACACCTGCTATGGGACGTAACAGTCATATGACGACACATTGCAAGCGAACAGCAAGTCATACCCGATACGGTCGGATTCGCCTGTAGCGGAAAAGGAAGGTTCGATGTCACGACCCCGAGAGGCACTGATCCAGGCAGGTCAGGGCATAGCCCAAGCGGTCGCGCAAGGAGGTGACGTACGGCAGGCGATGAGCCAGGCGATCGGACAGGTCGCCGACCATGCCGGCCAGCTCACCGGCCAGGCCCCCGGCTTCGCGCTCAACCCGCACGACTTCGCCGCCGCCCGCGACGGCGGCGCCTCCGTCGGCACCTTGATCGAGGCCAGGTCCGCCTCGCTGAACGAGGCCGGCGAGATCGTCAACCGCAGCTTCGCCGAGAACGGCATGCACGTCATCTCGCCGGTGGTGATCCCCAAGGGCAGCACGGCCAAGGTGGTCATCCCGCTGACCGTTCTGGTGGTCCTCGGCCTGATCGGCGCGCTCGGCGGCATCGTGCCGGGGTCGGACATCTTCTTCGGCCCGCACTACTGGGTGGTGCTGGTGCTGGCCGCCGCGTTCCTGTGGTGGCGCAGGAGCGTGGTGATGGTCCCCGAGGGCTGCAAGGCGCTGATCACCAAGTTCGGCAAGCTGGTGCACATCGCCGACCCGGGCCGGGTGACGCTGTTCAACCCGTGGAAGCGGGTCAGCTACATCGTCAACACCACGCGCGAGTACCCGTTCAACGCGCCCATCAGGGAGGCGCCGACCCAGCAGGGCGTCAAGGCCAGCGTCGACCTGTTCCTGCAGTTCAGGATCGAGAACCCGGCCGAGTTCATCTTCGTGCTCGGCTCGGTCAGCGGCTTCCAGTCCAAGCTGCAGAACGCCATCAGCGAGGTCACCCGCTCGCTGATCTACGCCCAGCGGGCCGAGGACATCTACGACCTGGTGGGCGAGAGCACCCTCGGCATGCTGGAGAACCTGAACCAGCAGTTCCTGCCCGCCGTACGGCTCACCGACGTGAACATCACCCACGCCGAGCCGTCCAGCCAGGAGTACCGCATGGACCTGGCCGCCCCCGAGATGGTCAGGGTGGCCAAGGAGGCCTACACCTACGAGTACGAGCTCCAGCTGCGCAAGGAGCAGAACGAGGGCGACCTGGTCAAGGAGCTGGCGGGGCTCCAGGAGACGCTGAGCGCCATCCAGGCCGAGATCGCCGGCTACCAGGCCCGCATGGACACCGCGCTCGAACGCGCCAGCCACCAGGCCACCGCGCAGGCCAGGCAGCGCCTGGTCGAGGCCGAGTCCACGGCCAACGCCAACGCCGCGCTCCTGGAGGCCCAGGCCCTGGACATCCGGGCGCTGTCGGCCGCCGAGGCCCCCGAGATCCTCGACTACCGCTTCCAGCAGGACCTGCTGACCAAGCTGGAGTCGGTGGCCACCCGGCTGCCGCAGGTGGTGCAGGTGGGCGAGCAGACCGACATCGACTTCCTCGCCCTGGCCCAGCAGCTCGTGGGCGGCAAGGGTGCGGCGCTGTTCTCCGCCGAGGACATGGCCGCCATCCGCGGCCGGCTCGGCGAGATCGCCGCGCGTGTCAGCAGCCGCGAGGACGAGATCGCGGCCCTGCTGAAGAAGGCCGCCGCCGACGTGAGCGAGCCGCAGGCGACGCCCGAGCCCGACAACGACCTGGAACGCACGGTCGAGCGCCTGCTGCCCGGCCACCTGAGCGAGGGTGAGGTCCGATGACCCGCGAGTTCTCGAAGATCAAGGAATCGCTGGCCTCCTGGTCGGACATCCGCCAGCTCCTGCGCGGCGGCGAGCAGGGCCAGCTCGTGCCGGTGGTGATCCCCAAGGACCGGCGCGGCTTCTCCTGGATGGCGCTCGTCCTGCTGGCCCTGTACTTCGCCGGGATGGCCGCGCTCACCGAGCTCACCCTGCCCGCCGCGCTGGCCGCGCTGTTCTTCCTGGTCGTGGCGCTGGTCACGATCTGGCGCCAGGCGATCATCGAGATCGAGGAGGGCACCACCGGCGTACGCAGCCGCTGGGGCGCGATCACCGGCACGCTCCCGCCGGGCCGCCACTACCTGTGGCTGCCGTGGGACCGGGTGGACGCGGTCGTGGACACCTCCACCGAGATCCCGTACTCGGCACCGATCGTGGCCTGCCCGACGGCCGAGAACGTGCCGCTGAAGTCGATCGAGTTCTTCCTGAAGTTCCGCATCGTGGACCCGGTGGCGTTCGTCCGGACGATCGGCGCGGGTAACTTCGACCTCGTGCTCTCCAGCGCCGTGCAGGACGCGATCAGGCAGCGCAGCCGGCGGGTCAACACCGAGCGCGCCTACGACCTGCGCGGCTCCGACGTCGGCGACATGCAGGAGGCGCTCAACCGCCAGCTCGGCCGGTACGGCGTGCGCGTCACCGGCGCCAACATCCCCGACGTCCAGCTCCCCGACCAGTACCAGCAGCACCTGGCCACCCGGGAGAAGGTCGCCAAGGAGCTGTCGGCCTACGAGCGCGAGTGGGAGCTGACCCGCAAGCGCCGCATCGACACGCTGCTCATGGAGATCGAGCGCTCCAAGAAGACCCGCGACGCCCGCGTGGTCGAGGTCAAGGCCGCCCACAACACCGCGCGCAAGAACGTGGCGCGCATGCTGGAGGAGCAGGAGACCGAGGCCCAGCGCGTGACGTGGGAGATCGAGGCGCGCGGCAGGGCCGACCTGACCGCCGCCGAGAACGAGGCCAAGGCCCTGCGCAGGCTGGCCGAGTCCTACCGTGACAACCGGGCCGTGCTGCAGTACGAGCTGGCCCGCCGGCGCCTGGACGTGGGCGCCAAACTCGCCGAGAACGCCCCCCAGCCGCTGGTCGTACGGACCCAGCAGGGCCAGGCCGACTCGGCGCTGTCCACCCTCGTCCTGGCCCAGCTGCTCCCCCGCATCTCGGGCACGGGACACGTCGCCGCCAACGGCCAGACCCCCACCGCATAGGAGAGACCCCATGGTGTTCCGCAAGTTGATGGCCGCCTTCGGCGCGGGCGTCGAGGTCGACACGGTGCTCACCGACACGACCGTGCGTCCCGGCGAGCCGCTGCGCGGCGTCGTGCACTTCCGCGGCGGCGGCTCCGACTACAAGGTCGAGGGCATCTACCTCGACCTGACCGCCGTGGTGGAGGTCGAGAGCGGCGACAACGAGTACAAGACGACCTACAGCTTCCTGCGCCAGCAGGTCGCCGGGACGTTCCAGCTCGCCTCGGGCGCCCAGCACCAGCAGCCGTTCCAGATCATGGTGCCGTGGGAGACGCCGATCAGCGCGATCGGCGGCCACCCGCTGCACGGCATGCGGCTCGGCGTCCAGACGGAGCTGGCGCTGGCGGGCGCGATCGACAAGGGCGACCTCGACCCGCTGTTCGTCAGCCCGCTGCCGGCCCAGGAGCACGTCATCGCCGCCCTCGACCGGCTGGGCTTCGGCTTCAAGAAGGCCGACCTGGAGCGCGGCACGCTGTACGGCTCGACGATGCCATTCTTCCAGGAGATCGAGTACTACGCGGGCGGCCAGTGGCGGCGGCACTTCAACGAGCTGGAGCTGACGTTCATCGCCGGGCCGCGGCAGATGGACGTCATCCTGGAGGCCGACAAGCGCGGCGGCTTCCTGACCTCCAGCCACGACACCTACAACCGCTTCACCGTGCGCTACGACGACCACCCCGGCGCGGCCGACCAGGCGTTGCAGCACGGCCTGGAGCAGATGGCCCGCCGCCGCGGCTGGTTCTGACCGGGCGCTCCCCGAGCCGGGCGGCCGTCCCGGCTCAGGGGACCCGGTACATGCGCTCGGTCCAGGCCCGGTAGCGCCAGGTGCGCCCGACGCGGTAGTCGTGGCCCAGGTAGACGCCGAAGACCCGGCGCTTGAGCTCGCGCAGCGCCCCCGCGACGTTGGGGGCCCAGCCGGTCATCGGGTAGCCGCGGTAGGAGACCGCCCGCAGGCCCATGCCGCTCGCCGCGGCCAGCGCGAAGCGGGCCGAGGCCACGTGGTCGGGGTGGTCGCACAGCCCCCGGCTGACGGGCGGCTCGGGGTCGAGCGTGCGCAGCACCGTCGGCCGGAAGCGGGCGTAGAGCGCGCGCAGCACGCCGACCACGTCACTCCTGCCGACGCAGCGCGGCTCGGGGCCGGCGCCGAACCGGCGCACGCAGGAGCGGTCCTGCCACAGCCTGGTCAGCGCGTCGCGGCCGCCGTCGGCGCGCGGGTCGCCGCCGTCGGGCAGCCCGACGAAGGCGAGCCTGACCGCCGGGCTGTCGACCAGCTCCTCCAGGCGGACGGGGAAGCCGCCCGCCGTGATCGTCCTGACCCGCCAGACGTCGGGCGCGCCGGCCAGGAAGGCGTACGCGGCCCGCAGGCCCTGCGCGCGGTCGCGGGCGTAGGCGACGGGGTCGCGGTCGTCGTCCCACCCGGCCTGGCCCTCGCCCGCGGTCAGGTAGACGGTCACCGTCGGGCGGTGCCACTGGACGGCGCCGTACAGGTCGGGGCTCATGAACAGCAGGTCGTCGTCCGGATGGGCCACCACCTGCACGAACCGCTCCGCCGACGACGGCCGGTAGACCTCCGCCCACGCCGCGGCGGGCGCTGCCGGGCACGCCAGCACGGCCACCAGCAGCAGCGCCAGCGCGGCCGCCGAGAACATCCTGATCCCCTTCATCCCCACCCCCCGTGCGCTTCCAGTATCGAACCTGGTCAGGTCCCGGTCCTGAGCTGCCAGGGGGAGATGTCATGTCATTCCCGGGTAGGAGATACCTCCTTCCCGTGCGCTGGAAGTCGCATGCCGGCGGTCGTTACGATGACCTAGGGATTGACTGATCGTCGGACGGGCGGGCGAACGATGGCACGGTTCATGGCGGCGCTGAAGCGGGTCGCCCCATGGGCGGCCCAGAACGCCGACGGCGCCATCGCGCTGTTACTGGCCGTCGTGATCGGCGTGCTCGGCATCATGCCCGACGAGGTGGTGCCGACCGATGTGCAGACCCAGCTCGTCAACGCCGCGACGCTGGTGATCATGGCGCTGGTGGCCACCGCCCTGCTGCGCGACCGCGCCCGTCAGGCCCCGGTCGAGGAGACCATCACCTCCGGCGCGCTGGCCCAGCTGCCCGTCCGGCTGTCGCGGCTGGAGGAGATCGAGACGCTCGTCCACGGCACCCGCAAGGCCCTCGACGCGCTGCAGCTCGTCAGGGTGCTGGGCAGCAAGCAGGAGATCGCCCAGATGCACGCCGAGGCGCGCAAGGACACCACCCGGTGGAGCTTCAAGGGCGGCACCGGCACCTACCTGCGCGCGGTCACTCTGCCCGAGTGCGTGGCAGCGGCCCGCCGGGAGAAACGGCACCTCGTGGTGCGGGTCGAGGTGATCGACCCGTCCAACGTCGAGGTGTGCGAGACGTACGCCCACTACCGGCGCTCCCTGTCGGACTCCCCCGACGCGACCGGCGAGACGTGGACGACCGACCGGGTCAGGAAGGAGTCGTACGCGACGATCCTGGCCGCCTTCTGGTACCGCCAGCGTTACGGCCTGCTCGACATCGAGGTCGGCCTGTCGTCGTCGATGACGACCTTCCGCTGGGACCTGTCGGCCACCCGGCTGATCATGACGGTGGAGGACCCCAACCGCGCCATGACCGCGCTGGCCGGCACGTTCTACTACGAGAACTGCGACACCGAGCTGCGGCTCAGCTTCGAGCAGGCGCGGCGGGTGCCGATGGACATGTACAAGAAGGCGCCGCTCGGCGACGAGCCCACGATCGAGGAGGTCCAGGACCTGTTCGGTCGCATCGGGGTGCCCCTTCCCAAGGCCTACGACGGCCGCGACGTCGTGGACATCGCGCGCAAGGCCCTGCGCGCCGTCGATCCCTACGGCGAGGCGCGTCCTGCGGCCCTCCGACGAGACGGAACGTGAGTGCGACTCATGAGCTATCGGTCGGTCTTCCAGCGGGTCCGCGACGGACAGGCCAGGTCGTGGGCGCTCGGCGTGCTGAGGGAAACCGCGCGCCCCAGGGCCGTACGCCATCCGCTCGGCTTCGTCTGCCTGCCGCTGGAGCGTGAGGGCGGCGAGGGGGTATGCCTCCACCTGTGGTCCGACTCGCTCCAGCACGCCGAGAGCACCACCTCGCAGATCCACTGCCACAGCTGGGACCTGGTCAGCCACGTGCTCTACGGCCAGGTGCGCAACGTGCACGCGGTGGTCACCGACGCGGGGCCCGACGCCACGCACCGGGTGTTCGAGGTGGTCAGCGGCGCCGACGGCGACCGCATCTCGCCCACCCGCCGCACCGTGCGGCACGCGACCGGGCTGGTGGAGCTGTTCGGCCCAGGCGACACCTACACCCTGTCGGCCGACCGCTTCCACAGCAGCGTGGTGCCGGAGGGCGGCGAGGCGGCCACGATCGCGCTCGGGCGCGGCCGGCCCGGCAGCCGCGACCTGTCGCTCGGCCCGCTCGGGGCGGGCAGCCACCACGTTCCCCGGGAACCACTGAACGCCGAGGAGACGGCGCTGGCCGTCCGGCTGATCACCGCCCACCTGACCTGAGGGGTGCCCGATGGACCTGGATCACGCTCGCTCTGTGGCCGTCGAGGCCGCCCAGGCCGCCGGGGCGCTGCTCGCGGCGGGCACGCGTGGGGCCGTCGGCATCCGGGCCAAGGGCGACGCCGGCGACGTCGTCACCGATCTCGACCTGGCCTCGGAGAAGCTGCTGGTCGAGCGCATCCTGACGGCCTTCCCCTCGCACGCGATCGTGGCCGAGGAGTCCGGACTGATCGGCGCGGCGGGCGGCGAGTGGACGTGGCTGGTCGACCCGCTCGACGGCACCAACAACGTGGCCATCGGGCTGCCCACGTACGTCGTGGGGGTGGCGTTGTGCCGGGCCGGGCGGCCGGTGCTGGGCGTGGTGCACGACCCGGTGACGGCCCAGACGTGGTCGGCGATCCGGGGGCGCGGTGCCGTGGCGTCCACGGGGGCGCGGCTGGCGCCGCCGTACACGGCCAGCCCGCACGGCCCGCTGCTGGCCTGGACCCAGGGGTACGGCGTGAACAGGGGCGACGCCACCGTACTGGCGTTGAAGGCGGCGCTGGAGGTCGGCGCGCGGCGGGTGCTGCAACTGTGGGCGCCGCTGCTGTCGTGGGCGATGCTGGCCCGCGGCGACATCGACGGCATCGTCGGCTACCGCGCCGAGGCGGTCGACCTGCCGGCCGGCGCGCTGCTGGCCCAGGAGGCCGGGATCGAGATCAGGGCGCTCGACGGCGGCCCGTTCGAGGAGAGCATCGACGGCTCGGCCGACGACCGCAGCTTCGTGGCCGCCCACCCGCAGGCGCTTCCCGGGCTGATGTCGCTGCTGCCCGGCTGACGCCCCCGCTGCTCAGCCGAAGGTGACGAGGGCCCAGACCGTGGCCGGCAGCCCGACGACGGCCAGGCCGGCGCCGGTCAGCAGGAAGCGGCGCAGCGGCACCGCGACGCCGTGGCGGCGGCACGACTCGAACCACAGGAGCGTGGCCAGCGAGGCCCACGGGGTGATCACCGTGCCCACGTTCGTGCCCACCAGCAGGGCCAGCAGGCGGTCCTGGTCGGCAGCCGAGATCACGGCCTCGACGGCCTTGTAGGCGGGCAGGTTGTTGATCGCGTTCGACAGGCCCGCGCCCACCGCCGCCGTCCGGTACGGGTCGCCCTCCGTGCCGATCATCCACGTCATCAGCGCGTCGAGCCCGTGGGCGCTGAGCGTGGGCACCACCAGGAACAGCCCGGTCACGAAGACGACGAGCTGCCAGGGCAGCAGGCTCCAGGTCAGCTTGGCCCGGTCGCGCACCAGGAAGGCCAGCACCACCAGCACGGCCGCGGCGGTGGCGGCGACGGCGACGTGCGCCTTGAGCAGCAGCAGGGCGATGAACAGCAGGCAGCCCGCCGCGGCCGCGCCGAACAGCACGCGGTCGGCCACCGGCTCCAGCACCGGCGGCGTGTAACGCAGGTCGCGGCGCTCGCCCCGGCGCCAGAAGAACACCCACAGGAACACCATCGTCACCGCGATCGAGGCGAGCTGCGGGGCCCACATGCGGGCGGCGAAGCCCTGGGCGTCGAGGCCGAGCTTGTCCATGGCGAGCAGGTTGGTCAGGTTGGAGACCGGCAGCAGCAGGCTCGCGGTGTTGGCCAGCCAGATGGTGGTCATCGCCAGCGGCAGGGCGGCGATGCGGGCCCGCGGCGCCAGGGCGAGCATGACGGGGGTGAGCAGGACGGCGGTGGTGTCAAGGTTCAGAAATATGGTGACAAATGACGCGAAAGCCGTACAAAGAAAGAAAAGTGCGGTGTAGTTACCGCGGCCGAGCACCGCCATCCTGGCCGCGATGGCGTCGAAGACCTGCGCTTCCTTGGTCAGCTCGGCCAGCACGATGATGGCGACCAGGAAGATCAGCAGCGGCCCGATCGTCTCCAGGCTCTCGACGGCGTCGCGCCACGGCAGCAGACCGGTCGCCACGAAGACCAGACCGAGAGCAAGCAGCCCGATCCGGATCAGATCGAGCACAGCCAGACGCCGCCACACTCGACGATGATCGCACACTGACTCCAAATCACCGATTCCTCGGTGGATACTGAGCAGATGGCACGTGACGGCAGGCCGACCGAGATCTTCGTCAGCTACTCCCCGGCCGACACCGCCTGGGCGACCTGGATCGCCTGGGAGCTGGAGGCGGCCGGCTACCGGACCATGATCCAAGCCTGGGACTTCGTGCCCGGCACCAACTTCATCGACTTCATGGACCGCGGGGTCAGTGAGGCGCAGCTCGTCGTGGCCGTGCTCTCGCGCAACTACCTCACCTCGCGCTACGGGCGCATGGAGTGGCAGGCGGCCATGCGCGCCGACCCCGACAACCCCTCCAACAAGCTCGTCACGATCCGGCTGGAGGACGTGCAGCTGGAGGGCCTGCTGTCCACGATCACCTGGGTCGACCTGCTCGGCGTCACCGACTCCGGGCAGGCCAGGGCGCTGCTGCTGGGCCGGGTCGGCGAGGCGCTGGCCGGGCGGGCCAAGCCGGAGGCCGCCCCCGCCTTCCCCACCGGCCGGGCCGTCCCGCCCCCGGCCCCTCCGACGCTGCCCCCGACGGCCGACCTGGCCAGGGCCCGCCGCACCCCGGTGACGGCCCCCAAGTTCCCGCCCTCGGGCGGCGACGACCGCGGGCGCGAGTCGGTCAATGTCCTGCACATCGGCGGGCCGAGGTTCGGGCGGGCGCTGCCCGATCCCGGCGAGCCGTTCACGCCGGAGGACATGCAGGCCCGCATCTGGGCCGACCTGACCGCCATGTACGACCGGGGCATGCCGCGTCCCGACCTGATGGTGGTGAGCGGCGACCTGACCGAGTCCGGCAGCCTCGGGCAGTTCGCGCAGGCCACGCAGTTCGTCACCGAGCTGCGGCTGCTGATCGGGCTGGAGCCCCACCGGCTGGTGCTGCTGCCCGGCCCGCGCGACGTCACCAAGGCCGCGGCCAGCGCGTACTTCATGACCTGCGAGGCCGACGACGTGAGCCCGCAGCCCCCCTACTGGCCCAAGTGGCGGCATTTCGCCGGGCTGTTCCGCGAGGTGTACCAGGGGCTGGACGACCGGGTGTTCGACGGCGGCCAGCCCTGGACGTTGTTCGAGGTGCCCGACCTGAGGGTGGTCGTGGCCGGGCTCAACTCCACGATGGCGATGAGCCATCTGGAGCGCGACGCGTACGCGCTGCTGGGCGAGGCCCAGGCCGCGTGGTTCGCCGAGCGGCTGCGTCCCTACGAGGAGAGCGCCTGGCTGCGGCTGGGCGCGATCGGCCATCCGCCCGCCGCGTTGCGGGACGCCCCCACCTTCGACCGGCTGCTCACCCACCGGCTCAACCTGCTCTTCCACGGGTCCGGCGCGGGCGTCCCGGCCGCAGAGCCGCGGCCGGGCTTCGCCGCGGTCGTGGCCCCGCGCTCCGGCCGCCACCAGGTGGTCGAGATCTCCCCCGACGGCATGCGCACCTGGACGCCCGACACCGGCAAGCCCGCACGCGCCCGGCACGGCTGGCGGGCGGTGCGGGCCACGTTCACCGGCGAGACCCCCGGCACCCCGCCGCCCGCCGCCCAGCCCGAGGAGCGCGAGCCGAGCCCCGTCGAGCTGCTGCTCGACCGCATCACCGAGGTCTGCGAGGCCCGGCACGAGCGGGCCAAGATCCGCCGCTTCCCCGACCACCTGGTGGTCACCCACCCCGAGGACGGGTTCGTCCGGCAGCTCATGATCGGCGCGCACGTCGGCGAGCTGACCGAGGCCGCCGCGACCGGGTTCGCCCGCCGCGCCCATGCCGCCGACCTGGCCGCCGAGCTGGTCTACCAGGGCCCGCCGGCCTCCCGCGCGCTCCGCGACGACCTCATGCGCAAGGGCGTGCGGACGCGCAGCTTCGTGGAGTTCCAGGGCCTGCTCGACCTGTCGGGGTACGTCGCCGAGCAGACCGCCAGGCTCACCGGCGACCGCCGCTACCCGCCCGGCCTCTACGTCCCCCAGCGCTACCGCGAGCTCGACCGGCCGGGCAGCCAGATCAGGCAGGGGCTCACCGACGAGCTGATGCGGCTGCTGGCCACCGACCACGGCCGTTTCCTGCTGATGCTCGGCGACTTCGGCCACGGCAAGACGTTCGCGCTGCGCGAGCTGGCCAGGCGCATCCCGGCCGAGCTGCCGCACCTGACGCCGATCTTCATCGAGCTGCGCGCCCTCGACAAGGCCCACTCGGTCGACGCCCTGGTCGCCGCGCACCTGGCCGGGCACGGCGAGGAGTTCATCGACCTCAAGGCGTTCCGCTACCTGCTCCGGCAGGGGCGCATCGTGCTGCTGTTCGACGGGTTCGACGAGCTGGTCACCCGGCTGACCTACGACCGGGCGGCCGACCACCTGGCCACCCTGCTCGCCGCGGCCGAGGACAAGGCCAAGATCGTGGTGGCCAGCCGTACGCAGCACTTCAAGTCGCACAGCCAGGTGCTGACCTCGCTCGGCGAGATGGTGGGCGTGCTGCCGCAGCGGCGGGTGCTCAGCGTGGAGGACTTCACGCACGACCAGATCCGCTCCTACCTGGCCAACCGCTTCGACGACGGCGACGAGGCCGGCGCCCGCATGTCGCTCATGGGCGAGATCAAGGACCTGCTCGCGCTGGCCCAGAACCCGCGCATGCTCAGCTTCATCGCCGACCTCGACGCCGACCGCCTGCGCACGGTCGCCGGCGCCCAGCACACCCTCAGCCCGGCCCTGCTGTACGAGGAGATCCTCAGCACCTGGCTGGCCTTCGAGGAGCGGCGGGCCCGCGTCCCCGGCTCGCCCGGCGCGTTGTCGATCGGCGAGCTGTGGCGGGTGGTGACCGCGCTGGCGCTGCGCCTGTGGGACAGCGGCGAGACGCTGCTCGGCGTCGACGAGCTGACCGAGATCGGCGAGACGCTGAGCGACCTGGCCTCGGGCCAGCTCTCGCCCGCGCACGCCGCGCACGCGATGGGCTCGGGCAGCCTGCTCGTGCGCACCGAGGAGGGCATGTTCGGGTTCATCCACGCCTCGGTGATGGAGTGGCTCATCGCCCGCCACATCGCCGCGAACCTCGACAATCCCCTCCCGCTGACCCGCAGGCCGCTGTCGGCGCTGACCGTCGAGTTCCTGTGCGACCTGGCCGACGTACGGGCGTTGCGCGCCTGGGTGGCCGACCCGCCCGCCGACGACGTGGCCAGGGCGAACGCGGTCAAGATCGCGGCCAGGCTGCGTACCCCGGCCAAGGCCGACCTGCGCGGCGCGAACCTCAAGGGCGAAGACCTGTCGGCGCGCGACCTGCAGGAGGTCGACCTGACCGGCGCCGACCTGTCGGAGGCCACCCTGGCCGGCACGAACCTGTCCAGGGCCGTGCTGCGTGACGCCAGCCTGGCCGGCGCCCGGCTCGACGGCGCCAGGCTGACCGGCGCCGACCTGACCGGGGCCGACCTGTCGGGCGCGCGGCTGGCGCAGGTCGACCTGAGCGACGTCACGGTCGAGGGCGCCCGCTGGCACCGGGCGTCCCTGATCAACGTCACCGGCACGCTGCCGCACCTGCCGGGCGCGGCGGTGGTGCCGGGCCAGCCGGTGGAGGTGGAGTTCGCGCCCGCCGGCATCGGCGTCCCGTACGGCTACCACTTCCAGACCTCCCGCCTGCCCGAGCCCATCGCCTACAGCCCCGACGGCTCGACCATCGCCATCGGCAACGAGGACGGCGGCGTGCTGCTGTGCGCCGGCGGCTCCCCGGTACGCACCCTCCAGGGCCACCGCGGCCGCGTCTACGCCGTCACCTTCGCCGGCGACCTGCTGGCCACCGGCGCGAGCGACGGCACGGTCCTGCTCTGGGACAGCCTCACCGGCCGGCGCCTGCACACCCTGACCGGCCATCCCGACGGCGTGTGGCCGCTACGCCTCAGCGCCTCGGGCGAGCTGGTGGCGGCCGGCGGCGGCGACGGCGTGGTCCGGGTGTGGGAGACCGCGACCGGCCGGCTGCTCCACGAGCTCCCGGGCCACCGCGCGCCGGTCTACACCGCCTCCTTCGGCCGCTCGCAGCTCGTGACCGGCGACTCGGCGGGCGTCGTCCGGGTCTGGGACCTGACCGCCGGGGAGACGGCCGTGACCCTCGACGGCCACCGCGGCAGCGTCTTCCGGGCCGTGCACAGCCCCGACGGCACCCTGCTGGCCACCGGCGACGAGGCGGGCACGATCCGGCTCTGGGACACCGCCACCTGGTCGCCCCGGCACGAGCTGACCGGGCACGCCGGCAGCGTCTACTGCCTGACGTTCTCCCCCGACGGCTCGATGCTGGCCAGCGGCGACACCGCCGGCAGCGTCCGCCTGTGGCAGGCGTCCGGCGAGCCGCTCGGCGTGCACACCACCCACACGGCGGCCGTCTACCAGGTCACCTTCAGCCCCGACGGCCGCACGGTGGCCAGCGGCGACTCCGGCGGCACGGTCCGGCTGCAGCCCGTGGGCGGCGGCAAGCGCGTCGAGCTGACCGGCCACCGCAGCTCGGTCTGGCCGTTCGCGTTCCGTCCCGACGGCCAGCAGCTGGCCACCAGCAGCAACGACGGCACCGTCCGCCTGTGGGACCCGCTCTCCGGGCAGTGCCAGCGGGTGCTGCGCGGCCACGGCCGGCGCATCTCGTCGGTGCGCTTCAGCGCCGACGGCTCGATGCTGGCCACCAGCGGCAACGACGGCGTCGTCCGGGTGTGGGAGCCGCACACCGGGCGGCGGCTGCGGGAGTTCACCGGCACCGCCGACCGGCTGATCTCCGCGCTGTTCTCGCCCGCCGGCCCGGTGCTGGCCACCTCCAGCAACGACGGCGGCGTGCACTTCTGGAACGCCACCACCGGCGACTACGAGCGCGAGCTGCACGCCGAGACCGACCACGTGTGGGCCGAGGCGTTCAGCCCCGACGGCAACATGCTGGCCACGGCCAACGACGACGACAGCGTCAAGATCTGGTACCGGCCGACCGGCCGGATGGCCGTCGACCTGGTCGACCACCGGGGGCGGGTGCGCTCGATCGCCTTCAGCCCCCTCGGCGACTACGTGGCCACCGGCTGCGACGACAAGCTCGTCCGCCTGTGGCACGTCGCCTCCGGCGGCCGGGTGGCGACGCTGGAGGGCCACACCGACCGGGTGTACTCCGTGGCCTTCTCCCCCGACGGCCGCTACCTGGCCAGCGCCGGCAACGACGGCCGCGCGATGGTGTGGGAGCTGCGTCCCGGCCAACCCTGGCAGCCGCGCCTGGCGCACACGCTCACCCAGCACGACGGCCGGCTGTGGAGCCTGGCCTTCGACGCCACGAGCCGCCACCTGGCCACCGGCGGCGACGACATGACCGTACGGGTGTGGGAGACCGCGACCGGGCGGCTGCTGCACACCCTCACCGGGCACGCGCGCCGGGTGTGGTCGGTGGCCTACAGCCCCACGTCCGACCTGCTGGCCAGCGCGGGCGACGACGGCGTGGTGATCCTCTGGGAGGGCGGCGAGCGGCGGGCGACGCTGCTGGGGCTGCCCGAGGGGTGGGCCTCGCTGACGCCGGACGGGCGCTACAAGGTGCACGGCGAGCCGGGCGGTCAGTTCTGGCACGTCATCGGGATGTCGCGGTTCGAGCTGGGGGAGCTGGATCCGTACCTGCCGGGGGTGCGTCAGGTGCCGCTCGACTCGCCCTTCTGACCGATGGGTGACTAGCCGCGGGCGGCGCGGCGTACGAGCTCGTGCCAGACCTCGTCGACCCGGGTCTCCAGGTCGGCGAGCGAGCCCTCGTTGGGGATCACCAGGTCGGCGGCGGCCAGGCGGTCCTCCCGGCTCGCCTGGGCGGCGATGCGGGCCTTGGCGTCGGCCTCCGGCATGCCGCGATGGTCGGCGAGGCGCCGGATCCGCACCTCGTCGGCCGCGTCGACCACGATCACCAGGTCGTACATGGACGCCAGTTTGTTCTCCACGAGCAGCGGCACGTCGTAGACCACGATCGCGTCGTCGGCCGCCTGCCCCTGCAACTCGGCCACCCGCTCCCCCACCAGCGGATGCACGATCGCGTTGAGCGCGGCCAGCCGGTCGGGGTCGGCGAAGACCACCGAGCCCAGCCGCTCCCGGTTCAGCGAGCCGTCGGGGCGCAGCACCCCTTCCCCGAACGCGGCCACCACCCGGGACAGCCCCACCGTGCCGGGCTCGACCACCTCACGCGCGATCTTGTCGGCGTCGATGACGACGGCGCCCCTGGCCGACAGCCGCTTGGACACCTCGCTCTTGCCGGAGCCGATGCCGCCGGTCAGCCCAATCTTCAGCACCGGAAAAGACTACCCATCCCGGCGTACCCGGTCATCCCGCCGGCTCGCTCAGTATCCACCGCGGCGCGGGGCGGCGGTCGGACGGCGGGAGAGGTTGGCCCGGCCCGTGGGCTTGAGGTCGCGCGCCGGCTGGTCGTGCCGGTGCGGAGAGCGGGCCTGCTGACCGGACTTGGCCTGGGTGATCGTGGCGGGGAGCTTGATATGCATACTTTTCCTCCTTGGGGGGTTTGTGTCAGGCCCGGGTGAGCCAGGTGACCTGGGCGCCGTTGTCGAAGGACTCGCGCCTGGTGGGGGTGAACAGGGTGGGGCTGAACCGGCCGGAGAACATGGAGATGCCCGCCCCCGCCACCACGGGGTAGCGCTTGAGGATGATCTCGTCGATCTCCGGCAGCAGGGAGCCGGCGAGCTTGCCGCCGCCGCAGAGGTAGATGTCCATGCCGGTGTCCTCGGCCTTCAGCCGCCGGACGAGCTCGATCGGGTCGCCCGTCTCGACGTGCACCGCGGGGTCGTCGATCGTCAGCGTGCTGGAGACGACGTACTGGCGCAGGTGGGAGTAGGGGCTGGTGGTGGGCACTTCCAGGGCCGGCTCGAAGGTGCCGCGGCCCATCACCAGGGTGTCGAACACCTTGTTGGGCACGCCCTCAAGGCCGACAAGCTTGCGGACGTGGGTGGGCAGCGTCTCGGGATAACGGGTGTTGATCCAGTCGGCCATCTGGGCGGACACGGGGTAGAAGTCGAACTCGGCGCCGGGCCCGGCGATGTAGCCGTCGAGGGAGACGCCGATGTAGTAGACGAGCTTGCGCATACGGAGCAACTCCTGCTGTAGTACTATGTGTGAAGTGGTTTGAACATAGTACTACGAGTGGAGTGGTGTCAAGTGCGGAAGAACCCCGAGCGGAGGCAGGCGCTGATCGACGCGGCCATCGAGGTGCTGGCCAGGGAAGGAGCGCGCGGGCTGACGTTCCGGGCCGTCGACGCCGAGGCGGCCGTGCCCCCCGGCACGGCCTCCAACTACTTCGCCAACCGCGACGACCTGTTCACCCAGGTCGGCGGACGCATCTATGAACGATTGCTGCCCGACGAGGCCACGCTCGCTCGCGGCCAGGAAGGCGTGCAGGACGAGACCCGCTACGCCGAGCTCATGCACGAGCTGGTGGACCGGATCACCGCCTTCAACTCCGGCTACCTGGCCCTGCTCGAGCTCCGGCTGGAGTCCACCCGGCGTCCTGAGCTGCGCGCCGTGCTCACCAAGCGCATCCGCGAGGACATCGACGCCAACATCGGCTACCACGCGAAGTCGGGCCTGCCCGGCGACTCGACCTCGGTGGTCCTCCTCTACCTCGCCCTGAACTGGCTCATCGTCGAGCGGCTGACCCTGCCCGACATCTTCACCGAGCAGGAGGTGCGCCAGTTCGTGGACGCCGCCGTGCGGAGATCGCTGAACGCCTGACCACGAGACGTGCCCGGACCGGCCGCGCCCGGACCGGGCACGGGCTACCGGGCCAGGAGCTTGCCGAACGCGGTGTCGGGCGAGGCGAGGCCGAACTGGTCCGCGTGGAAGACCTGGGTGCCCGTGGCCGAGACGCCGCCGGACGAGCCGCGCAGGACGACGAGCATGCCCGCGCCGCCGTTCTTGGCCGGGGCGCCCACGACGACCTCGGCCTTGCCGTCACCGGTGACGTCCAGCACCTTGACCGTCTGCCCGAAGCGGTCGCCCGCCTGCGACTGCTCACCGATCGGGTCGGTCGCGCTCCTGTCGAGGCCGTCATGGCGTCCTGGGAGCTGAGACGGGCCGCGAGGTGAGCTCTTCGACCCCGGGCTCACCATGATCCCGCCCGCCCCCGCCTGCCCGGACGCCGTGGCGTTGGGCGCGCCCAGGACGATCTCGGCCGCGCCGTCGCTGCCGATCTTGACGCCTTGGGAGTGCCCAGCGCCAGGTCCTGGTAGCCGTCGCCGTTGAAGTCGCTGATACGGTCCGTTCGCCGCGGCGAGGGCGGTGACGAGCGCGGTCAGGTGAGCACGACCGCGGGCCACACGAGCTTTCTCATACGCATGCGCGGCAGCATCGGGAGTGCGTCTTGTGGATCGGTCGGATCCGGGTGCCGGGCGGGACGGCGTCGTCGCAGGCGGACGGCCGTGCGCGCCCCGGCGAAGCGATCAGTCCGTACTGCGACGCAGGTGGATCAGGGTGAGATGGTCGTCCATCCGCTCCCGCCGGGTCTCCCGGTAGCCGAGCCGCCGGTACAGCCGCAGGTTCCCCTCCGACAGATGCCCCGTGAACAGGTCGAACGCCCCCGCCTCCGGCACCTGCTCGTGCAGCGCCGCGAGCAGGGCCGTACCGAGCCCCTGCCCCTGCCGGTCGGGCGCGACCACGAGCCGCCCGACCAGGCAAGTGGTGCCGGCCACCTGCCCGCGCACCGCGCCGACGATCCGGCCGGCGTCCACGGCCTTGAGCACGACGCCCGTCTCGACGGCCTTGCGCACCTGCTCCAGCGACTCCACGAGCGGCGGGATGTAGGGGTCGCCGTAGAGCTGGGCCTCGCTCACGTACGCCGCCCGTTGCAGGGTGAGGATCTCTCCCGCGTCCGCCGCCACCGCCCGTTCGACCATCACGCCAGCACCCTATCGGCTGTCTCCCCGTCCCCACCGCCGACTTTCACGCCCTCCGGGCTCCTGACCCGGACGTCCTCTCACGCTTCCGGCCAGTACTCCAGCCGTAGATCGCGATCTTGTTGCTGGAGTGCGGTGGAGAGGGGGCAGCGGTCAGTCGTCGAGGAGATCAAGCTGGGCAGCACAGGCGTCCGCTACTCGGGTCCTTCGAGACGGCGGGCTTCTTTGATCTCGCTGTACCTGGCAGCCGTCATCGGGGTCCACTCCGTCCTCTGTCCAGCGGCACGGAGGGCTTCTCCAACCTCGCTGAGCTTCACGGAGGACAACACGCCCGCCCGCTCGATCAGGTCGTCCCGGGCCACGGTGGTCAACCATGTGCACGGAGTAAAGCCTGGACGCGGGAACGCGAACCGCAGCACGCCTTCGAAGGGCAGTCCTTCCGGTGCTCCTACGGCAACTTCAACGCCCAAACCGCTCATGTCGACGTCCGCTGGCGCAACGACCTGCATCGCCTGAAACGCGGATGACTCCTCGTCCGAGAGCAGCACGACCGGGCGTCGCTCATCGAAGTCGACCCACCAGACTTCACCGCGTTGCATGTGTCCTCCTGGCACGAGACGGCGGGCGAACGCTGCGTGCCCCGTGCGGGACACGGAAGGGATGCGAGCGCGGCCACCATTGATCATCGGCGTGTGAAGACTGAAGATCACGCGTGGCCGCGAGTCACAGCGTAGACCCTGCCCGTCGGCAGGAGGCGTTCGAGGTCCTGATGTCCCGGACAGCGGGCCGGTTCGCGCGGGTTGAACCCCGGCGTCGAGTGCGGTCCGCATGGAATGCAGCACCTGCTCGGCCGGGATAGGTGGGATGCCGACACCGTGCGCGATGACGTGCGCGAGTACGTGACCGGGGACGTGAAGAAGGGCACGCACACCGTGGGTGTCCAGCACCAGTACACCGGCGCGGCCGGGAGGATCGAAAACGCTCAGGCCGCTCTCCACCTCGTCCATACAGGCCGCCGCGGACACGCGGCGATCGACCGCGAGCTGTACGTCCCACGCACGTGGACGTGCGACCCGGACCGCTGCCGGGCGGCGGGACTGGGCGAGGACACCGTCTTCGCGACCAAGCCGGAGCTGGCCGCCCGCATGATCGGCCGGTTCCTTGACGCCGGGCACCGTGTGGGCTGGGCACCGTGTGGGCTGGGTCGCGGGCGATGAGGTCTACGGCGGCAATTCCAAGCTGCGGGCCGCCGCGAATCAGACCTGAAGATCATGATCTACAGCTGGAGTACTAGGGAGCGTTGCCCGCCGTGAGCTCGCCCGGGCAGAACGTGCCCGGCTTCGGCAGCACGCCGTTGACCAGGTAGTCGTGCACCTTCGTACGCAGGCAGGCCGCGCGCAGCCTGCTCACGCCCTGCGCCAGGTACGCGCCCTGCCCGTCCCCGTGCCACAGCACCCTCGCCCCGGAGATCTGCCCGGCCACCCGCGCCGCCCCGGAGGACGGCGTCTCGTTGTCCAGCCGTCCCACGCCGACCAGCACCGGCGGCACCCTGAGCCCGGCCGCGAGCGGGTGCGGCGCCCAGCCCGGCGAGCGCGCCGCCCCCAGGCACCTGGCGACCTCCGCCCGCCCGCTCAACCACCCCACCCGGGGGGCCGCCTTCCGCAGTCGTGCCTCCATCTGGAGGAACCGGCGATAACCGGGCACCGCCAGCCCGAAGTCATGGCACCACCTGACCCCCTCCGCGCTCCCCGGCCCCGTCTCCCCCACTCCCCCCACCGCACGGGGAACCGTCGTCCCAGGCTGGGGCACCGCTCCGACCGCCCCCGCAGCCACCCGCGCCCCGGACGCGACGCCTCCCCCCGCCACACCAGGAACCGCCGCGCCAGGAACCGCCGCGCCAGGAGCCACCGTGCCACCCTGAGGAGCCACGCCCGCCGTCGCTCGAGGCGTCGGCCCTGGTATCTCCGGCGGCGCCTCAGGAGACCGTGCCCCGGCCGCTCCGGGAGGCGTCCGCCCTGCGCCGAGGGATGCTCCCGTCGTACCGGGAGGCGCCTGCCCTGCGCCGGGGGTTGCTCCCGTCGGGCTGGGCGGGGTGGCCTGTGGGGGCTCGGCGGGGAGCAGGGCGGCCAGGCCCGTGGCGTCGCCCGTTCTGGCTCTGGAGAGGGCGTGCGCGAGCGCCGGCCACCGTGCGGGCGTGAGGCCCGCCCAGACGGCGGCGGCGATCTCGTGCCCGCTCACCGTACGCTCGCCGCCGCCGAGCCCCAGAGGCGCGCGCCTGACCAGGCCGTCGAACACCCGGACGGCGTCCGCGTGGCCGAGCGGGCAGCCGGGACGGTTCCGGCACCAGTCGCGGAAGTACCCGAGCTGCCGCTCCTGGGCGCGGGCGTGGGCGAGCAGCCGCCGTTCGAGCCCGGTCTCGGTGTGGTCGGGCAGCCCCTCCAGGTACATCCGCCCGGCCCGGCCGGGGAACAGCTCCAGGTACGCCTGCCCGTACACGCTCCCGTAGCCGTTGCCGAGGTAGCGCAGCCGCGACTCCCCCAGCGCGGCGCGTACGGCATCGAGGTCGTGGGCGACCTGCCAGGACGTCAGCCCGGCGTAGGCGGGCCCGAGCGCGGCACGGCAGGACCGGTCGTAGGCGGCGTTGTCCCGGGCGAACATGCGCCAGGCCGTCCGCCCCTCGGCCACCTGCAGCCGGGCCGGGACCGGCCGGGACCGGGGGCACGCCCCCGCGTGCCCCCCGTCCCCGGCCCCGCGCGCCTCGACCAGCACGACGTCGAACCACCTGGCCAGTTCGCCCACGGTGTCCGGCCGCGCCGCGACCTCTCGTACGACCGATGCGGACCCCGTGTTGACCACCAGCGCGCCGAGCCGCCGCAGCGGGTCCTGGGCGGGCAGCATGGCGAGCTGTACGGCCACGCGGGCCTCGCGCGGCCTGGCCCAGTCAGCGGGGACGGGCAACGTGGCGCACCGCAGCCCGCCGCCGCACTCGGTCCAGGAGAGCGTCTCCCGCCCAGGCGCCGGCCGCACGCGCCCGGCAACGCCCCGCTCCACCCTCGCCGCATCCAGCTCGGGCGCCCCAAGCTCCGGCCCTGCCGACCCGGCCGCCCCAAGCTCCGGCCCTGCCGACCCGGCCGCCTCCAGCGCCGAGCCTGCCGATCCGGTCGCTCCCAGCTCCGCGCCTGCCGGTCCGACTGCGTCCTGTTCCGGGTTCTGAGGCCAGGCGGCCTTCGGTTGCGGCTCCGCGAGCTCGGTCACGTCGCGTTCCGGCCAGGGGGTCGGCGACGCCGCCAGCCGCATCGCCTGCCCGACTCCCCCGCCTGCCGCCAGGACCAGGACGGTGACGGCCGCCACCACCGGGATCACGCGCCGAACCATAAGCACCGCATCGCCCCCGAACGCTCGTACCTCCAGCCGCATGCCAGTTTCCCAGCGGCCGTCTTCGCAGGTAGAGAAGTCGCAAAAGGTCGGTGGGTAAAATCTTGGGCCCGCTCGGCGATTCTCCGTGCCACCGAAGCCCGCACCCGTCACCGGTCAGAGAAAGCTGTCCCCAGGCCCACCATGCGACTCAGGCTCCCCACCACAGATCACGCCTGCGGAACGCGACGCCCCGCACCCTCGCCAGCGCCGTGCGACACCGCCGCCCACTGCTCGATCGCCAGCCCCATAGGACCCTCGTCGGTACTCCCTGCTGCTTATGGCCGGCCCCCGCTCCTGCTGAGTCCGGCAGGGAGGGCGGCCCCCCGCGCTCGCGGCGAGCCGGGTGTGAGCAGCGCCTCCACGGGGCGGCCGTACCCGTCGTGGCCGGGCGGGACATGAGCTCGGCCCACGTCCGAGCCGGGCGGGCGATGCTCCACGGCCGCTCCCCCGACGCCCGGGAAACGGTGAGAAGGCGACCCCCTCAGCGGTGCCGCGCAAACCGATGGCCGGGACCCGTCGAACCAGCACGCCCGGCACGTGGGCGGCTCCCGCAGGCGGCCAACCGGCATGCCCCGGCCACCTTCGCCCGGCAGCGGCCCCTGCCCCACGAGATGCGGCGTGGCCGCTCCGTGAAGCCGTCGAGGGCGGGCTCACGGAATGTCGATGCGAAAGGGCATCACAAAAGAACCCCCGGGCGGCAAGGCTCTCCCGCGATGCCCGTCCCAGAAAAAGGCATGAAAAAGCCCCGCACGGAAACCCGTGCGGGGCCTTTCAAGGCTGAGCCTTAGCTCTGGCCGCCCGCGAGCTTCTCGCGGAGGGCTGCGAGCGCCTCGTCAGAGGCGAGCGCGCCGCTGGCCGGAGCCGACGACGAGCTGCCCGACGGAGGAGCGGTCTCGCCGCTGTAGGACGAGGGAGCGGCCTCGCCGGCCTCCGCCTCGGCCTTGCGGGCCTCCTCGATCTGCTTGCGGTGAGCCTCGAAGCGCGTCTGGGCCTCGGCGTACTGCCGCTCCCACTCCTCACGCTGCTTGTCGAAGCCCTCGAGCCACTCCCCGGTCTCCGGGTCGAAGCCCTCGGGGTAGATGTAGTTGCCCTGGTCGTCGTACGTGGCCGCCATGCCGTAGAGGGTCGGGTCGAACTCGACCTCGGTGCCGACACCCTCGTTGGCCTGCTTCAGCGAGAGGCTGATGCGACGACGGTCGAGGTCGATGTCGATGATCTTCACGAAGATCTCGTCGCCGACCTGGACGACCTGCTCCGGGATCTCCACGTGGCGCTCGGCCAGCTCGGAGATGTGGACCAGGCCCTCGATGCCCTCCTCGACCCGGACGAACGCACCGAACGGCACCAGCTTGGTGACGCGGCCCGGCACGACCTGGCCGATCTGGTGGGTACGGGCGAACTGCTGCCACGGGTCTTCCTGCGTGGCCTTGAGCGACAGGGAGACGCGCTCGCGCTCCATGTCGACGTCGAGGACCTCGACCGTGACCTCCTGGCCCACCTCGACGACCTCGGACGGGTGGTCGATGTGCTTCCAGGACAGCTCGGACACGTGGACCAGACCGTCGACCCCGCCAAGATCGACGAAGGCGCCGAAGTTGACGATCGAGGAGACGACGCCCTTGCGGACCTGGCCCTTCTGCAGGGTGTTGAGGAACGTCTGGCGAACCTCGGACTGCGTCTGCTCCAGCCAGGCGCGGCGGGAGAGAACCACGTTGTTGCGGTTCTTGTCGAGTTCGATGATCTTCGCCTCGAGCTCGCGGCCGACGTACGGCTGCAGGTCGCGGACCCGTCGCATCTCGACCAGGGAGGCGGGGAGGAAGCCGCGCAGGCCGATGTCGAGGATGAGACCACCCTTGACGACCTCGATGACGGTACCGGTGACGATGCCGTCCTCGTCCTTGATCTTCTCGATCGTGCCCCAGGCGCGCTCGTACTGCGCACGCTTCTTGGACAGGATCAGGCGGCCCTCTTTGTCCTCCTTCTGGAGAACCAGGGCCTCGACGTGCTCCCCGACCTCCACGACGTCAGCAGGGTCGACATCGTGCTTGATCGAAAGCTCGCGCGAGGGGATGACACCCTCGGTCTTGTAGCCGATATCGAGAAGGACCTCGTCTCGATCGACCTTGACGACGGTGCCCTCGACGATGTCGCCGTCGTTGAAGTATTTGATGGTCTCGTCGATCGCTGCGAGGAAGGCTTCCTCGGACCCGATGTCGTTGACCGCTACCTGCGGGGTGCTCGAGGTGGCCTCAGTGCTGGACGTCATGTGTGGAATTGCTCCGAACGCGGACAGGATGTCGATGTGGCGGATGCGCGGCAGGCCCTCTTCCGCATCAAGCCGAGGAATTACGACATCGACGTGACCGAGCGCGAGCCCGCTCCGTCTGAGGCGCGCGCGAGCCCACAGCGCAGCGATCAGCATATGAGACCTTGGCCACGGGGTCAATCCGGAGGCACATCAGTACGCGATGATCTGGGACTCCCGCTTGGGGTTGATATTACCCCGTAGTTTGCGCGGGATGGAGATCCGCGTGGGATCGCCGTCCGAGACGTAGCGCTCGCCAGGGTGCTTGTTCAGCCACTCCAGCCAGTACTGGGAGCACCACTTGCGGCACTCTCCCCGCTTGCCGTTGCTCTGGATCCGCTGGATCGCCCCACGGTCGTAGTCTTTCGCGAAGGGCGAAAGGGACGGCTGGGCCCCGGCGAGGAACACGCCGGCGAAATCATAGCGGGTCCCGTCCCAGGAGCCGGTCCGGGCGAGCTTCTTGGGCCGCGGCACCGACCCGTACGGCAGGGCCAGGGTCTTGTCCGGCGGCGCCCCCAGCTTCTTGAGCAGCCGCTCCAGCCGGACGATCTGCTCGCGCACCTTCTTCTTCCCCAGCCGCCGCAGGTCCGGATGGGACCAGGTGTGGTTGGCCACCTCGAAGCCGTGATCGACCAGCCACCGCACCGCGGCCGCCTGCCGCTCCTGATCGCGCAGCCCGAACGGCTCACGGGTGATCCAGAACGTCGCGGCCGGCCGGAACGAGGGATAACGGGCGGCCACGTCGAGGATCACGCCGACGGCGGTGTCGGGCTTGGGGTTGCCCGCGTCGTCGAGCGCGAAGTGGCTCGGGTGACCGTCGTCGAACGTCAGCACGACCGGGAACCGCCCGGCCGGCACCCGGATGTCGCCGGTGGCGAACTCCCTGGCCGTGATGGGCACGTAGCCCTGCCTGGCCAGCTTCTCCAGCTCCTGCCTGAGCTGATCGGGGGTGCGGTCGATGGAGGCCACGCGCTTGCGCAGGATCCGGTGGTACATGATGATCGGCACCATGCCCGCCTCGTTGGCGCGCACCTGCCGGGCGAACTCGGGGGTGGCGACCACGCCGGGAGGCTGGGAGGTGTCCTGCGGCTGCCCCTGCGGGGGTGAGACGGGAGCGATCACGCCGACCCGGGCCGACGCCTGGGTAGTAGGAGTCTCACCGTCAGGTAAGAGACTCAGCCCGACGACGGCCACGGTCACCACGGCCGCGTTCGCGATTGCGATGATCCGCGTGAAGGACGCTGGTACCCGCACAAATCTCCCGCATCTCGGCCAAAACTATCTTCAGCGTAGACGAGAAGCCCCGGAGACGGCGGGGCCACGCCGTTCGCGATATGTCGGTCTGCCCCGCCGTGTCGGGATAAACATGGTCAGTGGCCGGCGTCCTGCCACGTACGCCCGACGCCCACCGAGACCTCCAGCGGAACGCGCAGGTGGTAGGCGGCGTTCATCTGGTCGCACACGAGCTGCCGCAGCGTCTCCAGCTCGCCCGGCGCGACCTCGAACACCAGCTCGTCGTGGACCTGCAGCAACATCCGCGAGGCCAGCCCCTCCTCGGCGATGGCCTGGTGGACGTGGAGCATGGCGACCTTGATGATGTCGGCCGCCGAGCCCTGGATGGGGGCGTTGAGCGCCATGCGCTCGGCCATCTCCCTGCGCTGGCGGTTGTCGCTGGTCAGGTCGGGCAGGTAGCGGCGGCGGCCCATGATCGTCTCGGTGTAGCCGTCGGTGCGCGCCTGGGCCACGATGGCCTGCAGAAAGTCGCGCACGCCGCCGAACTCGGTGAAGTACTCCTCCTTCAGCGCCCGCGCCTCCGAGACCGGGATGTTGAGCTGCCCGGACAGGCCGAAGTCGGACAGGCCGTAGGCCAGGCCGTAGTTCATCGCCTTGATGCGCGCCCGCAGCTCGCTGTCGATCTGCTCGGGCGGCAGGTCGAACACCCGGGCCGCGGTGGCCTGGTGGAAGTCGTGGCCGGACTCGAAGGCCTCGATCAGCGACTCGTCGCCGGACAGGTGGGCCATGATGCGCAGCTCGATCTGGCTGTAGTCGGCCGTCAGCAGCCGCTCGTAGCCCTCGCCGACCACGAA
Source organism: Nonomuraea sp. NPDC005692 (assembly GCF_040631115.1). Lineage (NCBI taxonomy): Bacteria > Bacillati > Actinomycetota > Actinomycetes > Streptosporangiales > Streptosporangiaceae > Nonomuraea > Nonomuraea sp. NPDC005692. The sequence continues at coordinate 385,371 of NZ_JBEXYU010000003.1, read as the reverse complement.
GCCCTGCCGGATGCGGCGGCCCTCGGCGGTGCGGATCGGGATGTTCTGCAGGTTGGGCTTCTCCGACGACAGGCGGCCGGTCGCGGCGATGATCTGGTTGAACGTGGTGTGGATGCGCCCGTCGTCGCCGACCTCCTTGATCAGGCCCTCGACCGTGGTGCGCAGCTTCTGCTGGTCGCGGTGGCGCAGCATGATCGTCGGCAGCTCGTGCTCGGTCTGGGTGGCGAGCCAGGCGAGCTGGTCGGCGTCGGTGCTGTAGCCGGTCTTGATCTTCTTCGTCTTCGGCAGGTTGAGCCGGGTGAACAGGATCTCCTGGAGCTGCTTGGGCGAGCCCAGGTTGAACTGCTCGCCGACCGAGCGGTGGGCCTCCTCCACGGCGTGCTTGACCGCGGCGCCGAACTCGGCCTCCAGGCCCGCGAAGTATTGGCTGTCGACGGCGATGCCGGCCCGCTCCATCTCGGCCAGCACCGACAGCAGCGGCAGCTCGACGTCGGTCAGGAGCTGGGTGCCGCCGCGGCCGGCCAGGAAGCCCTCGAGGGATTCGGCCAGCTCGCGCACGGCGTGGGCGCGCAGCGCGAGGTCTTTGGCCGGCGCGTCTTCGTCGTCGCCGAACAGCGCGGCCTGGCCGCCGGACTCCTCCTCGGCCCGCAGGTCGCGGTGGAGGTAGCGCCTGGCCAGGTCTTCCAGCGCGAACGTGCGCTGGCCCGGCATGGCGAGATAGGCGGCCAGCGCGGTGTCGCAGCTCAGGCCGCGCAGCTCCATGCCCTGGGCCCACAGGGCCAGGATCGGGCCCTTGGCGTCGTGGACGGCCTTGGGCCTGCTCTGGTCGCCCAGCCAGGCCCGCAGCGCCGCCTCGTCGGCCTCGGTGAGCTTGACGGGGTCGATGTGGGCGGCGGTGCCGTCGGGCGAGGCGATGGCGATGCCGTCGATGCGGCCCGAGCCGCTGCCGTAAGAGCCCTTGAAGGCCAGCCCGGCGCGGCCCTGCGGGAGCGCCGCCAGCCAGCCGGCCACCCGGTCGGGCCCGAGGATGACGGTCTCGACCTCGAAGCCCTGCTCGGGCTCCGCCTCGCCGGTGCCGAGCACCTTGAAGACGCGCTCGCGCAGCTCGCCGCGGATCTGGAGGGTGTCGAACAGCTTGTTGATCTCCTCGCGCTCCCACGCGCCCTGGGTGAGGTCGCCGAGCTCGACGTCGAGCGGCACGTCGCGCAGCAGCTCGGTCAGGCGGCGGTTCATCAGCACCTGGGCGACGTGCTCGCGCAGTTTGTCGCCGACCTTGCCCTTGACCTCGTCGACGCGGTCGACCAGGGCGGTGAGCGAGCCGAACTCGCGCACCCACTTGGCCGCGGTCTTCTCGCCGACGCTGGGGATGGACAGCAGGTTGTCGCTGGGGTCGCCGCGCAGGGCGGCGAAGTCGGGGTACTGGGCCGGGGTCAGGCCGTACTTCTCCTCGACCGCCTCGGGGGTGAACCGCGTCATGTCGCTGATGCCGCGGCGCGTCATCAGCACGGTGACGTGCTCGTTGACGAGCTGCAGGGCGTCGCGGTCGCCGGTGACGATCAGCACGTTCATCCCGTCGCCGGCCGCGCGGGTGGCCAGGGTGGCGATGAGGTCGTCGGCCTCGAAGCCCGCCTTGGACAGGTGCGGGATGCGCAGCGTGTCGAGCAGCTCGTAGATGAGCTGCATCTGGCCGCGGAAGTCTTCGGGGGTCTCGCTCCGGTTGGCCTTGTAGTCGGAGTACTCCTCGTGGCGGAACGTCGGCTCCGACCGGTCGAAGGCCACCGCCACGTGGGTCGGCTGCTCGTCGCGCAGGATGTTCGTCAGCATCGAGGTGAACCCGTAGACCGCCTCGGTGTGCTGACCGTCGGTGGTCATGAGGTTGGCGTCTTTGAGCGCGTAGAAGGCGCGGTAGGCCAGGGAATGCCCGTCAAGCAGCAACAGGCACGGGCGGCTGGGGGTCACTTCACTCTTCGGCACGTACGCAGCCTAGTCTGCGTCAACGACAGAAAACCCGAGCTCGGAAGAGTGGAGACATCCCCTTGACGCAGACCGATCCTCTTGACTTCTCCGCGTACGGCGCGGTGCACGAGGGCACGCTGGCCCACCGCATGGGCATCGAGTTCGTCGAGGCCGGGCCCGAGCGCGTCGTCGGCAGGATGCCGGTCGAGGGCAACACCCAGCCCTACGGCCTGCTGCACGGCGGCGCGTCGGCGGTGCTGGCCGAGACGCTCGGCTCGGTGGCCGCGGCGATCCACGCCGGCCCCGGCCGCATCGCCGTCGGCATCGAGATCAACGCCACCCATCACCGCTCGGCGACCTCCGGGTACGTGACCGGGGTCGCGACGCGGTTGCACGGCGGACGCACTTTGGCGACGTACGACATCGAGATCACCGACGAGGAGGGACGGCGGGTGTGCACCTCCAGATTGACGTGCATGCTGCGCGACCAGCGCCCCTGACGTCACTTTGACCGAACCTTTGCGCAGCGGCCCCATCGATCGCTACGGTTGTCCGAACAGAGCCCGCGGGGAGGCCCGGTAGATAACGTGTACGGCCGGGGAAGCCCTACATGGCCCCAAAGGCCGCTCCGCGGGCTCGTCCACGTTTTCTCCCCATCGTTACCGTTTCGTTTTCGGCGTGGGCCAGGCGTCTTCCCTCATTTAGCCCCTGACCTGCCGCGTTGTTTGCTCACATGTGTGGCACACGCATGTCACTAATTGGTGACGAACCATACTGAAACGGGCGTCTGCGGAATAAGCTCCCGCCATTGCATCCCAGTTGTGCCTGCGATGCGCGCGTGTCGAGATGGAGGGGTACAACCCCGCCTTGACCTATTTGAGGGAGCACCATTGCGCAGAGCCGTGATCGCGTTCACGGCCTTCCTGGGTGGACTCATCTTCCTGCTGGCCAGTCCCGCGCAGGCGGGGCCGGCCGGATGCCAGGGTTTGAAGGGGACGCTCAAACTCCAAGGCCAGCCAGTGAACGGCGTCAAAATCGCCGTGACCACCGAGGGCGGACAACCCGTCAAGGAGGTCACTACAAACGCACAGGGCACGTGGGAAGTTCCTACCGACAAGGGCAAGTTCAAGGTCACCCTTGACCCGAACTCCCTTCCGAAGAACGCCGAGGTGCGCGGGGGCAGCAACGTCCGCACGCCGACCGTCTTCGAGGGCAACTGCTCGACCGTGCTGTTCGCGTTGCAGGCCAAGGGTGTCGCCGGGCAGCCGCAGGGAGACGAGAGCGGGGAGAGCAGCGTCTGGGACACCGCGGCGCAGCTCGCCTTCGAGGGGCTCAACCTCGGGCTGATCATCGCCCTGGCCGCGCTCGGCCTGTCGCTGATCTACGGCACGACCGGCCTGACCAACTTCGCCCACGGCGAGCTGGTCACGCTCGGCGCCGTGCTGGCGTACATGTTCAACGTGGGCTTCGGCCTCCATCTCATACCCGCCGCGGTGCTCGCCGTGGCGCTGGGCGGCGCGTTCGGGTACGCCCAGGACCGGCTCTTCTGGGGCCAGCTGCGCAGGCGCGGCACCGGCATCGTCGCCATGATGATCGTCTCCATCGGCGTCGCGCTGGTCATGCGCTACGTCATGCTGATCTTCTTCGGCGGCCAGAACGAGGCCTACGCCCAGTACACGGCCCAGCCGGGCGTCGAGTTCGGGCCGATCTCCGCGGCGCCCAAGAACTTCGTGGCGATGGGCATCGAGCTGGCCGTGCTGCTGCTGGTCGGCTTCGCGCTGCTGCGCACCCGTACCGGCAAGGCGGCCAGGGCCGTGTCGGACAACCCCGCGCTCGCGGCCTCGTCCGGCATCAACGTCGACCGGGTCATCCGGATCATCTGGACCCTGGGCGGCGCCATCGCGGCGCTGGCCGGCATCATGCTCGGGCTCTCCCAGAACCTGAAGTACACGATGGGCCAGGACATCCTGCTGCTCATCTTCGCCGGCGTCACGCTCGGCGGGCTCGGCACCGCCTTCGGCGCGCTGGTCGGCTCGCTGGTGGTCGGCCTGTTCATCCAGGTCTCGACCCTGTGGGTGCCGCCGGAGCTCAAGAGCGTCGGCGCGCTGGTCGTGCTCATCATCGTGCTCCTCGTCCGGCCCCAGGGCATCCTGGGCCGCCGCGAGCGAATCGGCTGATCGGGGGAGGATCAGAATGGACTGGATCACGATCATCAGCACGACGCTGAAGTCCGCGGTCGGCGTCGAGACCGTGCTGTACGCGCTCGCCGCGATCGGCATCAACATCCAATTCGGCTACACCGGCCTGCTCAACTTCGGCCAGGCGGCGTTCATGGGCGTGGCCGGGTACGGCCTGGCCGTCACCGTCACCGTGATGGGCCTGCCGTTCTGGGTCGGCATCATCGTCGGCCTGCTCGCCGCGGTGCTCCTGGCGATCCTGCTCGGCATCCCGACCCTCCAGCTGCGCGCCGACTACCTGGCCATCGTGACCATCGCGGCGGCCGAGATCGTCCGGCTGGTGTTCCGCTCGGTGGCGTTCAAGAGCGTCTTCGGCGGCTCGGACGGCCAGCGCGGCTTCTCCGACGGCTTCTACGCGCTCAACCCCTACCCCGAGGGCCAGTACGGCTTCAACCTCGGCTCCGTCCCCCTGTTCTTCAACCACCGGGTGTTGTGGGTGCTGACCGTCGGCTGGGTGCTCATCGCCCTGTGCTGCGGGCTGGTCTACCTGCTGATGAAGAGCCCGTGGGGCCGCGTGCTCAAGGCCATCCGCGAGGACGAGGACGCCGTGCGCAGCCTCGGCAAGAACGTCTTCTCCTACAAGATGCAGTCGCTCATCCTGGGCGGCGTCGTGGGCTGCCTGGGCGGCTTCATCTACGGCCTGGCCTACGCCTCCGTCCAGCCCGACATCTTCGGCACCGAGACCACGTTCTACGCGTACACGATGGTCATCCTCGGCGGCGCCGCCCGCGTGCTCGGCCCCGTCGTGGGCGCGTCGATCTTCTGGGTGCTGCTCGTCCTGATCTACGGCGTGCTGTCCGAGGCCGTCGGCGCCGGGATCATCACCTTCATGGACACGAACCAGGTGGGCGCCGTCCGCTGGATCCTGGTCGGCCTGGGTCTCGTCCTGTTGCTCATCTTCCGGCCACAGGGCATCTTCGGCGACAAGAGGGAGATAGCAATCAATGCACGCTGAAACCACGGCCACCGAGCGCAAGGCCGCGGCGCTGGCCGCCTTCAAGGACCTGGCCCGCGACCCGGGCGTGCCGAAGCCTGACCCGATCCTCACGGTCGACAACGTCGTGCGCCGCTTCGGCGGCCTGACCGCGGTCGAGGTCGGCCACGTCGAGATCCAGCGGGGCTCCATCACCGCGCTGATCGGCCCCAACGGCGCCGGCAAGACGACCTTCTTCAACCAGCTCACCGGCTTCGACACCGCCGACTCCGGCTCGTGGACGTTCAACGGGCGCAGCATGAGCGGGGTGCCGGCCCACAAGGTCGCCCGCGCCGGCATGGTGCGCACCTTCCAGCTCACCAAGGCGCTGTCCCGCCTGACCGTCATGGAGAATATGCGCCTGGGCGCCCAGCGGCAGAAGGGCGAGACGTTCTGGCGGGCGCTCATCCCGTCGATGTGGCGCGGCCAGGAGGACGAGATCACCGTCCGCGCAGAGGAGCTCCTCGAACGCTTCAAGCTCGGCGCCAAGCGGGACGACTTCGCCGGATCGTTGTCCGGCGGCCAGCGCAAGCTGCTGGAGATGGCCCGCGCCCTCATGGTCCAGCCGGAGCTGGTCATGCTGGACGAGCCCATGGCGGGCGTGAACCCGGCCCTGACCCAGTCGCTGCTCGGCCACGTCAAGGACCTGCGTGAGCAGGGCATGACGGTGCTGTTCGTCGAGCACGACATGGACATGGTCCGCGACATCAGCGACTGGGTGATCGTCATGGCGCAGGGCGCCGTGATCGCCGAGGGCCCACCCGACACGATCATGTCGGACGAGCGCGTGATCGACGCCTACCTCGGCGCCCACCACGACGCCCCGCTCTCGGACACCGAACTGGAGTCGCAGCTCCACGAGGCCGAGGCGGCTCTGGAGGCCGAGATCGAAGAGGAGACGCAGAAGTGAGCGACGCCCCCGAGGCCGCCCCCGAGTCGCAGGCGGCCGTCACCGACCGCACCGCGCACCTGGAAGGCGCCGAAGACGCCGTGCTGCGGTGCGACGAGCTGATCGCCGGCTACCTGCCGGGCGTCAACATCCTCAACGGCTCCGACCTCTACGTCAAAGAGGGCGAGCTGATCGGCATCATCGGCCCCAACGGCGCCGGCAAGTCGACGCTGCTGAAGGCCATGTTCGGGCTGGTCAACATCCGCAGCGGCACGGTGCTGCTCAAGGGTGAGAACATCACGAACATGAAGGCGCACTCGCTGGTCTCCCGCGGCGTCGGCTACGTGCCGCAGACCAACAACGTCTTCCCCAGCCTCACCATCGAGGAGAACCTGGAGATGGGCGCCTTCCAGGTGCCCGGCAAGTTCAAGGAGCGCTTCGAGTTCGTCGCCGAGCTGTTCCCGGCGCTCAAGGAGCGGCGCAAGCAGCGCGCCGGCTCCCTGTCCGGCGGTGAGCGGCAGATGGTGGCCATGGCCAGGGCGCTCATGACCGAGCCGTCGGTGCTGCTGCTCGACGAGCCGTCGGCGGGTCTGTCGCCCAAGCTCCAGGACCTGGTCTTCATCCAGGCCCAGCAGATCAACAAGGCGGGCGTGACAGTGATCATGGTGGAGCAGAACGCCCGCCGCTGCCTGCAGATCTGCCACCGCGGCTACGTGCTCGACCAGGGCCGCAACGCCTACACCGGCACCGGCCGGCAGCTCGCCAACGACCCCAAGGTCATCGAGCTGTACCTGGGCACGCTGGCCAAGGCGTAACCGAATCGAACGGAGAAGGGGCTCCCCCGGGGTCCCTTCTCCGTTTTTTAATGAGCGCTGTGAAACGAATGCTGACAGTGGCGCTCGTCCTGCCCGTCCTGCTCGTCGGCTGCCAGGAGGACGCCTCCTCGGCGCAGCGGTACAGCACCGGCGGCGACCCGACCGACAGCCCGTGCGCGCGCGTGGTCTCGGCCATCGGGTACGCCGACCTGATGCTGAGGCCGAAGGGCCAGGAGGAGCAGCAGTACTTCGAGGACGCCGTCATCGGCCGGCTGGCCGAGCTGCGCGGCATCACGCTCCAGTTCGGCGACCGGCTGCCGGCCTCGCTGCACGCCGCCGTCCAGAGCGTCGAGACGGCCACCGCGGGCCTGTCCAGGAACGACGTGCCGCACGCGCGGCAGGTCGCGCTGCTGCGGCAGTACCGGGCCGCCGCCGAGCAGATCGTGGCCGGCTGCGCATGACGGACATGCCGGAAGGGCCCGGTCCGCGCGGACCGGGCCCTTCTCGGGGTGCTGCGGGAGGCTGATCAGCCGGCGATGTTGCCGGTGCGGTACTCCAGCGCCTTGGTGGCGTACTTGTTGTCCTTGCCGTACTGGTAGATGCCGATGGTGGCCACGGCGGGGTCACCGGCGTCGTTGAACTCGACCGGGCCGCTCACGCCGTCGTAGTCGATGTCCTTGCCGGCCTTGAGCAGGTCGACGCAGCTCTTGAAGTCCTTGCACTTCTCGCCGGCCTTGCTGACCTCGGCCAGCTTGGCCGCGATGTCGGTGCCCGCGTCGCTCTTGGCGGCCTCGGCGGCCAGGGCGAGCAGGTTCATCGCGTCGTAGGACTCGGGGGCGTAGCTGTAGTCCTCCAGCTTGGGGTTGATGCCGAGGAGCTTCTTCTGAAACTCCTCCGGAGCGGCCGCGCCCGGGATGGTGCCCTTGACGCCCTCAAGCGTGCCCTTGGGCATCTTGGCGTAGTTCGTGTTGGAGGTGTTGCCGTCGACCATGTACCACTTGTGCTTGTCGGCCGGCAGGCCCTGCTTGACCAGCTCCTGGATGACCTTGGCGGTCTCCTCGAACCCGATCAGCACGATGCCCTTGGGGTTCTTGGCCTTGATCTTCGCCACGTCGGCGGAGAAGTCGGCGGCCTTGGGGTCGTAGTCGACGCGCTCGACGACCTCGCCGCCGCCGTCGGTGACCGTCTTCTGCACCTGGTCGGCCAGGCCGGTGCCGTAGGAGTCCTGCATCGCCAGGATGCCGACGGTGTCGTTGCCGTCGGACACCACCAGGTCGCCGAGCACGCGGCCCTGCAGCTTGTCGGGCGGCGAGGTGCGGAAGTACAGGCCCTTGTCCTCGATCGTGGTGAACTTGTCGGAGGTGTTGGCCGGCGAGAAGTGGATGACGCCCGCGCCCGTGATCTTGTCGATCACCGACTCCGACACCGAGGAGGACGCCGCGCCGATGATGGCGTCGGCCTTCTGGGCCAGGAGCTTGTCCACCGACTGCGAGGCGATGTTGGTGGTGGTGTCGCCCGAGTCGGTGTCGTACTTGGTGACGGGCTTGCCCAGCACGCCCCCGGCCTCGTTGATCTCCTTGATGGCCAGGTCGACGCCGGCGAACTCGGGCGGGCCGAGGAAGGCGAGCGAACCGGTCTGGGGCAGCAGCGTACCGATCGTGAGGGTGCCGTCGCCCTTGGCCGCGGGAGCCGACGAGGATGGCGCGGCCGGCTGCGAGGACTGCGTGGCGGTGTTGCTGCCGCCACCGCCGCAGGCCGTCAGGGCCAAGCTGGTGGCGGCCACGACAGCCAGCGCCCGCCCCACGGGAGCAATGCGGATCATGAAGTGTCTCCTTCATTTCCAGGCCGGGATCGTCAGCACCGCCGAGCGCTCCCGATCGAATGACGGAAACGTACAAAATCGCCGTGTACTCGAACCAGATGGCGGGGTGAACTGTCGGCACTTGGATGCGGAGTCGTAATCAGTCCTCAACTTACGGACCTGCGCTAGCAGGCTTAATGTGCGACGGGTGAAGCGTTTTACGCCTGTCCTTGTCACGGCGGTCCTTCTTGCCGGGTGCGCCTCCTCGCCGCCGCCCCCGCCGCCTTCCTCGGATCCTCCCGCCGGCGTATCGGTCACGCTGGAGCAATGGCGTTCCGACGAGCCCGTGCACGCGCTGGAGGTGGCCGTCCGTAATACCAGCGGCATACCCGTGTATTTCGCCGACGTCCAGCTCGTGACGCCGTCGTTCAAAACGTTGCCGCCGGAAAAGACGGACGCCACGATCAAGCGGACCGAGCGCACCGACCTGCGCATCACCTTCGGCGCGGCCAACTGCCTGCCCACGGGGCTGCCGCAGCTCCAGCCCGCCACCGTCGTGGCCAACATCCGCGCCGGCGCCGAGCAGCCGCGCCGGGTGGTCTTCAAGGTGCCGCACCCCAGCCCGCTGCTGACCCGCCTGCTACGGGACGAATGCTCGGAGTTCCTCATCAAGGAGGCGGCCGGCATCGAGTTCGGGCCCGACTGGAAGCAGGTGGGCAAGGAGATGCGCGGCAACCTGGTGGTCACCCGGCGCGGCGGCGGCAAGGTGACGCTGACCGAGCTCGGCGGCACCACGCACTACATCATCACGCCGGACGCCGGCGGGCGGCCCCTGGCCGTGCTGGAGACCGGGCAGCAGCGGCTGGAGGTGCCGGTGACGCTCACCCCCGGCCGCTGCGACCCGCACGCCTTCGCCGAGGCCAAGAAGGCGTTCCTGTTCCCGGTACGGGCCACCGTGGACGGCGGGCCCGAGCGGGTGGTGATCGTGGTGCCGCCCAAGCCGCTGCAGGACCGGTTGATCCAGTACTCGTTGCGAGTGTGCGGCCTGGGCGGCGGGTGAGGGTCAGCCCTCGATGTTGCCCGTGCGGTACTCCAGGGCCTTGGGCGCGTACTTGTTGTCGTCGCCGTACTGGTAGACGCCGATCGTGGCCACGGCGGGGTCACCGGCGTCGTTGAACTCGATCGGGCCGCTGATGCCGTCGTAGTCGATGTCCTTGCCGGCCTTCAGCAGGTCGGCGCACTCCTTGAAGGTCTTGCACTTCTCGCCGCCCTTGCTGACCTCGGGCAGCTTGGCGGCGATGGACTTGCCGCTGTCGTCCTTGGCCGCCTCGGCCGCCAGGGCGATGAGGATCGAGGCGTCGTAGGACTCGGCGGCGTAGGTGTAGTCCTCCAGCTTGGGGTTGATCTCCAGGAGCTTCTTGCGGAAGTCCTCCGGAGCCTCGGCGCCGGGGATCGTGCCCTTGACACCCTTGAGCGTGCCCTTGGGCATCTTGAGGTAGTTGGTGTTCGACATGTTGCCGTCCACCATGTACCACTTGACCTTGTCGACCGTCAGGCCCTGCTTGACCAGCTCCTGGATGACCTTGGCGCCCTCCTCGAAGCCGATCAGCACGATCGCCTTCGGGTTCTTGGCCTTGATCTTGGCGACGTCCGCGGAGAACTCGGCCGCCTTCGGGTCGTAGTCCACGCGCTCCACGACGCTGGCGCCGGCCGCCTCGGCGGTCTTGGTCACCTGGTCGGCCAGGCCGGAGCCGTAGGAGTCCTGCATGGCCAGGATGCCGATGGTGTCGTTGCCGTCGGCGGCGATCAGGTCGCCGAGCACGCGGCCCTGCAGCTTGTCCGGGGGCGCGGTACGGAAGTACAGGCCCTGGTCACTGATCGTGGTGAACTTGTCAGAGGTGTTGGCGGGCGAGAACTGCACCACGCCGGCACCGGTGACCTTGTCGATGATCGACTCGGACACCGACGAGGAGGCGGCGCCGATGATGGCGTCGGCCTTCTGCGCGATCAGCTTGTCCGCCGACTGCGAGGCCACGTTCGTGGTGGTGTCACCCGAGTCCGTGTGGATCTTGGTGACCGGCTTGCCGAGCACGCCGCCCGCGTCGTTGATCTCCTTGACGGCCTGGTCGACGCCGGCGAACTCGGGCGGGCCGAGGAACGCCAGCGAACCGGTCTGCGGCAGCACGGTGCCGATCGTGAGCGTGCCGTCGCCCTTGGCCGCCTCCGTCTGGGTGGCCGGGGCCGAAGAGGACGGCGCCGCGGACGTGGTCTGCTGCGCGGCCGTGTCGCCACCGCCGCCACAGGCCGTCAGGGCCAGGCTCGCCGCTGCCGCGACGGCCAGGAAGCGCCCTGCTGGAGCAATGCGGATCATAAAAGAGACTCCCCTTATTCCCAGCGGGGAACGATCTCCCTCGCTGCGTTTTCCGAGCTCAGCATGCCTCTTTGACGGGGAGATGTGGGGGATTTCGGGTACTTTTATGCTAATTTGTAATGTCGCAATCACCCTCTGTAATTGCATGTTTCATCAGCGTTACGGTCATGACTCCATATGAACCACCCCAGCCCGAAATTTCGGGACTGGGGTGGTTATGGCGGGTTGTCCGGCTCGGAGCCGCCACTGCCTAGCCGGCGATGTTGCCCTTGCGATATTCGAGCGCCTTGGCCGCGTCGTACTTGTTGTCCTTGTCGTACTGGTAGACGCCGATCGTCGCGACCGACGGGTCACCGGCGTCGTTGAAGTCCACCGGGCCGCTCACGCCGTCGTAGTCGATGTCCTTGCCCGCCTTCAGCAGGTCGGCGCACGCCTTGAAGTCCTGGCACTTCTCGCCGCCCGTGCTGACCTCGATCAGCTTCGGGGCCAGCGCGGTGCCCGAGTCGTCCTTGGCCGCCTCGGCCGCCAGCGCGATCAGGGTCGTCGCGTCGTACGACTCCGCCGCGTAGGTGTAGTTCGTCAGCTTCGGGTTCACCGTCAGCAGCCGCTTCTGGAACGCCTCCGGGGCCGCGGCACCCGGGATCGTGCCCTTGACGCCCTTCAGCGTGCTCTTGGGCATCTTGAGGTAGTTGGAGTTCGACATGTTGCCGTCCACCATGTACCACTTGACCTTGTCGACCGTCAGGCCCTGCTTGACCAGCTCCTGCACGACCTTCGCCGTCTCCTCGAAGCCGATCAGCACGATCGCCTTCGGGTTCTTGGCCTTGATCTTGGCGACGTCCGCGGAGAACTCGGCCGCCTTCGGGTCGTAGTCCACCCGCTCGACCACGGTCGCACCGGCCTCCTCGGCCGTCTTGGTCACCTGGTCGGCCAGGCCGGAGCCGTAGGAGTCCTGCATCGCCAGGATGCCGACCGTGTCGTTGCCGTCGGAGACCACCAGGTCGCCCAGCACGCGGCCCTGCAGCTTGTCCGGCGGCGCCGTACGGAAGTACAGGCCCTGGTCGTTGATCGTGGTGAACTTGTCGGAGGTGTTGGCCGGCGAGAACTGCACCACGCCCGCCCGCGTGATCTTGTCCAGGATCGACTCCGACACCGACGAGGACGCCGCGCCGATGATCGCGTCGGCCTTCTGGCCGAGCAGTTTGTCCACCGACTGCGAGGCGATGTTGGTCGTGGTGTCGCCCGAGTCGGTGTCGATCTTCGCCACCGGCTTGCCGAGCACTCCCCCGGCGTCGTTGATCTCCTTCAGCGCCAGGTCGACCCCGGCGAACTCGGGTGGTCCCAGATACGCGAGATTGCCCGTCTGGGGCAGCACGGTGCCGATCGTCAGCGTGCCGTCCCCCTTGACCGGGGCGGCCGAGGAGGGCTTCACGGACGCGGCTCCGGTCGCGCCCGTCCCGGCGGTCGTGCCGCCGGTCGAACACGCCGCCAGTGCCAGGCTCGCCGCTGTGGCGACGGCCAGCGCGCGGGAAATGCGGATCATCGAAAGCGTCTCCGTTCGAGATGAGCGGACCTTCCGTCCGCCCATCAGCATGCGCCGGGACGCCTGCGCAGAAAGAAGCCGAAGCCGGTTGGATGCCCAGTCGTGACCAGGCCACAACCCGCGGGGCTAAATCACCTGATATAGGCGCTTTTCATGCCCGCTCGGCCGCGTCGTCTATAACGATCTGAGCAACCTCCCGCATGCTCAGCCGCCGGTCCATCGACGCCTTCTGGATCCACCGGAACGCCTGCGGCTCCGTCCAGCCGTGCTGGGCCATCAACTGGCCCTTGGCCCGCTCGACCAGCTTGCGGGTCTCCAGCCGCTCGGAAAGGCTGGACACCTCCGCGCTGAGCGCCACCATCTCCTCGTGCCTGCTGACCGCCATCTCGATCGCCGGCACCAGATCGGCCTTGGTGAACGGCTTGACCAGGTAGGCCATCGCCCCCGCGTCGCGGGCCCGCTCCACCAGGTCACGCTGGGAGAAGGCGGTGAGGATGAGGCACGGCGCGATCCGGTCGGCCACGATGCGCTCGGCCGCCGAGATGCCGTCGAGCACGGGCATCTTCACGTCGAGGATGACGAGGTCGGGCCGCAGGTCGGCGGCGAGCCGGATCGCCTGCTCCCCGTCACCGGCCTCGCCCACGACGACGTAACCGTCCTCCTGGAGCATCTCCTTGAGGTCGAGGCGGATCAGGGCCTCGTCTTCCGCGATCACTACTCGCCGCTGCGTACTCACGAGCAGAAGAGTACAGACGTCCGGTAGATTAGATCCACGCCGGTGCGGCCTCGGGCATTACGCTGCGAGATCACCAACCGGACGAAGTCGCCCCGGTAGACCAACGGCAGAGTCGATGGCCTCAAAATCCATACAGTGTGGGTTCGAATCCCACCCGGGGCACCGGCCTGACCGCCCGGCCCCCTCGTAGGCCGGGCGGTTTTTCTTTTTCCACCCGTGACTGCCGGCTCGACAGGCGGGCCCGAAATCGTTGACCGGGTCAGGGCGTCCAGTAGGGCGAGCGGCCGAGGAGCGCGACCACGCGGTCGAGGGCCGCGGCGGCGGCGCCGGGCTCCACGCCGGGCAGGAACGCCTTCCCTGAACCGCGCGATTCCGGCGTGTCGGGCACCTGCGCGGCCAGCGGGAGAGCGGCCGCGGCGAGGTCGTCGTCGATGCCGGGCGGCACGCCGAGAGCCCTGGCGAAGTCCCAGGCGTGCACGACGCAGTCGATGAAGTGGAAGCCGATCGCCATGGCCGCCGGGAACGGGCCGCCGTCGCGGATCTCGGGCAGGAAGAAGGCCCGGTCGAGCACGCCGTCCGCGGCGAAGGCGGCGATGACGGCCTGCGCGGAGGCCGCGTACTCGGCCACGTGGTCCTCGCCCAGGGGGCGCGGCTGCCAGCTCGCCAGTTCCGACCGCGCGCCCGAGGCCGCCAGGGCGAAGCCGTGGTTCTGCACGATCTGGTGTTCCAGCAGGTCGCGGACGGCCCATCCGGCGCAGGGCGTCGGCCGGTCGAGGTCGGCGGGCTTGATCGTGTTCACCAGGTCGACGGTGGCCCGCACCGACCGCCGGTTGAGCTCGATGATGTCTGCCAAGGCGATGTCCCGTCGTCGTCGAAGAACCCACCGGTCGACCCGTCCGGCCCGAGGGTGGCCAACCTGACGATGATGGCGGCCCCCCGGCGGCGGTGCGAGTGGTTTTCGCCGGTGAGGGCGCCGGCGCGATCAAGGAGCCGGCGCGGCGGCCGGGCGGGATTTCGCGGGCGGTTCGCCGGGAACAGTCCTCTGTGACGAATTGCGACGGACGAGACGGGGGTGGCGGGGGATGCCGTTGAGCGTGACCGAGCGGGAGACGTTCCTGGCCGAGCCGCACATCGCGAGCCTGGCGGTGGAGACGGGCGCGGGGCGGTCGCCGCTGGCCGTGCCCGTCTGGTACGACTACAGCCCCGGCGGCGAGATCAGGTTCCTGACCGACAGCGAGTCGCGCAAGGCGCGGCTGGTGGCGAAGGCGGGCCGGTTCACGATGCTGGTCCAGCGGGTCAGCCCGACCTACCGGTACGTGTCGGTCGAGGGCCCGGTGGTGCGCTCCGACCCCACGACGATCGAGGAGCTGACCCGCATCGCCGCCCGCTACCTGCCGCAGGAGGCGGTGTCGGGCTACGTGCACGGCTCGGACCTGCACGTCCTGGTGACGTTCCGGATGCGGCCCGAGCGGTGGCTGTCGGCGGACCTGGGCTCCTTGGGCTGAGCGGGCGCCCGGTATTTTTGGCTCGTGACTGCAATCGATCCCACCTCGACCGGCGCGTTCGGCGTCGGCCTCGCCACCATCGCCGACGACGGCACCGTTCTCGACACCTGGTTCCCGGCTCCCGAGCTGGGCGAGCCGCCCGCGACGGGCACCGAGCGGATCTCCGCCGAGGAGGCCGGCGAGCTGGCCGCGCTGACCGGCCGCGACGCGGCGCGGGGCGTCGAGGTGGTGGCGGTGCGCACGGGCGTCGCCAAGCTCTCCGAGCCGCCGGTCGACGCGCACGACGTCTACCTGCGGCTCCACCTGCTCTCCCACCGGCTCGTCCGGCCGCACGGCGTGAACCTGGACGGCCAGTTCGGCCTGCTGGCGAACGTGGTGTGGACCAACTTCGGGCCGTGCCCGGTGCCCGGCTTCGAGCGCACCCGGCTGCGCCTGCGGGCCAGGGGCGTGGTGACGGTGTACGGGGTGGACAAGTTCCCGCGGATGGTCGACTACGTGCTCCCGGAGGGCGTGCGGATCGCCGACGCCGACCGGGTGCGGCTGGGCGCCCACCTGGCGTCGGGCACGGTCGTCATGCACGAGGGCTTCGTGAACTTCAACGCCGGCACGGTGGGCACCTCGATGGTCGAGGGGCGCATCTCGGCGGGCGTGGTGGTCGGCGACGGCTCCGACGTCGGCGGCGGCGCCTCGATCATGGGCACGCTGTCGGGCGGCGGCAAGCAGGTCATCTCGATCGGCGAGCGCTGCCTGCTGGGCGCCAACGCGGGCATCGGCATCTCGCTGGGCGACGACTGCGTGGTGGAGGCGGGCCTCTACGTGACCGCGGGCACGCGGGTGACGCTGCCCGACGGCACGGTGGTCAAGGCGGCGGAGCTGTCGGGCTCGAACGGGATCCTGCTGCGCCGCAACTCGCAGTCGGGCGCGGTGGAGGCCATCCCCCGCACGGGCTCCGGCATCACCCTGAACGCCGCCCTGCACGCCCACTGACCGTCAAGGCCCTCTCCGCCGGCCGGCTGCCACGGAGGGGGCCCACAGGGCGCTCCGTCACGGCGGCGCGCCGGTGAAGGGTCAGCGGGCGTTTCCTGGAGGGCCCCCGGCCGGAGTGCGGCGGGTGGCCGGCCGGGCGAAGCCGTAAGGAAGAAAAGTCCGCACGGGGCAACCGGCGCAGGCTCGCCCGCCTGGGCGAGCCTGCGCGGAGCGTGGGCGGGTCGGGCGGCGGCGTGCGCGTCAGTTCGCGTGGGAGACCGCGGAGCCGATGGTGTGCACCCGCAGCGCGTTGGTGCTGCCCGGCGTGCCGGGAGGCGAGCCGGCCACGATGACCACCTTGTCGCCCTTCTCCAGCCGCCCGAGCGACAGCAGCGACGCCTCCACCTGCCGCACCATGTCGTCGGTGTGGTGCACGAACGGCACGTGGAACGTCTCCACCCCCCACGTCAGCGACAGCTGCCCGCGCACGTGCGGGGCCGAGGTGAAGGCCAGCAGCGGGATCGGCGAGCGGTAGCGGGCCAGGCGGCGGGCGGTCTCGCCCGACATGGTGAACGCGATCAGCGCCTTGGCGCCGACGATCGCCCCTACCTCGGCCGCGGCCCTGGCGATGGCCCCGCCGGTGGTCTCCGGCAGGCGCTCCAGGCTGTGGGTGGCGTGCAGGGACGACTTCTCGGCGGCGCAGGCGATGCGGTCCATCGTCGCGACCGACTCGATCGGGTAGCTGCCGACCGACGTCTCGCCCGACAGCATGACGGCGTCGGCGCCGTCCATGACGGCGTAGGCGACGTCGCTGGCCTCGGCGCGGGTGGGGCGCGGGGCGCTCATCATGGAGTCGAGCATCTGGGTGGCGACGATGACCGGGCGGGCCTTCTCGCGGCACAGCCCGATGATGCGCCGCTGCACGATCGGCACCTGCTCCAGCGGCAGCTCCACGCCGAGGTCGCCGCGGGCGACCATGATGCCGTCGAAGGCCTCGACGATCTCCGGCAGGCGGTCGACGGCCTGCGGCTTCTCGATCTTGGCGAGCAGCGGCAGGCGGACGGCCTCCTGCTCCATGATGTTGCGCACGACGTCGGCGTCGGAGGGACGGCGGACGAAGGACAGCGCGATCATGTCGAAGCCGGTGCGCAGCGCCCAGCGCAGGTCGGCCTCGTCCTTGTCGGTGAGCGCGGGGGCGCTGACGTTGACGCCCGGCAGGTTGAGGCCCTTGTTGTTGGAGATCATGCCGCCGATGACGACGCGGGTGGTGACGCGGTCGCCGTCGACACGGGTGGCCTCCAGGACCAGGCGGCCGTCGTCGACCAGGATCTTGTCACCGGGACGCACGTCGCCGGGCAGGCCCTTGTAGGTGGTCGAGACCTGCTCGCGGTCTCCTGGCACGTCTTCGGTGGTGATGGTGAAGACGTCGCCGAAGCCGAGGCGCACCGGCCCTTCCTCGAAGGTGCCGACCCGGATCTTGGGGCCCTGCAGGTCGGCGAGCACGCCTACGCCGCGGCCGAGGTCGGCCGCCACCTCCCGGACCCGGTCGTAGACCTCTCTGTGCATGTCATGGTTGCCATGGCTGAGGTTGAACCGTGCCACGTCCATGCCCGCGGAGATCAGCTCGTGGAGGCGTTCTTTGGACGAAGTGGCTGGGCCTAGGGTGCAGACGATTTTCGCGCGACGAGTCACGAGTCCTACCTTAATTGGTACAGACCACTTGGCAGTCACTGACGACGGAGAACGTACCCGACGTAGGAGAACAACACGAGAACGGCGAGTCCGAGCCGTACCAAGTTCGCGTACTGTTCAGGGTAGATCACGCCTTCGATGTAGTGGTCGACGAAGCCGCTCGGCGGCAGGCCCGGCAGCCCGCCCCTGCGCCGCGCCCAGTCCTCGGCGACGGTCAGCGGGCAGTCCACACCGGTGACGAGTGTCACCACGGCCCAGCCGACGGCCGCGAGATGAAGGTAGATCGTCCGCCGCCACCGCCAGGCCAGGAACCCGCCCAGGGCCACGTAGGCGAGGAAGGTGAAGTGCGTCACCATCACCGCGTCCGCGAGCAGGCGGTACATCATGGCTCTATGGTGGCCGCCTTCCAGGCGTTCACGACGCCGTGCCCGAAGAAGCCGTTCTTGGCCTGGTCGCCCTCACACTGGTGGGTCTCGTTCTCGCCGTACACCTTGTAGACGTAGGCGCGCGGCGTCGGGCAGGCCACGGGCGTCGCGGTCCGGTAGAGCAGGTCCTCGACGGTGGCGGGGTCCATGGCCAGGCCGCCGGGGCCGGGCTTGCCGAACCGGCTGATCAGGATGGCCGCGACGCCGGTGGCGTGCGGGGCGGCCATGGAGGTGCCGTCGAGGTACTGGTAGTAGGAGCAGGCGCCCTTGTGGCAGTCGCGTACGACGTCGGCGCCCTTGGGCTTGCCGGCGGCGTCGATCCGGCCGCCGGCCTTGAGCACGTGCTCGGGGGCGGCGGCCAGGATCGACCGGGTGGCCGCGGCGCCCTTGCCGTCCAGCGCGTCGCCGCCGGGGGCGGCCAGGTCGGTCTGCTCCAGGCCGTAGTCGCTGTAGACGGCCTTGCGTCCGGACGGGCCGACGGCGGAGATCGAGATGACGCCCTTGGACTCGGCGGGCACGTTGACGCACGAGTTGTCTATCTTGCGGGTCTTCTCGTCGCCGCGCGGGTAGCCGGGGCTCTGCCTGTCGGCCGTGGGGTGCCCGAGGTCGGTGGAGCCGTTGCCGAGGGCGGAGACGAGCGTGACGCCCTTGCCGCGGGCGTAGTCGAGAGCGCGTTGCATGCCGACGACGACGGCCCGCTGTTCGAGCTGCTCCTTCTTGGTGTCGGCCTTGTTGGCGGCGCAGTTGAACAGCCAGGGGTCGACGTAGTAGCTCATGTTGACGACGTCCACGCCGATGTCGGCGGCGTAGGTGAGGGCGTCGAGGCTGGGCTTGAGGAAGAAGAAGCCGGAGTCCTGGCCGGCCCTGATGCTGACGAGCCGCACGTCCGGGGCGACGCCGGCGATGCCGATGCCGTTGATCGGGGAGGCGATGGTGCTGGCGACGTGGGTGCCGTGGCCGTCGTCGTCCTCGTCCACGGGGTCCTTGCAGGAGGGGGCCTCGCAGGGGCCGTCCAGGGTCTCGCCGCGCTCGTCCTTGGGCTTGTCGATGACGAAGTTGCGGCTCAGCTCGCGGTCGAAGTTGGGCGCGATGTCGGGGTGCTTGCCGTCGATGCCGGTGTCGATGACGCCGACCAGCACCTTCTTGCTGCCGGGGGCCTTGGCGTTGGCCCGGTCGGCGCCGATCATCTTCATGTCCCACTGGAGGTGGGCCAACGGCTCCTGGGCCAGGCCCTTCCCGGCCATGGATCCGGCGTCGGGGAAGCCCCCGCCGGCCGGGCGGGCGGCGCGGGAGGAGGTGGAGCCGATGACGCGGCGGTCGGGCGAGACGCCGACGACGGCCGGGTCGGCGCCGACGCCCTCGGCGAAACCGTCGCCGCCGCCCTGGGTGAGCACGTAGCCGAGCTTGCCGTCCTCCTCGACGACCGTGCCGCCGGCGCGCTTGACGGCCGCAAGGGCCTGGCTCTGCTTGCCGTCGGCGTAGAAGACCAGGTTCTGGTTCTGGCCGGTGCGGGAGGTCGTGGTGGGCTGCGCGGAGCTGGTGGGACCGTCCTGCGCGGGCTGTTCGGGGGTGGTCCGGTCTCCGGCGGCGGCCGAGCACGCGGTCAGCGCGGCGGCGACGGCCAGCGCCGTCAGGCCAGAGGCGACTCGCCGCATTGCTCCCCCATCCACCGACTGTCGCAGAATCTGCATCTTCCCGACACTCAACGGCTGATGCAACTTAGGTGTGAAATTTCGGCTAATGGGGGGTCACGCGGGCTCTGGGGGTTTTCGTCCAGAGCCCGCGTCCTACGGGGTCAGGCGTCGCGGTGCAGGCTCACGTTCGGCAGGCAGGCCAGCAGGACGACGCCGACCAGCATGACCGGCGTGACCCAGGCGAAGACGCCGCTGATCGCCTCGGCGAACGCCGGACGTACGGACTCGGGCACCGCACCGGCGGCCCCCGAGGCCAGGGCCGCCTGCCCCAGCCGGCCGCTGAAGACGCCCCCGAGCACGGCCACCCCGACGGCGCCGCCCACGTTCCTGGCGAAGGACACCACCGACGTGGCCGCGCCCCGGTCGGCGGCGGGCGCGCTGACCTGGACGGCCAGCATCAGATTCTGCAGCACCATGCCGAGCCCGACCCCGAACAGCACCATGTACAGCCCGGACGTGACCGCCCCGGTCCCCAGCCCCATGGTCGAGAACAGGAACGCAGCCACCGTCGCCAGCGCCGCCCCGGTCACCACGACCCACTTGTACGTCCCCAGCCCGGTCACCACCCGCCCCGCGACGGCCGAGGACGCGATCATGCCCGTCATCAGCGGAAGCAGCAGCAGCCCCGAGTTCGACGCGCTGGCCCCCGCGGCCAGTTGCAGGTAGAGCGGGAGGAAGGTGGCCGCCCCCACCATCCCGGTGGCCATCAGCACGATGGTCGCCGTGGCGATCGTGAACGTGCGGTCGCGGAACAGCCCGAGCGGCAGCACCGGCTCCTCGGCCCTGCGCTCCACCAGCACGAACAGCCACGCCAGCACGACCGCCCCCACGCCCAGCCCGACGACGACCGGCGAGGTCCACGCGTACGTCGTCCCGCCCCACGAGGCGAACAACGTCAGGCAGGTCAGCACCCCGGAGATCAGCGCGGCCCCCGGCCAGTCGATCCGGTGCGGCGAGGTGCGCCGCGGCAGCCGGAGCACGGCGAAGGCGACCGCCAGCGCGATCGCGCCGAGCGGCAGGTTGATGTAGAAGATCCAGCGCCAGGAGACGTGCTCGGTGAGGTAGCCGCCGATGACCGGCCCGAGGACGGCGGCCACGCCGATCACCGCGCCGAACAGGCCCTGAAACTTGGCGCGCTCGCGCGGGGTGGCGATGTCGGCCGAGATCGCCAGGGTCAGCACCATCAGGCCGCCGGCGCCGATGCCCTGGAAGGCGCGGAAGGCGATGAGCTGGGCCATCGTCTGGGCGAGCCCGCACAGGGCCGAGCCGGCGAGGAACAGGGCGATGGCCGACAGGTACAGGCGGCGGCGGCCGTACATGTCGCTGAGCTTGCCGTAGAGGGGCGCGACGATGCCCGAGGTCAGGGAGAACGCCGTGACCAGCCACGACACGTTCTCCAGGCCGTTCAGCTCGCCCACGATGGTGGGGGTGGCCGTGGCCACCACCGTCTGGTCGACGGCGGCCAGGAACAGGCACAGCAGCAGCGAGCCCATGCTGAGCAGGAGGCCGCGCCGCGGTGCGGCCTCCTGGGCGATTGTCGATACCATTCAGTTGTCTCCTTGCTTCTTTCGCGAGGGCAGGAGGAATCCGCGGCGGTCGGGGGTGCCACCCCGATCGCCGCTTTTCTTCGGATGTGTCAGAGTCCGCGTTCGAGCAGCGCGAACGCCTCGTCGAGCAGTTCTTCGACCGGCTTGTCCGTGGCGGCCGACTCCTGGATGGCGGAGATCATCGCGCCGAATGTCGCGATGAGCAGCATCCGGGCGTGGATGCCGCTGGTCACTCCGGGCCGGGCCCGCACGGCGCCGAGGACCGTCTCCATGATCTGGGTCTGGTCGACGGCGCGCGCCCTGGCGGCCAGCTCGGGATAACGGTTGTTGAGCTCCATGAACGGCTGCATGGTGTCCCAGATCGGGCGCACCCGCACGGCGAGCTCCCGGGCCACCGCCTTGAGCGACCGGAAGGCGGGCTCACCGGCCGGACGGTCGGCGAGCATGGCGACGATGTCGTCCGGCCGCCAGACCGGCTCCATGACGAGCGCCTCCTCCTTGGAGGCGAAGTAGTTGAAGAACGTGCGGGGCGAGATGTCGGCCGCCGCGCTGACGGCCTCGACGGTCACGGCGTCGAGGCCCTCGTCGAGCGCCAGCCGCACCGCGGCCAGCCGGATGGCCTGCCGCTTCTCGGCCCGGCGGCGCTCACGGCGCTGTTCCGGGCTCTCCATGTGTTGCACTCTACGCAGGATTTGCACTCTCTGCAAGGCTTGCAGAGTGTGCAAATGACGAAGGGCCCCGGAGCCTTCCGGCTTCGGGGCCCTTCGCGCAGGTCAGACCAGCGGACGCGCCGTCGGCAGGATCGCGTACGGCAGCGCCGTCTCCCCGCTCAGGTACCGGTCGACGCCCGAGGCGGCCGAACGGCCCTCGGCGATGGCCCACACGATGAGCGACTGCCCGCGGCCCATGTCACCGGCCACGAACACGCCCTCCACCTTCGACATGTACGTCTTGTCCCGGGCGACGTTGCCGCGAGCGTCGTAGAAGCCCTCGCCCGCGACCTCGGCCAGGTCCTCCAGCAGGGCGCCCTTCTCCGGCCCGAGGAAGCCCATGGACAGCGTGATCAGCTCGGCCGGGATCTCCCGCTCGGTGCCGGGGATCGGCTTGAAGCCGTTCTGCGGCCCCTCGACCTCGACCAGGCGCAGCGCCCTGACGTTGCCCTCGGCGTCGCCGACGAACTCGGTGGTGGAGACCGCGTAGACGCGCTCCCCGCCGCCGTCGGCCAGCTCCTCGTGCGCGCTCTCCATCTTGAACAGGATGGGGAACGTCGGCCACGGCTGGCTGCCGGGCCGGGACGCGGGCGGCTGCGGCATGATCTCCAGCTGGGTCACCGACGCGGCGCCCTGCCTGATCGCGGTGCCGATGCAGTCGGCCCCGGTGTCGCCGCCGCCGATCACCACGACGTGCTTGCCCTCGGCCGAGATCGGCGCGACCTCGTAGTCGCCCTCCTGGACCTTGTTGGCCGGCGGCAGGTACTCCATCGCCTGGTGGACGCCCTTGAGGTCGCGCCCGGCGACCGGCAGGTCACGCCACTGGGTGGCGCCGCCCGACAGCACCACCGCGTCGAACTGCTCGCGCAGCTCGGCCGCGGTGACGTCGACGCCGACGTCGACGCCGGTGCGGAACCTGGTGCCCTCGGCCCGCATCTGCTCCAGGCGCCGCTCGATGTGGCGCTTCTCCATCTTGAACTCGGGGATGCCGTACCGCAGCAGGCCGCCGATGCGGTCGGCGCGTTCGAACACCACCACGTCGTGCCCGGCCCTGGTGAGCTGCTGGGCGGCGGCCAGGCCCGCGGGGCCCGAGCCGACGACGGCCACCTTCTTGCCGGTGCGCACCCGCGGCGGCTGCGGGGTCACCCAGCCCTCGGCGAACGCGCGGTCGATGATCTCGACCTCGACCCGCTTGATCGCCACCGGGTCGGAGTTGATGCCGAGCACGCACGCCGCCTCGCACGGAGCCGGGCAGAGCCTGCCGGTGAACTCCGGGAAGTTGTTCGTGGCGTGCAGCCGCTCGATCGCCTCGCGCCAGTCGGTGCGGTGGACGAGGTCGTTCCACTCGGGGATGAGGTTCCCGAGCGGGCAGCCGTTGTGGCAGAACGGGATGCCGCAGTCCATGCAGCGGGCCGCCTGCCTGGTCAGCTTCTCCTGCGGGAAGTCCTGGTAGACCTCCCGCCAGTCGCTGATGCGGACGTCGACCGGGCGGCGCGCCGGCAGTTCCCGCTCGTGCGTGAGAAAACCCTTGGGGTCAGCCATCGAGTACGCCTCCCTAGCCCTGAACCGCAGCCGCCATGACGGCCTCGTCGATGTCCCTGCCTTCGGCGCGGGCGGCCTCGGCGGCCTCCAGCACCCTCTTGTAGTCGGTCGGCATGATCTTGCCGAACCGGGCGAGCGCGGCGTCCCAGTCGGCCAGCAGCTGCTTGGCCACCGGGGACGCGGTCTCGGCGAAGTGCTTCTCGACCGTCTCCTTGAGGAACTCGGCGTCCTGCTCGGACAGCGTCTCGATGGCGACCATCTCCCGGTTGACCCGCTCGGGGCGCAGGTCGAGCAGGTACGCCACGCCGCCGGACATGCCGGCCGCGAAGTTGCGCCCGGTCGGCCCGAGCACGACCACCCGGCCGCCGGTCATGTACTCGCACCCGTGGTCGCCCACACCCTCGACGACCGCCGTGGCGCCGGAGTTGCGGACGCAGAACCGCTCGCCGACCACCCCGCGGACGAACACCTCGCCGGACGTGGCGCCGTACAGGGCGACGTTGCCGGCGATGATGTGCCCGTCGAGCGGCGCCTCCTCGTGCGGCCGGACGGTGATCCGCCCGCCCGACAGGCCCTTGCCGAGGTAGTCGTTGGCGTCGCCGGTCAGGCGCAGCGTGATCCCGCGGGGCACGAACGCGCCGAAGGAGTTGCCCGCCGAGCCGGTGAAGCCGATGTCGATGGTGTTCTCGGGCAGGCCCTCGCCGCCGTACCGCTTGGTCACCTGGTAGCCGAGCATGGTGCCGACCGTGCGGTTGACGTTGCGGATGGGCAGCTCCAGCGTGACCGGGGTGCCCTCGTTGAGCGCGCCCTCGGCGAGCTGGATCAGGGTGTTGTCGAGAGCGTGCTCCAGGCCGTGGTCCTGCTCGACGGTGCGCCGCTTGGGCGTGCCCGCGGGCAGGTCGGGCTGGTGCAGGATCGGCGACAGGTCGAGCCCGCCGGCCTTCCAGTGGTTCTCGGCGGCCGTGGTGTCGAGCATCTCGACGTGCCCGATCGCCTCGTCGAGCGAGCGGAAGCCCAGCTCGGCCAGGTATTCGCGGATCTCCTGGGCAATGAACTCGAAGAAGTTGACCACGAACTCGGGCTTGCCGCTGAAGCGCTTGCGCAGCTCGGGGTTCTGCGTGGCGACGCCCACCGGGCAGGTGTCGAGGTGGCAGACCCGCATCATCACGCAGCCGGAGACGACCAGCGGAGCGGTGGCGAAGCCGTACTCCTCGGCGCCCAGCAGGGCGGCGATGACGACGTCGCGGCCGGTCTTGAGCTGGCCGTCCACCTGCACGACGATGCGGTCGCGCAGGTCGTTCAGCAGCAGCGTCTGCTGGGTCTCGGCCAGGCCGAGCTCCCAGGGCGCGCCCGCGTGCTTGAGCGAGGTCAGCGGCGAGGCGCCGGTGCCGCCGTCGTGGCCGGAGATGAGCACCACGTCGGCGTGCGCCTTGGACACACCCGCCGCGACCGTGCCGACGCCGACCTCGGCGACCAGCTTCACGTGGACCCTGGCCTCCGGGTTGGAGTTCTTCAGGTCGTGGATGAGCTGGGCCAGGTCCTCGATCGAGTAGATGTCGTGGTGCGGCGGCGGCGAGATGAGGCCGACGCCGGGCGTGGAATGGCGGGTCTTGGCGATCCACGGGTAGACCTTGTGGCCGGGGAGCTGGCCGCCCTCGCCGGGCTTGGCCCCCTGGGCCATCTTGATCTGCAGGTCGGCCGCGTTGACCAGGTACTCGCTGGTGACGCCGAACCGGCCGGAGGCGACCTGCTTGATCGCCGACCTGCGGGTGGCGTCGTACAGGCGCTCGGGGTCCTCGCCGCCCTCGCCGGTGTTGGACTTGCCGCCGAGCCGGTTCATCGCGATGGCGAGCGTCTCGTGCGCCTCCATCGAGATCGAGCCGTACGACATCGCGCCCGTGGAGAAGCGCTTGACGATGCTCTCGACCGGCTCGACCTCGTCGATCGGGATCGACTGCCCCTTGCGCAGCTTGAACAGGCCGCGCAGGGTCATCAGCCGCTCGGCCTGGGAGTCCACGAGGCTCGTGTACTCCTTGAAGATCTCGTAGCGGCGGGTCCTGGTGGCGTGCTGCAGCTTGAAGACGGTCTCGGGGTTGAACAGGTGCGGCTCGCCCTCGCGCCGCCACTGGTACTCGCCGCCAACCTGGAGCCTGCGGTGGGCGTTCTCCGCCCGCGGGTAGGCGTGGCGGTGGCGCTGGGCGGTCTCCTCGGCCAGCACGTCGAAGCCGACGCCGCCCAGGCGGGACGTCGTGCCGGTGAAGCAGGCGTCGATGACCTCCTGGCTCAGGCCGAGCGCCTCGAAGATCTGCGCGCCGGTGTAGGAGGCCACCGTGGACACGCCCATCTTGGACATGACCTTGATGACGCCCTTGCCGTACGCCTTGATCAGGTTGCGCACGGCCTTGTGCTTGCCGATCTGCAGCACACCGGTGTCGACCAGGTCCTCGACGGTCTCGATCGCCAGGTACGGGTTGACCGCGCCGGCGCCGTAGCCGATGAGCAGCGCCATGTGGTGGCACTCGCGGGCCTCGCCGGTCTCGATGACCAGCCCGATCTTGGTCCGGGTCTTCTCCTGGATCAGGTGGTGGTGCACCGCGCCGGTGAGCAGCAACGACGGGATCGGGGCGAGCGCGTCGGAGGAGCCGCGGTCGGACAGCACGATGATCCGCGCGCCGTTCGCGATGGCCCTGGACGCCTCGGCCCTGATCTCCGCCAGGCGGCCGAGCAGCGCCTGGCCGCCGCCCGCGACCTCGTACAGGCCGCTGATGACGTGCGGGTGGAAGCCCGGCAGGTCGTGCTCGTCGTTGATGTGGATGATCTTGGCGAGCTCGTCGTTGTCGATCACCGGGTACGGCAGCACGAGCTGGCGGCAGGAGGTCGGGCCCGGGTCGAGCAGGTTGCCCTCGGGGCCGAGCACGCTGGCCAGCGAGGTGACCAGCTCCTCCCGGATGGCGTCCAGCGGCGGGTTGGTGACCTGCGCGAACAGCTGCGTGAAGTAGTCGAACAGCAGCCGCGGCTTCTCGCTCAGCACCGCGACCGGCGTGTCGGTGCCCATCGAGCCGATCGGCTCGGCACCGCTCCTGGCCATCGGCGACAGGATGATCCGCAGCTCTTCCTCGGTGTAGCCGAAGGTCTGCTGCCGCTTGACCAGCGCCTCGTGCGTGGGGATCTCCCGCTGCCGGGCGGGCAGCTCCTCGAACCTGACCAGCCCGGCGTGCAGCCACTCCTCGTACGGGAGCGCGGCGGCCAGCTCGGCCTTGATCTCGTCGTCCTCGATGATCTTGCCGCGGGCGGTGTCGATGAGGAACATGCGGCCCGGCTGCAGGCGGCCCTTGCGGACGACGTCCTCGGGCGCGAAGTCCAGCACGCCGGCCTCCGAGGCCAGCACGACCAGCCCGTCGGCGGTCACCCAGAAACGCCCGGGACGCAGCCCGTTGCGGTCGAGCACGGCCCCGGCCAGGGTGCCGTCGGTGAACGTGATGGAGGCCGGGCCGTCCCACGCCTCCATCAGGGAGGAGTGGAACTCGTAGAAGGCGCGGCGCGCCGGATCCATCTCGGTGTGGTTCTCCCACGCCTCGGGGATCATCATCAGCACCGCGTGCGGCAGGCTCCGGCCGCCGATGTGCAGCAGCTCCAGGGCCTCGTCGAAACTGGCGGTGTCGCTGCCGTCGGGGTCGCAGATCGGGAAGAGCCGCGAGATGTCGCCCGGGATGTGGGCCGATGCCAGCATCGCCTCGCGGGCCCGCATCCAGTTGCGGTTGCCCTTGACCGTGTTGATCTCGCCGTTGTGCGCCACGTACCGGTAGGGGTGGGCCAGCGGCCAGCTCGGGAAGGTGTTGGTGGAGAAGCGCGAGTGCACCAGCGCGATCGCGCTCTCGTAACGCTCGTCGCTCAGGTCGGGGAAGAACGGCTCCACCTGGTCGGGCGTGAGCATCCCCTTGTAGACCACCGTGCGGGCCGACAGCGAGGGGAAGTAGACGTCCGCCTCGTGCTCGGACCGCTTGCGCAGGCAGAAGGCCAGCCGGTCGAGGTCGAGGCCCTGCTCGCCGCCGGGGCTCGACACGAAGAGCTGGGCGAAGTGCGGCATGACGGCGCGGGCGCTCGGGCCCGGCAGGGCGCGGTCGACGGGGACGTCCCGCCAGCCCAGCACCGTGAGACCCTCCTCGGCCGCGATCTCCTCGATCAGGCTGGTGGCGACGCCCCTGGCCTGCTCGTTGGCCGGCAGGAAGGCGATGCCGGTCGCGTACGCGCCGGCCTCGGGCAGCGCGAACGGCACGCTCGCGCGGTAGAACCCATCGGGGATCTGCGTCAGGATCCCGGCTCCGTCGCCGGTGTCCGGCTCGCTACCCTTGGCTCCCCTGTGATCGAGATTGCACAACGCCGTCAACGCCTTGACCACGATCGTGTGCCCACGGCGTCCGGCGACGTCGGCAACCATGGCGACACCGCAGGCATCATGCTCGTTGGCGGGGTGGTAGAGGCCCTGAGGCTCGGGGAATCCGAGGTGGGCAGCAGGCATTGAATCCCTCCCGTCGTCTTCGTCTGTCAAGAACTGCTCTACAGGCGGGGACGACGTTGGCCCTGCTGCATATCGTGGGTAGAGATTACCGCACGATGCCGGAATGGTGCCCGCCACGTCCGCATTGCGAACATTGCGCACGGTTCCAGCATCCGAACCTCCCATCCCAAACCCCGGACCGGGCCATCAGAATTCCCAGGTCACGCCCCTGTTGCCCCATGGCTCTCACAGACCACTGAAGCTCCTCCCGAACGGGCGCCAGCCGCTCGGCGGGCGGCCGGAGCCGGGCCCGCCCCTCGATAGGGTTGGCCCATGGATCGTGACGGGGTGGAGCGCCTGCTGGCCGAGGCGGGCGTCGACGGCAGGCGGCTGCGGCACGCCCTCACCCTCCTGTGCGACGGCCAGTGGTGGGCCCTGGGCGGCCTGGTCAGGGAGACCGCCACCTCCAGGCGGACGATCGAGGCCCTGCTGCGCGAGGTGCGCCTGGAGCGCTCGGGCGAGAAGTTCCGGGTGCCGGCCGGCGACACGCCCGCCTACCAGGACCTGCTGGCCATGGCGCCGCCGCCCGAAGACCCGGTGGCCCACCTGCTCCCCCACTACCCCGGCGTGCTCGAACGCCTCACCGCGCTGGTCGCGGGCGCGCCGCGGGCCCGTCACGTGCTCGACCACGTCTCGGCCACGCCGGAGACGGCGTTGCGGCGCGCGCTGCTGCTCGGGGCGCGCTACTGGCTGCCCGGAGCGCGGCTGCTGTGCGTCGGCGACCACGACCTGACCTCGCTGGCCGTCAAGCTGGTCCATCCCGAGACCGACGTCACGGTGGTCGACGTCGACGAGCGCATCCTGGCCTACATCGACGAGCAGGAGCTCGGGGTCCGCACGCGCTGGGCCGACCTGCGGCTCGGGCTGCCGGCCTCGGCGCGGGAGCACGACCTGGCGTTCACCGACCCGCCGTACACGCCGGAGGGGATCGGGCTGTTCACGGCGCGCGCCGTGGAGGGGCTGAAGGACGACGGGCGGGTGCTGGTGGCGTACGGGGCCAGCGAGCGCACGCCGATGCTGGCCTTCAAGGTCCAGCAGGCGTTGTCGGAGCTCAACCTCGCCTACGAGGCGATCTATCCGGATTTCAATCGCTATTTCGGGGCGGAGGCGATCGGCTCGGCGGCCGACCTCTACCTGCTGCGTCCCACGACCAAGACCCGCCCGGCGGTCAACACCCGGCTGGGCCGTCAGGCCACGGCCATCTACACCCAGGGCCCCCAGTCGGTCGAGGCGGCCCCGGCGGCGTTCCCGGCGCCCGACCTGGCCGGGTTCGAGGCCGACCTGCTGGTGGGCGAGTGGCCCAAGGAGCTCCCCCAGCCCCGGGTGCGGCTGGCGACCTGGCTGGCCAAGCCGTACGCGGCGGCCGTCGAGCGGGTGGCCGTCGCGCTGCCGCCGGGGCTGGAGGCGGCGCTCCCCCGCGTGCTGCTCGCCACCCGCGCCGCGCACGTACGCGTGTGGGGGGCCGACCTGCCGCCCCTGCCCGAGGCGCTGACCGCCGTCTACGAGTTCCGCCGGACGGGCGGGGCGCTCGACGCCGTACGCCGCCCGCAACCCGCCGGTGCGGCCGACGCGGTGCTGCGCCGGATCCTCGACAACGGCCACGCCAAACTCGCCAACACCTGGCGGGAGGCCCTCATCGCGGTGGCCCGCGACCAGGGCACGGCGCTCACCAAGAACGAGGCCCGCACGCTCATCCGCCAGACGGCTCCCTGGTCCGACGACCTGACCCCGCTGGAAGCCCCCCTCCACCGCCTGACCGGGCTCCCCACCGCCGTCTCCACCACCGTCACCGCCCTCACCACAACGACCCCCTGACCCCGCAATGCCCCCGGCCCCGGAATCGGTGTCACGGGCGGTCAGGTGGCGGCGAGGATGCGGTTCTGGACCACGCGGCCGAGACCGTCGAGGGCGACCAGTGCCGTGACCAGGCCGTCGGCGGAGACCGTGCCGCCCGCCCAGCTCACCGTCACGTAGTGGCCCATGGCACGCGCCTGGGCACGGCTGCGGGTGGCGTCGAACGCGGCGTCCTGCCGCACGAAGCCGTCCTTGCCCAGCGCCGCCACCAGGGCGTCGGCCGCGCGCCCGTCGGGCAGGTTGAAGATGGCGAACTGCCCGGCCAGCCCGTCGCCCTCGTACGCCGCCGCCAGCACCTGCGTGCACCCGGACGCCGACGCTCCCCACAGGACCTCGTCGCAGTCGGCGTGCTCCTGCGTGGAGACCCGCCGCAGCGAGCCGAGCGTCTTCGTCTCGGCGGTGAAGACCTCCTGCGCGGTCAGCGGCGCGGCGTCGGCCTGACGGGAGTCGACGGCCGCGTAGAAGGCCGAGGTGGGCTCGCCCCGGAAGGCGGCCGGCCGCGGCTCCCCCGGACGCAGCCACAACCACCCGGCCACGGCGACCGCCAGCACCCCCACGGCCACCCCCGCCACCACGACGACACGACGGGACATCACGCGACCGCCTCCCAGGACATGACGACTGCTCTCCTGATCGCGACCGTCGGAGACGACGTCACGAGGCCGGGCCTGTGATCGCGACGACCCGGCGGTAGACGGACTTCTCGGCGCCGCGCAGGGCCAGCGTGACGGAGACGAAGTCGTCCCGGGCGGTGGGGTCGAGGCCGTCGGTCTTGCCGAGCCAGACGAGGCCGACGTAGTGGCCGAGCGCGTAGCCGCCGCCCTCGGAGTAGCCGCCCGCCGGGAAGGCCGCCTTGGACGAGGTCAACGGCCGTACCCAGCCGCCCCGGTAGAGGGTCTTCAGGGATTCGACCAGGTCGCCGGCCGACTGGCCGTCCTTGAGGTTGAGCAGCGTGTACTGGCCGACGTAGCGGCCGTCGGAGCTGACGTACAGGCCGCGGGCCGCCTGGAGGCAGTCGGCTTCGGACACCTTCTCCAGCAGGGCCGTGCCCCACAGGGCGGCCGAGCAGTCGGCGTCGATGCGCTTGGCGGCGAGCTTGAGCGTGAGCTTCTTGGAGACCGCGAGCTCGCTCTGCCCGAACACCTCCTTGTCGGTGAGCTCCCGGCTGTCCTTGGCCCGGTCGGCCAGGGAGGCGAACAGCTTGGGCGAGCTCCAGCCCTGGTAGGACATGGGCATGGCGGCGTCCGGCCCGAGGACGGCGGCGTTGGCCTCCCGCTCGGGGGTGTATTCGCCGAGCGAGCCGACGACCGCCACCAGCCCCGCCGCGCCCGCGACGACGCCGATGACCGTGGCGATGATGACGATCAGCCGCTGCTGCTCCGGACGCAGGCCCCACTCGGTGAGCACCGGGAACTGCCAGTCGGAGCGCGGTGTGCGACGCCGCTTGCGCGAGCCGGAGCCGGTCGGGAACTCGGCGGACTCCCCGGTCCTTCCGGACTCCGCGGACGATCCCGACACCCCGAACCCGGCGAAACCCTCAGATCCGTCGTCGTGCCCGCCACCGTCCGCGGGGGCGCTGCGGCGTCCCGGCCGGGACTGCTCGCCGCCGCCGGTGGCCGCGCTGCGACGGCCCGTACGGGCGGCCTCCGCCAGGTCGTCCATGCTCGCGGCCCAGACCGCGTCGTCGTTGTCCGAGGCCCGCCTTCTCCCGCGAGCCGTCTCCCCACCGTCGTGGGCACGTCTCCCCCGGGACGCCTCTCCGCCCTCCTGGGCACGCCTGCCCCGGCCGGACTCCGTGCCTGCCTGGGTGCCTGCCTGGGAACGTCTGCCCCGCTGGGAACGCCTGCCGCGCGGCGCCTCGGCGTCGTCGGCGGGCGCGGGCGTCCCAGGCCCAGCGGGCTGCGCGGCCCAATCCGACCCCTGCGATCCGGACCCAGCGGACCACTGCGCGCCGGACCCCTGAGAGCCGGGACCAGCAGGCCACTGCGCATCCGAGCCCTGGGAACCGGAACGAGCCGCCCACTGCGCGTCGGAGCCCTGCGGGGCGGGGTGAGAGGGCCAGGCGGCGTCGGAGCCCTGAGGGGCCGATGGCCGGGGGGCCCAGCCCGCGTCGGGGAGCTGTTGGGGGCGGGCGGCGCGGCGGGCCGCCCAGAGGTCCTGTCCGCCGTCGCCGCCGGCCGTCGGCTGCTCGGGCGCCGCGGCCTCGGCGGCGCGTGCGGCGGAACGGCGACGAGCCCTCCCGGCCCCCGCGCCACGCCCGCCGCGCGAACCACCGGCTCGCCCGCCGCCGGCCCCACCAGAAGCGCCGGAAGCACCGGGCGCGCCGGGAGCAGCGCCGGAATGCCCGGAACCGTCATAGGCCCCGGGAGCACCGCCATACCCGCCGGAAGCGCCGCCGGAGTTGAAGGCGCCGCCGGTGCCCGGAGTGTGGTCGCCGGCGCCGGAGGAGTCGCCGGAGCGTCGTCCCGATCTCACAGTCCCGACGTCCCGATCAGGTTGCCCAGCCCGTACGTGATGCCCGCGGCCACCGCGCCCACCACGAGCTGACGCAACCCCGAGTACCACCAGCTGCGCGCCGTCACGGCGGACACCAGCGCGCCCGCCCCGAACAACGCCGCGCACGACACCACGGCCGACAAGGTAAGCCCCTCGACTCCGAACAGGTACGGCAGGAGCGGCAGCACCGCCCCCACACTGAACGACAGGAACGACGACACGGCCGCCACCTTCGGCGAGGGCAGCGCGCCGGGAACGACACCCAGCTCGTTCTGGGTGTGGACCTCAAGGGCCCGCTCGGGATTGCGGGAGATCTGCCCGGCCACCGCCGCGGCGAGGTCGGGCTCCACCCCCTTGTCCACGAACGACTGAGCCAGCTCGGCCAGCTCGGCCTCCGGGTTGCCGGCGAGCTCCCGCTGCTCCACGGCGATCTCGGCCTGGGCCAGTTCGCGCTGGCTGGCCACGGAGACGTACTCGCCGCCCGCCATGGACAGGGCCCCGGCCGCCAGCCCGGCCACGCCGCTGAGGGCGACGACCTTGGTGCTGGCGGTGCCGCCCGCGACGCCGGCGATGAGCGCGAAGTTCGACACCAGGCCGTCCATCGCGCCGAACACCGAGGGCCGCAACCAGCCCCCGCTGACGTCGCGATGACGATGGTGGATCTCCGCGCCGCCGGTCATCGCGGGTTCTTCTCCTTCGTCGCGGCGTCGTCGTCCGCGTCGTCGTCCGCGTCGGTGCCGGAGGGTTCGGCGGGCTCGGCCGAGTCGGCCGGACCGTCGCCCTCCTCGGAACGATCGGCAGCTTCGGCCGCCACGACGGCCGGCGCGTCGGACGAGCCGGGATCGGCCTGGCCGCTCTCGTGCGCCGGGTCCACCGTCAGGTCGAGCGGCACGACCCGCTCCTCGGTGTCCTTGTTCCTGGTCACCCAGAGGTAGACCAGCGCGCCGACGAACAGCACGATGGACGTCCACTGGTTGAGCCGCAGGCCGAGGAAGGTCACCGCGTGGTCGACCCCGCCGACCGGGTCGATGCGCAGGCCCTCGATCCAGAAGCGGCCCAGCGTGTAGCCGGCGACGTAGAGGGCGAACAGCCGCCCGTGCCGCAGCGTGAACCGCTTGCCCGCCAGGATGAGCAGGAAGCCGAGCGCGACGTCCCACAACGACTCGTACAGGAAGGTCGGGTGGTACAGGACGCCCGGCTCGCCGCCGTGATCGACGTCGATCTCCAGGCCCCACGGCAGCGTGGTCGGGCCGCCGTAGAGCTCCTGGTTGAACCAGTTGCCCCAGCGGCCGATGGCCTGCGCGAAGGCGATGCCCGGCGCGACCGTGTCGGCGACGGCGCTCATGGAGATGCCGCGCTTGCGCACGGCCCACCACACGCCGACGCCGCCGAGCGCGATCGCGCCCCAGATGCCGAGCCCGCCCTCCCAGATGAACAGGGCCTGGTACGGCTCCTTGATCGCACGGCTGCCGAAGTAGGTCTGCCAGTCGGTGATGACGTGGTAGAGCCGGCCGCCGATCAGACCGAAGATCACCGCGGGGACGGCGATGTCGATGATCGTCCCCTTCTGGCCGCCGCGGGCGACCCAGCGCCGCTCGCTCAGCCAGACGGCGACGACGACGCCGAGCACGATGCACAGTGCATAGGCCCGGATCGGGATGATTCCGAGATACCAGACCCCCTGGGAAGGGCTGGGAATCGAGGCTAGGGGCATGTCAGGTGAGGGTAGCGCAGCCTGCGGCTACTTGGCGGCCTTCGTGACCGCATCGCGAAGTTGCTGCGGCGAGAACGCCGCCTCGCCGATGCTGGTGCCGTTGAGCTTCACGGTGGGCGTGCCCTCGATCGCCTGCTGTCCCATGATCTTCGTACTGTCGGTCAGCACGGCGGGAGCGTGCTTCTGGGACGTGACGCAACTCTCGAAATCGGGCGAGGTGACCCCGGCCTCCTTGCCCCACTCGACGAGCTGGCCGGTCTTGAACCCCTCGACGGTCTCGGCCGGCTGGTTCTTGTAGATCAGGTCGTGGAAGGCCATCCACTGCTTGCCGTCGGCGACGCAGCGGGCGGCCGCCGCGGCGCGTACGGAGTTGCCCTTCGTCGGCTCCCTGGAGAAGATCGTGATGGGATGGAAGACGACCTTGGCTTTGCCCTCGGCGGCCAGGTTCTTGAACGTCGAGCCGCTGACCCGCTCCAGCTCCTTGCAGACCGGACACTGGAAGTCCTCGTAGATGTCGACCACCGGCTGGGTCACCCCCGCCTGGGCCATCACCGCGCTGCCGTCGGGCTGCAGGGTGATCGGCGCGAGCGCGGCGCCGGCCTCCTCCGACTTGGAGGAGCTGATCGTGTACCACGCGCCGAGGCCGACCGCGGCCACCGCGACCACGGCCGCCGTGGTGTAGGTCACCAGCTTCTTGCGCTTCTCCTGGGCGCGGGCGGCGGCCTGCTGCTCTCTGATCTTCTCGCGCGCCGACATGTTCCGGTCAGACTTGGTGCGCTGCGCTTTGCTCATCCTCGATCTCCTCTTCGTCACCTGTGTCCTCCTCGGCACCCGCCAGTCCGAGCGCCCCGTCGAGGGCGAACCGTCCCGGCGGGAAGCGGGCTGTCCATGCGCCGAGCAGCACCAGGCCGAAGTCGCGCAGGATGTCGAGCAGGTAGGCCGGCTCTTGTCCTGTCTCCAGCTGGCCGCCGCCGCCGAAGCAGCCGCAGTCGATCCGCAGGCCGTGCGCCCAGGCCCAGGCGATGCCGAACACGAAGGCGAACATGAGCAGCGCGGCGATCACCGCTGCCACCCTGGTCAGCAGACCGACGACCAGGAGCACGCCGACGACGATCTCCAGGATCGGCAGGACGTAGCCCACCATCTCGGCGATCGACTCGGGCAGCAACTGGTACGCCTTGACCGCGACCACGGAGTCGGACGGATTGCCGATCTTCAGCGCCCCCGCCGCGATCAGCACGCCCCCCAGGATCAGCCGGGCGACGGTCGTCACCCAGGGTATCGCCGATCTGCCGTTGTGTGACGGTTGTGACGCGGCCACGGGTGATCTCCTCTTTCTCTGCGCCGGGAATGCGCACAGTACCGGGACATCATCCGATCACGCTCGGGATAAGCGTCGGCTAAGGCAGAGTCCCGTTCATGAAATGGTAGGAAGTCCACGATACTGCTGCGCCCGGAATTCGCTCGGCGGCAGACCGGCGCGGCGGGTGAACAACCTGGTGAAATAGGCCGGGTCGTCGTAGCCGACGCGGCGGGCCACGGCGGCGACCGGCAGGTCCGTGCCGGCCAGCAGGTCCTTGGCCCGGTTGAGCCTGATCGACAGCACGTAGTCCTTGGGGCTGCATCCGGCCAGCCGGCGTACGGCGCGGCGCAGCTCGGTCAGCGGCATGCCGAGGCGCCTGGCGTGCTCGGCGACCGGCACCGGCAGGCAGGCGTCCCTGGCCAGCCCGGCCAGCACCGGGTCGCCGTAGGGGTCCTCGTCGGCGCGGCTGCGCCTGAGGGCGACCAGGACCTCGTGCACGATGGCCGAGGTCTCCACCTCCAGGTACGGGCCGCCCCTGCGGCACGCCTGGGCGATGCGGCCGATGGCGTGGGCGGCCGGTTCCGCCGTGGTGAGCGGGGTGACCGGGTTTCCGGCGTCCACGAAGCCGAGGTCCTGGTAGGCGGTGGCGGCGGGGCCGGTGAAGTCGACGAACCACTCGTCCCAGCCGGCCTCGTCGGGCGCGTAGTGGTGGCGTACGCCGGGCAGGAGCCAGATGACGGCGGGCGCGACGACGTCGACGACGGGCCCCTCACCCTGGCAGAACCAGCCGCGGCCCGCGGTCACCAGGACGGCGACGTGGTGCTGCAGGGTGCGCGGCCCGACCGTGGGCAGCCGTCCCTCCTGGCGCCCGACGCCGAGGCACACCAGGCCGAGCCCGCGATGGGCGGGCGCCGGGGTCAGGTACTGCATCCACTTGTCGTAGGGCGGGGTCATCCGGTCTCCGCGGGTGAGTCCAACAGGTTGTCTGGGTTTGTCCATGGCCGTTGACCTGCGGTCTTGGCAAGGTTGCGGGGCGCGAAATCCTATCGGAGGAAGAGTTATGGGTGTTTTCTCGGTCGAGAACGGAGTGTTCCGGCTCGACGGCGCGGAGTTCAGGGTGTTGTCGGGCGCCATGCACTACTTCCGGGTGCATCCCGGGCAGTGGCGGCACCGGATGGCGATGCTGCGGGCGATGGGGCTGAACACCGTCGAGACGTACGTGCCGTGGAACCTGCACGAGCCGCGCAGGGGCGAGTTCCGCCGGATGGAGGAGCTGGGCGCGTTCCTGGACGCGGCGGCCGAGGAGGGGCTCCTGGCGATCGTACGGCCGGGGCCCTACATCTGCGCCGAATGGGACAACGGCGGCCTGCCCGCCTGGCTCACCGGCCGGATCAGGACCTGCGACCCCGAATACCTGGGCCACGTGGACCGCTTCTTCGACCGGCTGCTCCCGCAGGTCGTCGAGCGGCAGGTGACCCGCGGCGGCAACGTGATCATGGTCCAGGTGGAGAACGAGTACGGCTCCTACGGCAGCGACCTGGCCTACCTGCGCCACCTGGCCGACGGCCTGACGGCCAGGGGCGTCGAGGTGCCCCTGTTCACCTCCGACGGCCCGGCCGACTGGTACCTGACCGGCGGCACCCTGCCGGGCGTGCTGGCCACGGTGAACTTCGGCTCCGACCCCGACCGGGCGTTCGCCGCGCTGCGCGAGCACCGGCCGGACGATCCGCCGTTCTGCATGGAGTTCTGGTGCGGCTGGTTCGACCACTGGGGCCACAAGCACATGACCAGGGACGCCGGTGACGCGGCCGCCGTCCTGGAGCGCATCCTCGAGCTCGGCGCGTCGGTGAACCTCTACATGGCGCACGGCGGCACCAACTTCGGCACCTGGGCGGGCGCCAACCAGGCCGGCGAGCGGGCGATGGGCGACTGGCGGCCGACCGTGACCTCCTACGACTACGACGCGCCGATCGACGAGCGCGGGGCGCCGACCGAGAAGTTCTGGCGCTTCCGCGAGGTGTTGTCGCGGTACGCGGGCGAGCCGCCGGCGGTGCCGCCGGTCCCGGCCGTGCTGCCGCCGGCGACGTTGCGGCCGGTCCAGTCGGTGTCGCTGGGCGACGCGCTGGAGGCGGTGGCGGGGGCCGAGGTGAGCGCGCCGGTGCCGCCGTCGTTCGAGGAGCTGGGGCTGGAGCACGGGCTGGTGCTGTACCGGGGGGAGGTGCCGGGGCCGCGCGGCGCGTACCGGCTGCGGCTGCCCGGCCTGCGCGACCGGGCGCACGTGTTCGTGGACGGCCGGCTCGCCGGGGTGTTCGAGCGCGACGCCGAGGAGCCGGAGGTGACGGTGTCCGGCCCCGCCACGGTGGAGCTGCTGGTGGAGTCGATGGGGCGGACGAACTACGGGCCGCTGACCGGCGAGAGCAAGGGCCTGACCGGCGGGGTCCTGCACCACCAGCAGTACCTGAACGGGTGGAGCGCACGGCCGATCCCGCTGCAGGACGTCTCCGCGGTGCCGTTCGCCGACGGCTCGCAGGCCGGGCCCAGGTCGTTCTTCCGGTTCGTCCTGGAGGTGGACGAGCCCGCCGACACGTTCCTCGCGCTGCCCGGCTGGGGCAAGGGGTACGTCTGGGTGAACGGCTTCTGCCTGGGCCGCTACTGGGACCGCGGCCCGCAGCGCACCCTCTACGTCCCGGCCCCGCTGCTGCGCGCCGGGACGAACGAGATCGTCGTCCTGGAGCTCGACCAGGTGGGCCCGACCCTGGAACTACGTACGGAACCCGACCTGGGCTGACCCCGGCGGCACGGTGAGCGAAAGGCGCGTCCCCCACTCGGGAACGCGCCTTTCGCGACGATCGGGACAGCCCGGAGAAGGCTCAGCGGCGCACGCCGCGCGCCATGTCACCGGCCAGCGCCATGATCGACTCGCGACCGGCGGCCTCGTCGGGCGCGTCGAGGATGCGGCGGATGAACGCCGACCCCACGATCACGCCGTCGGCGTAGCGGGCCACCTCGGCCGCCTGCGCGCCCGTGCCGACGCCCAGGCCCACGCACACGGGCAGGTCGGTGTGCGCGCGGGTGCGCTTGACCAGGCCCTCGGCCGCCGAGTTCACGCTCTCCCTGGCGCCTGTGACGCCCATCAGCGAGGCGGCGTAGACGAAGCCGGTGCAGCAGTCGACCACGGCCTTGATGCGCTCCTCCGTGGAGCTGGGCGCCACCAGGAACACCGTGTCGATGCCCGCCGCGGCCGAGGCGGTGCGCCACGGCTCGGACTCCTCCGGCGTCAGGTCGGGCGTGATCGTGCCCACGCCGCCCGCGTTGGCCAGGTCACGGGCGAACCGGTCGGCGCCGTAGCGGTCGATCGGGTTCCAGTACGTCATGACGAGCGTGGCGGCCCCCGTGGCGGCGACCCCCTCGACGGTGCGCATCACGTCGGCGATGCGGGTGCCGTTGACCAGCGAGCGGTGCACCGCGTCCTGGATCGTCGGCCCGTCCATGAGCGGGTCGGAGTAGGGCAGGCCGATCTCGATGACGTCGCAGCCCGCCTCGACCAGGGCCGCGGCGGCGGCGATCGCGCCGTCCTTGGACGGGAAGCCGGCTGGCAGGTAGCCGACGAGCGCGGCCCGGTTGTCCGCCTTCGCCTTGGCGAAAACCGTCTGAAGAGTCGTCATGTCTGTCCGTTTCGAAGGTCGAGTCCCACCATGATGCCCTGCCGCAGGCCGTCTCACGGTCACCCGCGCCGCGCGGCCGAGGGCGTCAGAGGTTGAAGTACTTCATGGCGGTGCCCATGTCCTTGTCGCCGCGGCCGGACAGGTTGACCAGGATCGTCGACCCGGCTCCGAGCTCGCGGCCCAGCTTCAGCGCGCCCGCCAGCGCGTGGGAGGACTCGATGGCCGGGATGATGCCCTCGGTCCTGGCCAGCAGCGAGAACGCCGCCATGGCCTCGTCGTCGGTGATGCCGTGGTAGGTGGCGCGGCCGGAGTCCTTCAGCCAGGCGTGCTCGGGGCCGACGCCCGGGTAGTCGAGCCCGGCCGAGATCGAGTGGGACTCGATCGTCTGGCCCTCGTCGTCCTGGAGCACGTACGTGCGCGAGCCATGAAGAACGCCCACCGAGCCGGCGGTGAGGGTGAGCGCGTGCTCGCCGCTCTCCAGGCCGTGACCGGCCGCCTCGTAGCCGTGCAGGGCCACGCCCTCGTCGCCGATGAAGGCGTGGAAGATGCCGATGGCGTTGCTGCCGCCGCCGACCGCCGCGCACACCGCGTCGGGCAGCGCGCCGGTCAGCTCCAGCATCTGGCGACGGGCCTCGACGCCGATGATGCGGGCGAAGTCGCGCACGATCTCGGGGAACGGGTGGGGGCCGGCGACGGTGCCGAACAGGTAGTGGGTGGTGTCGACGTTGGTCACCCAGTCGCGGAACGCCTCGTTGATGGCGTCCTTCAGCGTCTTGGAGCCGTTGTGGACGGGCACCACGGTGGCGCCGAGCAGCTTCATCCGGGCCACGTTGAGCGCCTGGCGCTCGCAGTCGACCGCGCCCATGTAGATGACGCACTCCAGGCCGAGCAGGGCGGCCGCGGTGGCCGTGGCCACGCCGTGCTGGCCGGCGCCGGTCTCGGCGATCACCCGCTTCTTGCCCAGGCGCCGGGTCAGCAGCGCCTGGCCGAGCACGTTGTTGATCTTGTGCGCGCCGGTGTGGGTGAGGTCTTCCCGCTTGAGCACGATGCGCGCGCCGCCGGCCTCCTGGCTGAAGCGCGACACGTCGGTCAGCGTGGTCGGCCGGCCGGCGTAGGTGCGCAGCAGGTGGTCGAACTCGCGCAGGAACTCGGGGTCGGTCTTGGCCTTGTCGTAGACGGCGGCCACCTCGTCGAGCGCAGGGATGAGCGCCTCGGGCACGTAGCGGCCGCCGAAGATGCCGAACTTGCCGTGCAGGTCGGGGTCGTTGCCGTACGCGGCGCCGCCGGCCAGGTCGGCGGCGCTGAGGATGGAGCCTTCGTTAGCCACTGCTATCCCTCTGCTGAGTGGTCGGGGCGCGTCGACGGGTGAGCGCCGGCGGTCACCAGCGCCTCCACTGCCTTGCGCGGATCCTTGCCGGTGACCAGGCTCTCCCCCACCAGGACGGCGTCGGCGCCACCCCTGGCGTAGGCGAGCAGGTCGTGCGGGCCGCGCACGCCCGACTCGGCGATCTTGATCACATTATCCGGGATCTTCGGCGCCAGCTTCGCGAAGACGTCGCGGTCGACCTCAAGAGTCTTCAAATTACGCGCATTGACCCCGATGACCCGCGCCCCGGCGGCGACCGCCCGCTCCAGCTCCTCCTCGGTGTGCACCTCGACCAGCGGGGTGAGCCCGATGGACTCGGCCCGCTCGATCAGCGACACCAGCGCCTCCTGCTCCAGGCAGACGACCATCAGCAGCGCCAGGTCGGCCCCGTGGGCGCGGGCCTCCCAGAGCTGGTAGGAGGTGAGGATGAAGTCTTTACGCAGAATGGGGATGTCGACGCGGGCGCGGACGGCCGCAAGGTCCTCCAGGCTGCCCCCGAACTTGCGCCGCTCGGTCAGCACGCTGATCACGTGGGCACCGCCGGCCTCGTAGTCGGCCGCCAGCGCGGCGGGGTCGGCGATGGCGGCGAGCGCGCCCTTGGACGGGCTCGACCGCTTGACCTCGGCGATCACCGAGATCCTGTCACCCCCGAGGGCGGCCATCGCGTCTCTGGGCCCCTGGGCCCGCTCGGCTCGCCGCTTGAGCTCGTCGATCGACACGGCCTGCTGACGTGCGGCGAGATCGGCGCGCACCCCTTCGAGGATGTCGTCGAGGACACTCGGTCCTTCCGTCCGCTCACTCACGCGCTTGGGGTCCCTCCGGTTGACAGTGGGGGTGGCAGAGAGTTCGCCTCGCGTCCGCTCTCGGCCTTGTCCTGCGATGGTATCGGCCCCACCGGGGTCACCTCGCCACAGGGCCCGTACTACGGCGCGAGGAACGCCCCGAAGGGGAGGTTTCGGACGACCCAGTAGACCATCACGACCGTGAGGAAGGCCCACAGCCACGCCGGATGGGCCAACGTGGTGCGCCGCGGCCTGCCCTGCCACGCCCGTACGACCCACCGGCCCCACCAGAACAGCAGGAACGGGATCATGGCGACGGCCAGCGGATTGAGCCCGAGGGCGGCCAGCGGGTCGAGGTGGGCCAGCGCGTGGACGGTGCGCAGCGTGCCGCAACCCGGGCAGTAGAGACCGGTGACCCACAGGAACGGGCAGGTCGGGTAGTGGCCGGGCTGGTTGGGGTCGACCACGCCGACCACGCCGAACACGGCCCCCGCCGCGGCCGCAACACCGAGCGGCGCGAGCAGGCCCTTCAGCCGCCCCGTCCCCCGCCGCCCGGTTGTTGCGATGTCCATGCTTCCAGTATCCCGTCCGTCAGTACGAGCCGTAGCTGCTCGTCGAGGCGGCGAGCAGCACGAACACCACCACGTAGAAGATGATGAGCAGGACGATGGCGATGGCGCCGAAGATCAGGCTGCGCTTCCACCAGGTCTTGGCCTCCTCGGCGGCCTGCATGGCGCCCTGGATGTCGCCGACCTGCCACTTGGAGTTGACCTGCGACGACTTCACGATCGCCACGATGCCGAGCGGCAGGCAGCAGAACAGGGTGGTGAGGATCGCCGGGACCAGCTGGTTGTCCGGCGGGGTGCCGCCGCCGCCGGGGCCGTAACCGCCACCGGGGTAGCCACCGGGCGGCTGCCCGTAACCGCCACCAGGGGGCTGGCCGTAGCCGCCACCGCTCGGG
Source organism: Nonomuraea sp. NPDC005692 (assembly GCF_040631115.1). Lineage (NCBI taxonomy): Bacteria > Bacillati > Actinomycetota > Actinomycetes > Streptosporangiales > Streptosporangiaceae > Nonomuraea > Nonomuraea sp. NPDC005692. The sequence goes on along the minus strand of NZ_JBEXYU010000003.1, from coordinate 343,270 downwards.
GGCTGCTGGCCGTAGCCGCCACCGGGGGGCTGCTCACCATAGCCGCCGCCACTCGGGGGCTGCTGGCCGTAGCCGCCGCCGTAACCGCCGCCGCTGGGCGGCTGCTGGCCGTAGCCGCCACCACCGCTCGGCGGCTGCTGCCCGTAACCGCCGCCGGGCGGCTGGGCGCCGTAACCGCCGTCGCCCTGGTTTCCGTAACTCATGCTCGTGACTCCTCATGTCGTCAGCGTGAAGCGAGTTGCGCGCGGCAGCCTAGCGATAAAGCATCCCCTACGTGGACTAACGCCCACGTTGCGGACAATTCGTAATCACACCGCAAGCGGGGCGTCACGCTGCGCCCCGCCCGTTCACGAGTAGTCGCTGACGGAGGCCGCCGAGCCGATGCCGATCAGGGTCAGCCAGAACCCGCCGAAGAGGATCCAGAAGAGCACGAACAGCACGACCATGATGTAGGAGGTCACCAGGCCGCCCATGGCCATGCCCTGGCCCTCCTCCCCCGAGCGCTTGATGCGGTTGAGCGCGATGTGGCCGAGGATGACGCCCACGATGCTGGTCGCGCCGCAGGTGATCAGGCCGACGATGCCCAGGATGAGCGAGGCCACCGCCATGCCGTTGGTGGAGCGGGGCTGCTGCGGCGCGCCGTACTGGCCGTAGCCGGGCTGGCCGTAGCCCTGCTGACCGTAACCCTGTTGTCCGTAGCCGGGCTGGGCGTAACCGCCGCTCGGGGGCTGCGGCTGCTGGCCGTAGCCGAGGGGCTCCTGGGGGTAGCTCGGCGGCTGCTGGTTGTAGCCGTAACCGCCGCCGCTGGGCGGCTGCTGGTTGTAACCGCCGCCGGTGGGCGGCTGCTGGCCGTAGCCGCCCCCGCTGGGCGGCTGCTGGCCGTATCCCCCGCCGTTCTGCGGCTGCTGACCGTAACCCCCGCCGCTCTGGGGCTGCTGGCCGTAACCCGGGCCCTGGCCGTGGCCGCCGCCGGTGGGCGGCTGCTGGCCGTAGCCTCCGCCGGGGGGCTGCGCACCGTAGCCCCCGCTGCCGCCCTGGTCCCCGTAGCTCATGAGCCTGGCTCCTCTTGTCTTTTGGCGAGTTGCACCGGCAGCTTATTGAGAAAACGTTTGCCAAGCAGACAGAGGTTCAGAACCGTGGAGATTTCGTAACTACCGACCTCAGCGGCGGTCCGGGGACTCCGTCGGGTCGTCGCCGCGGTCGAGCGCGTCCCACAGCTCGCGGTCCTCATGGTGCCTGCGAGCCGTGGCCGCGACCGCGCCTGCCCCCTCGCCGGCCCGCTCGCCCGTCGCGTCGGCCGCCCTGTCGTAGCGCGACGACATGCCCGCCCACCTGCCGCCGCGCACCGCGGCCAGCACACCGCCGGCCAGGAGCAGGAACGCGCCGAGCCCGGCCACGACCGGCCACCCCGGCACCGGCTCCCAGGGCAGGCCGGCCACCGCGCGGACCGCGTTGTGCTCGCGCAGCCAGCCGGTCACGGTGGCCGAGGCCAGCCCCGCCCACGTGCCCGCCGCCGCGCCCGCGCCGCAGAGCGCGACCAGCGCGCCGACGACCCGGCGCCCGGCGCCCTTGGTCGCCAGCACGGCCACCACGCCCGCCAGCCCCGCCAGCCCCAGCGGCGAGAGCACGGGGCTCAGGTCGCCGCCGGTCGGCGCGACCGCGTCGGCGGCCTGCGCGCCGAGCACCCGCACCCAGACCTGACCGGCCGCCAGCAGCACCAGGCAGCTGCCCAGGACGGTCAGCGCCAGCCACGCCCACAACTCGCGCCGCCCGTTCCCGGAACCCTTGCCGGAGACCTCACCGGACGCCGTGCCGGACGCCGTGCCGGACGCCGTGCCGGACGCTGCGTCGGACGCCATGTCGGGGGCCACTAACCGAGCAGACCGGCGTCGAAGCAGGTGCGGTCACCGGTGTGGCACGCGGCGCCGACCTGGTCGACCTTGAGCAGGATGGTGTCGCCGTCGCAGTCGAGGGCCACGCTCTTGACGTGCTGGACGTGCCCGGAGGTGTCGCCCTTGACCCACAGCTCGTCGCGGCTGCGCGACCAGTAGGTGGCCCGGCCGGTGGTGAGCGTGCGATGCAGCGCCTCGTCGTTCATCCAGGCCATCATGAGCACCTCGCCGGTGTCGTGCTGCTGGGCGATGGCGGGCACGAGGCCGTCCGGGTTGCGCTTCAGCCGCGCGGCGATCTCGGGGTCGAGGGACATGGTGCCATTCAACCAGCCCGCCCTCGTGCTCCCGCCTCCGGCTGGGCCAGCGCCTGCGACAAGGTGTCATGGATCGGGAACAGGGCCGCCAGGTTCGTCCTGCGCAGCCGCCGCAGCACCTGGCCGTCGGAGGCCACCAGCGCCATCGTGCCGTCCCTGTCGCGCAACGCGGCGAGCTGGCGCACCAGGACCCCGAGCCCCGTGGTGTCGATGAAGGTCAGCCCGGTCAGGTCGACCACCAGCCGCGTGCCGTCGGCCACCACCGCCTCGTCGAGGCACCTCCTGACCTGGGCGACGTTGTCCACGTCAACCTCGCCCGTGAGGGCGACCACCACGATGTCCCCGTGCCTGCTGTGCGTCGTCTCCAGAACGTCCACGCCCATGCCTTTCATGACCCTTCCTGGGCGGCCCCGCCGAAAACGTACACCGGCGAGAACGGGTAACGGTGTGTTTTGCCGAGAACGCGCTACGTGATCGCGGGCATCACGGTAATTTCTAGGCGACGCGTGCTAGGGAGGACACATCGTGGTGCACGTCGCGGGCTCGGTCCTCGACCCGGATCTGGGGGACCACGTCTGCCTGCCGTTCGAGGGCGAGCGGGAGCGCATGACGACGACCAGGCAGTTCACACTCAACGGGCTGCGCCGCCGGACCAAGGTGGTGATCATCACCCATGCGGAGACCCCGGAGCGCACCCGGGGCTGGCTGGCGCCGCTCGTCCCGGGGTTCGACGACGCCGAGGCGGCCGGGCAGGTGGAGATCCTGTCCTGCGCCGACACGCACTTCACCGACGGCCGCCTCGACCCCGACCGCCTGCTGCACGGCCTGGCCGACGCCCACCACCGGGCGCGCAGGCACGGCCAGCACGGCGTCTACGCCCTGATCGACGCCTCCTGGGGAGCGCGCGACGCGCAGGCCCAGGCGGCGTTCGAGGCCGCCGCCAACGAGCTGTTCGGCGAGCGCTGGCTGGCCGCGGTGTGCCAGTACGACCGCGAGCTGTTCCCCCTCGACGCCATCGAGCGGGCCACCGCGGTGCACCCCATCGCGCCCGAGCAGGCCCTGCTGCGCTTCGCCAACACCTCCTCGCCGCCGGGGCTGCGGGTGTGGGGCGACGTCGACCTCACCAACAGGCCGGCGTTCGGCTCGGTGTTGTCGCCGCTGGAGAAGGAGCCGGGGCAGGTCGTGATCGACGCCTCCCACCTCGACTTCATCGACGCCGGCTCGGCCCGGTTGCTGACCGTCACGGCCGCGGCCAGGCCGTCCGGCTCGACCGTGGTCGTCTGCGCCGAGCGGGTGGCCCGGGTGCTCCGGCTGGTCAGGGCCGACTCGCACGTCGTCGTCCGCCGGGTGGGCGATGGGTAGGCAGGTGCTCCGAGCGACCTTCGCGCGCGGGCGCATCACGTTTCTGCGCAGGGCCGTGGCCGAGCAGGCCGCCTACGAGGGGCTGAGCGGCCGGCGGCTGGAGGACTTCGTGCTGGCGGTCAACGAGGTCACCACCAACGCGGTCCTGCACGGCGGCGGCCAGGGGCGGCTGCGGTTGTGGTCGGGCGAGGGACGGCTGTGGTGCGAGGTCACCGACCAGGGCCCGGGGCTGCCGCCCGGCTGGATGGGCGAGGCGCGCCCGCCCGCGGGGCTGGAGTTCCGCGGGCGGGGGCTGTGGCTGACCCGGATGTTGTGCGACCACATCACGATCGTGTCCGGTCCCGCGGGCACGAGCGTGACGTTCGCCGCCGCCCTCGACTAGGAACGCGCGTCCAGGAACGCGTGCCTAGGAGTGCGCCGCCGAGACCCAGGAGGCGTGCAGGTCGGCGTAGACGCCCGGCTGGGTGACCAGCTCGGCGTGCGGGCCGCGCTGCACGAGGCGGCCGGCGTCGAACACCAGCACCTCGTCGGCGTTCTCCGCCGTCGAGAGCCGGTGGGCGATCGAGACGGCCGTGCGGCCCCTGGTGACGCCCTCCAGCGCGCGGGCCAGGCGCACCTCGGTGGCCGGGTCGACGGCCGAGGTGGCCTCGTCCAGCAGCAGCAGGTCGGGGTCGGCGAGGTAGGCGCGGGCCAGGGCGACGAGCTGGCGCTCGCCCGCCGACAGCGACTCCCCGCGCTGGCCGACGGGCGTGTCCAGGCCCGCGGGCAGTCCCTCGACCCAGTCGGCCAGGCCCAGCTCGGTCATCGCGAGCTGGATCTCCTCGCGGGTCGCCGGCGGCCTGCCGTACCGGACGTTGTCCTCCAGGGTGCCGTCGAACAGGAAGCCGTCCTGGGGGACCATGACGATGCGTTCGCGCAGGGAGGAGAAGCGCACGTCGCGCAGGTCGTGGCCGTCCACCGTGACGCGGCCGCCGACCGGGTCCATGAGCCGGGTCAGCAGCTTGGCGAACGTGGTCTTGCCCGACCCGGTCTCGCCGACGACGGCGACGCGCGAGCGCGGCGGGATCTCCAGCGAGACCTCGCGCAGCACGGGCGGGCCGCCCGGGTAGGAGAAGTGCACGTTCTCGAAGGCCACCGAGATCGGGCCCCTGGGCAGCTGCACGCCCTTCTCGCCGGGGTCGGCGACGTCCGGCGGGGTGTCCAGGACGCCCAGGATGCGGCGGTACCCGGCCACCGCGTTCTGGGCCTCGTTCAGCACCTCGGTGGCGGTCTGCAGCGGCGAGACGAACAGCGTGACCAGGAAGAGGAAGGCCACCAGCTTGCCCGCGGTGATGTCGCCGGACACGCCGAGCCTGACCCCGAGCAGCACGATCCCGGCGATGGCCAGCGCGGCGACGATCTCGGTCAGCGGGAAGACGAAGCCGACGATGGTCTGCGCCTTGATCTGCGCGGTCCTGTTGGCGTCCACCGCCTTGTCGATGCGGTCCGCGGTACGCCGTTCGGAGGCGTAGGCCCTGATGACGGCGGCGCCGACGACGGACTCGCTGACCGCGGCGAGCATGTCGCCGGTCCGCTCGCGCACGGTCGTGTACGCCCGCGACAACAGCCGCTGGAACCGCGGCAGCGCGATCATCAGCGGCACGAAGCACACCCACACCAGCAGCGTGAGCTGCCAGGAGTAGACCAGCATGAGCACGCTGGCCACGAAGAGCTGGCCGAACGCCACGATGATCATCAGCCCGCCCCACTGCATGAACGTGCTGATCTGGTCGATGTCGTTGGTGACCCGCGAGACCAGCGCGCCGCGCCGCTCGCTGTTCTGGGTGAGCACCGACAGGTCGTGCACGTGCCGGAACCCGCGCACGCGCAGGCTGGCCAGCGACGACTCGGTGGCCTTGTACAGGCGCACGTTCATGATGTACCCGGCCAGCGCGGTCAGCAGCACGGCCGCGGCGCACACCAGGACGGCCCGGGTGATGTACGGCAGGTCCGGCGTGCCGCTCTTGATGCCGGTGTCGATCGTCTGCTGCACCGCGATCGGCACGATGATCTTGCCGATGGTCGCCACGACGGCCAGTCCGAGCGTGCCGGCCAGCCCCTTGCGGAACTCGGGGGTGAGCGACAGGCCGTGCCAGATGGTGGCCAGCGCCGACCGCTCGACGTTGCCCTGGAGCGCCTCGCTCATGCGCTGACCTCTTCCTCTTCCTCTTCGGCGTCCTGGGCCAGCGACAGGTCTATGGCGGCCCGTTCGGCCTCCTCGCGCTCGTAGGCGGTCACCAGGTTGCGGTATCCGGGGCAGCGCACGAGCAGTTCCTCGTGGGTCCCGCGGTCCACGACCCGGCCGTGGTCGAGGTAGACCACCTCGTCGGCCAGGGCGATGGTGGCCATCCGGTAGGCGACGACCACGACGGTGGAGGCCTCCGCGCTGTCGCGCAGCCCGTGCAGGATCTTGGCCTCGACCTGGGGGTCCACGCTGGAGGTGGCGTCGTCGAGGATGAGCAGGCGCGGGCGGCGGACCACCGCGCGGGCCAGCGCGACGCGCTGGCGCTGGCCGCCGGACAGCGACGCGCCGCGCTCGCCGACGCGGGTGTCGAGCCCGTCGCCCAGGCGGCCGACGAAGCCGTCGGCCTGGGCCAGGCGCAGCGCCGCCCACACGTCGTCGTCGCCGGCGTCCAGGCCGAGCGCGACGTTGCCGCGTACGGTGTCGTCGAACAGGAACGTCTGCTGCGGCACCAGCGCGGCGGAGCCGGCGATGGCGCCATAGGGCAGGTCGCGCACGTCGACGCCGTCGAGCAGCACCTGCCCGGAGTCGGGGTCGACGAGCCGGACCAGGAGCTGGACCAGGGTCGACTTGCCCGACCCGGTCGGCCCCACCAGGGCCACGGTACGGCCGGGCGGCACGTCGAAGGTGACGTCGTGCAGCACCTGGGCCTGGCCGTAGGCGTAGGACACGCCGGCGACCTTCAGCTCGGCGGGCCCGGACGAGTCCACGGGCGTGTCGCCGTAGTCCATGGAGCCCTCGGCGTCGAGCACGGCCTGCACCCGCTGCCAGCCGACGACGCTGCGCGGCAGTTCGGCCAGCACCCAGCCCAGCGCCCTGATCGGGAAGGCCAGCAGCGTGAACAGATAGGCGACCTGCACCAGGTCGCCGGAGTCGATCGAGCCGGTGGACAGGCGCAGCGCGCCGACCGCGAGCACGGCGAGCACGCCGATCGTGGGCAGCGCCTCCAGCATGGGGTCGAACAGCCCGCGCACCCGGCCGACGGCGATGTTGGCGTCGCGCAGCTCGTGGGCGCGGCGGCGGAACCGGTTGGTCTCCAGCTCCTCGCGGCCGAGGGTCTTGATGACCAGCGCGCCGTCGAAGCTCTCGTGCGCGATCTCGCTGACCTCGGCGCGCAGCTGCTGGGCGCGGGTGGCCAGGGGGCTGAGCCGGCGCTGGTAGACCAGGTTCAGCACGGCGATGGCCGGAAAGATCAGGAAGCCCACCAGCGCGAGCACGAGGTCGGTGAACACCATGGCGACGGCCGCGGTGAACAGCATGACCAGCACGCCGACGGCCATCGGCAGCGGCGCGAGCGGCGCCCAGGCGGCCTCGGCGTCGGCGCTGGCGTTGGACAGCAGTTGCCCGGTCGGGTGCCGGTGGTGCCAGGACAGCGGCAACCGCAGGTACTGCTTGGTCACGTCCCTGCGTGACCTGGCCTGCATGCGGTACTGCACGACGCCGGCCAGGATGCGCCGCCCCGCGACGCCGATCGCCTTGAGCAGCGCGGTGCCGATGATCAGCAGCGTGCCGGTCCACAGGGCGCCGGTGGTGGTCCGGCCCTGGTCGAAGGCGGGCAGCACCACGTTCTGCGTCGCCCAGCCCAGTGCCCAGGCCGAGGCGACGGTCATGCCGCCGTAGACCGCGCTGGCCAGCGCGGCCATCGCGAACACGGCTCTCTCCGTGCGAATGGCCACCCCAAGGACACGCAGCCCTTGACGCATGACGGCCGAGGTGACCTTGCTCGCCACTCGGTATTTTTCCCTTCAAACGTCGATATTTCTATCTATGTCCCTATCACGTCCGATCGTCTCCTTATTCCCACAGGTAGGCTTGGCCGGGTGACTCACGCTCGTGGCGAACGCGCCGCGCTCTGCGACCTGTTCGACCGGCTCGGCCCCGACGCGCCCACGTTGTGCGAGGGGTGGACCACCTACGACCTGGCCGCCCACCTCGTTCTGCGCGAGCGCCGGCCGGACGCCATGGGCGGCATCGGGATCAGCGCGCTGGCGGGCTACACCGCCTCGGTGCAGAACGGCCTGAAGGCCAGGCACCCCTACCCCGAGCTGGTCGGCATCGTGCGCCGGCCGGGCGGCGTCTACGGGCTGCTGCCCTTCCTGGACAAGGCGGTCAACACGCTGGAGTTCTACGTCCACCACGAGGACGTGCGCCGCGCCCAGCCCGGATGGGAGCCGCGCGAGCTGCCGGCCGACCTCGACGAGCTCATCTGGAAGCGGGTGTCGGCGGGCGCCCGGCTCATGCTGCGCCGCTCGCCGGTGCGCCTGGTGCTGCGCCGCACCGGCGGCGGGGCGGGACCCGGCGGGGTGGCGCTCGGCGGGGCGCGGGAGGGCGCCAAGGTTCAGGTCACCGGCACGGCCCAGGAGCTGCTGCTGTTCTGCTTCGGCCGGCAGGAGCACGCCCGGGTGGAGCTGACCGGCGACGACGCGGCGGTGAGCCGGGCAACCGAAGCCCGGCTCGGATTCTGACCGAAACCCTCGGCCCAGAAACCCCTCGTCTTAAACCTCCAGCCCGTACGATGGCACAGGAAAGAAGCCCCCCGGTTAGGATCTTGGACATCTTCACAGAAGATGACCGTGATCGCCCAGATCCGGGTATATACGGCTGGGAATGGACTGCAGGAGGCCCCCCATGCAGGTCAAGAAGGTGGCTACGTACGTTCTGGTGGCGTTCGTGGTCTTCTACCTGTTCACCCGGCCGGCCCAGGCGGCGGCCGCGGTCAACGGCGTGTTTGACGGAATTGTCCAAGGAGCCAACCAATTGGCGGTCTTCTTTACGAATGTTCTGACCTGATGTTCGCGTTCTGTCCGCGCTAGGTGCTTCCACGCGCTGACAGATCGTGTTACGCAGGCAGGATGAGAGATCGCCCCAGCGGCACCAAGATCAATCAGCTCGATCCGCAGGCCCGGCGCGTCCTCGAACGAGCAGAGCTTGAGGGCATCGAGCTGATCCGTTTCCTGTACGCCGACCACGGTGGCGTGGTCCGTGGCAAGGCGGCGTCCCGGTCCCGGTTGGCCGAACGGCTCAACTCGGGCATCGGGCACACGGTGGCCATGATGGCGATGAACATGCTCGACCAGCTTCAGGAGGTCGAGCATCTGGGTCCGGTGGGCGAGGTTCGCATTGTCCCCGACCCGGCCACGTTCGTCCCGTTGCCCCATGCACCGGGCGCCGCCGCGATGTTGTCGGACCTGCGCCGGCCCGACGGCTCACCGTGGGAAGCCTGCGCGCGGACGTTCCTCAAGGACGCCGTGGCGGAGCTGGCCGGCGACGGCTACCGGATCGAGGCGGCCTTCGAGCCCGAGTTCACGCTCGGCCGCCGCCTGCCCGACCCCACCGGCGGCCCCGACCGGCTGGTCCCGCTCGACGACTCTCTCTGCTATGCCGGCACGGGCTTCGACACCGCGCACGACTACACGATCAAGCTCGTGCGCGCGCTGGAGACCCAAGGCCTGCGCGTCGAGCACTACCATCCCGAGCTCGGCCCCGGCCAGCAGGAGCTGTCGGTGCACCACGCGCCCCCGCTGCGCGCCGCCGACAACCACGTGCTCTACCGGGAGACCGTGCGCGGCGTGGCGATGCGCATGTCGATGTGGGCCTCGCTGGCCCCCAAACCCCTGGCCGACCAGGCCGGCAACGGCGCCCACCTGCACCTGTCGCTGTGGCGCGACACCCAGAACCTGTTCGCCGAGGACGGCGAGGACCGCGCGCACTTCATCGGCGGCCTGATCGCCCACCTGCCCGGCCTGACCGCCCTGACCTGCGGCAGCGTCAACAGCTTCCGCCGGCTCTCACCCCGCATGTGGTCCAGCGCCTACGCGGTCTACGGCCCCGACAACCGGGAGGCGGCCGTCCGCGTGTGCTCGCCGCTGGGCGAGAGCGGCGAGCCGAACCTGGAGCTGAAGCCGTCGGACTCCTCGGCCAACCCGTACCTGTCGCTCGGCGCGGTCATCCACGCCGGGCTCGACGGCATCCGCCGCAAGCTCGACCCGGGCGAGGCCGTGGACGTCGATCCCGACACCGTGCCGGACCGCTATCCCCGCCTGCCCGGATCCCTGGCGGAGGCGCTCGACGCGCTGGAGGCCGACGAGGTGCTCATGGAGGCGCTCGGGCCGTTGCGGCGCAGCGCGTACCTGGCGGTCAAACGTTCCGAGGCGGCCGCGTTCGCCGCCAAAGACGCCTCCTACGAGCTCTTCCACCACATGCGGGTGTTCTGACCGGCCGCCGGCCCCGCGCGGGCGGGGCCGGCGGGCGGCCTCAACGGACGGGCGGCCTCAGCGGACCGGGTGGCCCGCCATCCGCAGCGTCTCCTTGACGTCGCCGATCTTCAGCGTGCCGAAGTGGAACACGCTGGCGGCCAGCACGGCGTCGGCCCCGGCCTCGATCGCCGGCGGGAAGTCCTCCAGCCGGCCGGCCCCGCCGCTGGCGATCACCGGCACCCGCACCGCCGCGCGCACCGCGTGCAGCAGCTCCAGGTCGTAGCCGTCGAGGGTGCCGTCGCCGTCCATGGAGTTGAGCAGGATCTCGCCGACGCCCAGCTCCTCGCCGCGCGCCGACCACTCCACCGCGTCGATGCCGGTGCCGCGCCGGCCGCCGTGGGTGGTCACCTCGAACCCGCTGGGCATGCCCGGCGCCCGGCGGGCGTCGACCGACAGCACCACGCACTGCGCGCCGAACCGCCGCGACGCCTCGGTCAGCAGCTCGGGCCTGGCGATGGCCGCGGTGTTCAGGGACACCTTGTCGGCCCCGGCCCGCAGCAGCCGGTTGATGTCGTCGACCACGCGCACGCCGCCGCCCACGGTGAGCGGGATGAACACCTGCTCGGCGGTCCTGCGCACCACGTCGAGCATGGTCTCCCGCTCGCCCGACGAGGCGGTGATGTCGAGGAAGGTCAGCTCGTCGGCGCCCTCCTCGTCGTAGCGCCTGGCCAGCTCGACCGGATCTCCCGCGTCGCGCATGTTCTCGAAGTTGACGCCCTTGACCACACGCCCGGCGTCGACGTCGAGACAGGGGATCACTCTTACCGCTACGGTCATGCTCGCAGTGCCTCGATTTCGATCTCGACCAGCATTCGAGGGTCGACCAGCCCGGCGACCCTCACTCCTGTGCAGGCGGGCCGCACGTGCCCGAAGACTTCGTAGATGGCCCGGCCGACGAGGTCGAAGTGGCGCTGCTCCACCACGTAGTAGCGGACCATGACGACGTCCTCGCGGGTCAGGCCGCCGACCTCGACGGCGTCGAGCGCGATGTCGATGGCCGTCAGGCTCTGCCGGTAGGCGTCGCCGACGTGGCGTACCTCGCCGTCGATCGTGGCCGTGCACCCGGAGACGATCACGCGCTCTCCCACGACCACGGCGCGGGCGTAGCCGTACTTCTCCTCCCAGATGCCGCCCGAGAACACCCTCGGACCGGTGCTTTCCATGCTGACGCTCATTCCGCCCCCTCCCGGCGAAGCTAAACGCGTACCGCGGCCAGCGCGTCCTCCAGAGTGAACGCGTGAGCGTACAGGGCCCTGCCCACGATGGCTCCCTCCACTCCGTCCGGGACGAGAGAAGCCAGTGCCACCAGGTCGTCAAGACTGGACACTCCGCCACTGGCGATCACGGGCTTGTCGGTGTGTGCGCAGATCCGCCGGTAGAGGTCGAGATTGGGCCCCTGGAGCATGCCGTCCTTGGTCACGTCGGTGACGACGTAACGGGGGCAGCCGTCGGCCTCCAGGCGGTCGAGCACCTCCCACAGGTCGCCGCCCTCCTTCGTCCAGCCGCGGGCGGCCAGCGTGGTGCCGCGCACGTCGAGGCCCACCGCGATCCGGTCGCCGTGCTCGGCGATGATCTTCCGGCACCAGTCGGGGTTCTCCAGGGCGGCGGTGCCGATGTTGACCCGGCGGCAGCCGGTGGCCAGGGCGGCGGCCAGCGACTCGTCGTCGCGGATGCCGCCGGACAGCTCCACCTTGACGTCGAGCTTGCCGATCACCTCGCTGATCAGCTCCTTGTTGGAGCCCCTGCCGAACGCGGCGTCGAGGTCGACCAGATGGATCCACTCGGCGCCCGCCTCCTGCCAGGCCAGCGCCGCGGCGAGCGGCTCGCCGAAGCCGGTCTCGGTCCCGGCCTCACCCTGGACGAGGCGTACGGCCTGGCCATCGGCCACGTCCACGGCGGGAAGCAATACGAGCGACATTCAGGTCCTCCGGTCGAAAGCGAGGGTCACGACAACAGGTGCGAGCAGCAGGGAGAAGACGAACACGGCGAGGCTCACCGCCGGTGAGCCCCAGACCAGCCACACGATCGCCTGCACGATCAGGAAGCCGAGCGCCACCGCGACGTTCTGGGCGCGATGGCGGCGGGCGATCAGGCCGCCCTGCCGGGCGAACCTGACCGGGCGCGGGATCAGGCGGGCGGTCAGGGCGCGGCGCCGGGCGCGGCGCGCCTGCCGCTCCTCGTTGCGCCGGATCGCGCGCGCCCGCTCGGCCTCCCGCTCGGCCCGCCGGCGCGCCCGCTCCTTGCTCATACCGTCTCTAGCCAGTTCCTCAGCAGGGCGGCTCCGGCGTCGCCGGACTTCTCCGGGTGGAACTGGGTGGCCATGAGCGGGCCGTTCTCGGCGGCGGCCACGAACGGCACGCCGTGCTCGGCCCAGGTCACCACGGGCGCGGCGAAACCGGGGTCGGCAGGATGCAGCTCCCACTCGCGCACGCCGTAGGAGTGCACGAAGTAGAAACGGGTGGCGGCGTCGAGCCCGGCGAACAGCACGCTGTCAGCGGGCGCCTTGACCGTGTTCCAGCCCATGTGCGGCAGCACGGGCGCCTCCAGCCGCTCGACCGTGCCCGGCCACTCGCCGCAGCCCTCGGTCTCGACGCCGTGCTCGACGCCCCGGGCGAACAGGATCTGCATGCCGACGCAGATGCCCAGCACCGGACGACCGCCGGCCAGGCGGCGGCCGATGACCCGGTCGCCGTGGACGCCCTTGAGCCCGGCCATGCAGGCCGCGAACGCGCCGACGCCCGGCACGACCAGCCCGTCGGCGTTGAGCGCCGTGTCGAAGTCGGCGGTCACGGTGACGTCCGCGCCCACCCTGGCCAGGGCCCGCTCGGCCGAGCGCAGGTTGCCCGAGCCGTAGTCGAGCACCACGATGTTCTTGCTCACCACCACAACACCCCCGCCGTGATCGCCATCGCCGCGCCGAGCGCGCAGCACGCCGCGCCCACCTTGAGACCCTGCTTGGCCAGCGAGAAGACGCCTCCGGCGAGGAACAGCCCGAGGAACACCATCACGCCCGCGATGAGGTTGTCGGTCACAGCACGCCCTTGGTGCTCGGCACGCCCGAGGCGCGCGGGTCGAGCTCGGACGCCTCGCGCATCGCCCTGGCCAGCGCCTTGAACTGGGCCTCGACGATGTGATGGGCGTTGCGCCCGTACGGCACGTGCACGTGCAGGCAGATGGCCGCCTGGGCCACCAGCGACTCCAGGATGTGCCGGGTCATCGTCGTGTCGTAGTCGGGGCCGATCATCGGGGCCATGCCCTCGGGCTCGGTGTGCACGAGGTACGGCCGCCCGGAAAGGTCGACCGTCACCTGGGCCAGCGACTCGTCCAGCGGGCACGACGCGCTGCCGAACCGCCGGATGCCGGACTTGTCGCCCAGCGCCTGGCGGAAGGCCGCGCCCAGCGCCAGCGCGGTGTCCTCGATCGTGTGGTGGGCGTCGATGTGCAGGTCACCCTCGGTCTTGACGGTCAGGTCGAACAGACCGTGCTTGCCGAGCTGGGCCAGCATGTGGTCGAAGAAGCCCACCCCGGTCGAGACGTCGACCAGGCCGGTGCCGTCGAGGCCCACCTCGACCAGGACCGAGGTCTCCTTCGTTGCCCGCTCCACGCGCCCTACGCGACTCACAGAACCTCCTCCATCGCGGCGCGGAAGGCCGCCATCTCCTCGCCGGTGCCGATCGACACACGCAGCCATTCTGGCGGGCCCACCTCGCGGATGAGCACGCCGCGTGCCAACAGCCCCTCCCACACCTTGCGCCGGTCGGGGAACCGCCCGAACAGCACGAAGTTGGCGTCGGAGTCGGCCACCGACAGCCCCTTGCCGCGCAGCCACGTGACCGTGGCGTCGCGCTCGGCGCGCAGCGCGTCGACCGTGCCGAGCAGCTCGGCGCGGTGGCGCAGCGCGACCCGCGCGGCCGTCTGGGTGAGCGTGGACAGGTGGTACGGCAGCCGCACCAGCAGCAGCGCCTGCACCACGGCCGGGTGCGCGGCCAGGTAGCCGAGGCGGGTGCCGGCCATGGCGAACGCCTTGGACATCGTGCGGGTGACGATCAGCCTCGGGTGGCGCGGCAGCAGCGTGAGCGCCGACGGAGTGCCCTGGCGGGCGAACTCGGCGTAGGCCTCGTCGATCACCACCACGCCCGGCGCGGCGGCCAGCACGGCCTCGATCGTCGACAGCGGCTGCGCGGTGCCGGTCGGGTTGTTGGGCGAGGCCAGGAAGACGATGTCGGGCCGGTGCTCCTCGATCGCCGCGACGGCCTTGCCGGGGTCGAGCGAGAAGTCGTCCTCGCGGACGGCGCTGATCCACTCGGTGCTGGTGCCGGCGGTGAGGATCGGGTGCATCGAGTACGACGGCTCGAACCCGATGGCGGTGCGGCCGTGGCCGCCGAAGGCCTGCAGGATCTGCTGGAGCACCTCGTTGGAGCCGTTGGCCGCCCACACCTGCTCGGGACTCAGCCCGTGGCCCAGGTAGGCGGCCAGGTCGGCACGCAGCTCGGTGGCGTCGCGGTCGGGGTAGCGGTTGAGCTCGCCGGCGTTCGCGGCGACGGCCTCGGCCAGGTCGGCGACCAGCGCGGGCGAGGGCGGATAGGGGTTCTCGTTGGTGTTGAGCCGGACCGGCACGTCGATCTGCGGCGCACCGTAGGGCGAGCGGCCCTTCAGGTCGTCGCGGATCGGCAGGTCGTCGAGCGTCACGTCGGCGGGCGTCACGTCGGTGGGGTTCACTCTGACTCCGTGGGGACTCGCCAGTCGAAGCGGGCGCGGATCGCGGCGCCGTGCGCCGGCAGGTCTTCGGCGTCGGCCAGCACCGACACGTGGGCCGCCGCGCGGGCCAGCGCGTCGCGGGTGTAGTCGACGACGTGGATGCCGCGCAGGAACGACTGCACCGAAAGGCCGCTGGAGTGGCAGGCGCAGCCGCCCGTGGGCAGCACGTGGTTGGACCCGGCGAGGTAGTCGCCGAGCGAGACCGGCGCGTAGGGGCCGACGAAGATCGCCCCGGCGTTGCGGACGCGGGCCGCGACCTCGGCCGCGTCGGCGGTGTGGATCTCCAGGTGCTCGGCCGCGTACGCGTCGACGACCTTGATGCCGTCGTCGATCGAGGAGACCAGCACGATGCCCGACTGGCGGCCGCCCAGCGCCTCGGTGATGCGCTCGGAGTGGCGGGTGGCCGAGACCTGGCCCGGCAGCTCCTTCTCGACCGCCTCGGCCAGCTCGGGGCTGGTGGTGACCAGGACGGCGGCGGCGATCGTGTCGTGCTCGGCCTGGCTGATCAGGTCGGCGGCGACGTGCACCGGGTCGGCGGTCTCGTCGGCCAGGATGGCGATCTCGGTGGGGCCGGCCTCGGAGTCGATGCCGATGCGGCCCTTGAGCAGGCGCTTGGCGGCGGCGACCCAGATGTTGCCGGGGCCGGTCACCATGGTCGCGGGCGGGCACTCCTCGGTGCCGTAGGCGAACATGGCCACGGCCTGCGCCCCGCCCACGGAGTAGACCTCGTCGACGCCGAGCAGCGCGCACGCGGCCAGGATGGTGGGGTGGGGCAGCCCGCCGAACTCCTTCTGGGCCGGGCTGGTGACGGCCAGCGAGGCGACGCCCGCCTCCTGGGCCGGGACGACGTTCATGACCACGCTGGAGGGATAGACGGCACGGCCGCCGGGCACGTAGAGGCCCACGCGGTCGACCGGCACCCAGCGCTCGGTCACCGTGCCGCCGGGCACGACCTGCGTGGTGACGTCGGAGCGGCGCTGGGCGCGGTGGACCAGCCGGGCCCGCCTGATCGACTCCTCCAGCGCGGCCCTGACCCGCGGGTCGAGCTCGTCGAGCGCCCGCCGGACGACATCGACGGGGACGCGGGTGGAGGCGATCTCGACACCGTCGAACCTGGCGGTCAGCTCCCGTACGGCTGCCGCCCCGCGATGGCGCACGTCGTCGCAGATGGGCCGCACCTTCTCCAGGGCGGCCTCGACGTCGAGCTCGGCGCGTGGCAGCACGTCGCGCAGGTCCGCAGGAAGGGAACCGCGCATGTCAATACGGGAAATCACCCTGACAGTCTACGGAGTCCGGGCCCCGGATCCGCTTCTGTCCAGAATGCGGGACGCAGGTTGGGACAGGTTACGGGGGCCGCGAGCGCGGCGTTCGCCGACACCGCGCTCGCGGCCACCAGAGCCCCGGACCGGGCCAAGCCGGGGCCGAGAGGCCGTGGCCGCCACGGGGGCGCGGTCACGGCCGGGGGAATGGCCTGGCCCCCTTCTGCCCGGCCCGCCAGGCGTCTAACACCCTGCGGCAAAGAAAACTCTCGGTGAGTTAAAAATAACCTTGCGACCGTTTGCCCCGCTCGGCGCGGCGTAGACGGTTCGTAATGCCTTTCGCATTACATGTCCATTATGTCCACTCGCCTACCCTGGGCGGCATGGGACAGTGGCGAGCCCCCGGCGGCATCCTGGTGGAGGCGATCATCCTCGATGATCGTCCACTGCTGCGCGTCTCCCACCGTGTCAACGGCCGGACGTACCTGCGCGGCTACTGCAAGACCGTCTCCGAACTGGACGAACACGGCGTAGACCTCGGCGAGCTGGTGGAAGACACCCCGCTTGACCATTTGTAGACCCCGGCCCGCCACTGTCGATCAACCCCCCGGGGTACGGCATGATCCATGGTGGGGCTGCCGGCCTACGCGCCGATGATGGCCCAGCTGGGCACCCTGACCTCCGTCCAGGGCGAGGGCTGGGCCGTGGAGATGAAATGGGACGGCGTACGCGCCCTCGCCTACGTCGAAGGCGGCTCGGTCCGCCTGATGTCCCGTAACAACAAGGACATCACCCCCGCCTACCCCGAGCTGCAGCTCATGGCCGGCTCCACCGGCCGGCACGCGGCCGTGATCGACGGCGAGATCGTCGCCTTCGACGAGACCGGACGCCCCAGCTTCGCCGCCCTCCAGCCCCGTATGCACCAGCGCAACCCCGCCACCGTCGCCGAGCTCACCCGGGCGGTCCCGGTGACGTTCATGGCCTTCGACATCCTGCACCTCGACGACGACAGCGTGATCGGCCGCCCCTACCGCGAGCGCCGCGAGCTGCTGGAGGGCACCCTGCGGCCCGGCTTCCGCTGGGAGGTGCCGGTGTGGTTCGCCGACCACGCCGACCGCGCCTTCGACTCCTCCCGCCAGCTCGGGCTCGAAGGGATCGTCTGCAAGCGGCTCGGCTCCCCCTACCGGCCCGGCCGGCGCAGCGGCGAATGGACCAAGGTCAAGAACGTCAGCGCCGCCGAGGTCGTCATCGGCGGCTGGCACCCCGGCGGCGGACGGCGGTCCGGCATGATCGGTTCGCTGCTGCTCGGCGCGTACGACCCGCGCGGCCGCCTGCTCTACGTCGGGCACGTCGGCACCGGCTTCACCCAGCAGATGCTGCGCGACCTCCAGGACCTCCTCGCGCCCCTGGAGCGCCCCGGCCCGCCCTTCGACGAGCCCGTCCCGCGCGAGCACGCCCGCCACGCCCGCTGGGTCGAACCCCGCGTCGTCGGCGAGGTCCAGTACGCCGAGGTCACCGGCGACGGCCGCCTGCGCCACCCCTCCTGGCGCGGCCTGCGCCCCGACCGCGAACCCGGCGACGCCAGCACCGCCGAGTTCCTCGCCCAGGGGGACGCCGCGGCGGGCTGACACCGCACGCAGAGGACATGGCGCGACACGTCCTGTTTGGCCACGGTAAGCGATGAAGTCATGACTTACAGTGATCGAAATCGCTTCGGACCGCCCAAGGGGACATCGTGTCGAAGACCCTGGTCACCACGCTGGCCGCGCTCGTCGGCGTCTCGCTCATCACCGCGCTCACCACCGTGCCCGCCACCGCCGAACCGCCGCCGCTCAAGGCCCCCGCACAGAGCCCCGCCCAACGCCCTGCGCAGAGCCCTGCCCAGAGCCCTGCTCAGAGCCCTGCCAAGGCCCCGAGCCGGGACCGTAGTCCGGGCGCCGCGTCGTCGCCGCTCATGCGCCCCGGACGCGCCGCCCGGTACTGGACGCCCGGCAAACAGGCCAAGGCCAAGGCCGTCGCCCTCCCCCTCAGCACGACCGGCCACGACACGGCCGACCACAGCGCGGCCGAGCGGCGCAGCGTGCCGGGCGCCAAACGGCTCACCCCCGGCGGCGACACCAACGGCTACGCCCCCGTGAACCGGCCGTACACCGCCGACGGCAACAGCCGCGTCACCGGCCGCCTGTTCTTCGTCAACGCCACCGGCCGCGACGACTCCTGCAGCGCCTCCGTCGTCCGCTCGGCCAGCAGGCTGCTGGTCATCACCGCCGCCCACTGCGTCTACAGCAGCCCCGACGGCTCCGCGTCCGGCACCTGGCACACCAACTTCGCCTTCGTCCCCGCCTACGACGGCCGCGCCGCCACCGCCGCGCAGCGCGAGCCGTACGGCAGATGGGGCGGACGGCGCGCCTGGAAGCCCGACGCCTACACCGGACGCACCGGCGGCGACTGGAACTCCGTCTACGACGTCGCGCTCGTCGAGGTCGGCGGCAGGAACCGCACCCTGCAGGACACCGTCGGCGCCCTCACCCCCCTGCGCAACGAGGGCGGCCGCTTCACCATCGCCACCTCCGGCTACCCCGGCGTGCTCGGCCGCCGCCCCTACGACGGCCGCGACCAGCTCTGGTGCCTCGGCCGCACCCAGCAGGCCCGCGGCGAGAACACCACCGGCGACATGCTCGCCGCCCGGCTGGCCGGCACCGGCGACCCGGCCGGACGGATGGAGACCTACAACTGCCACCTGGCCAAGGGCCACAGCGGCGGGCCGTGGGTCGTCCGCGGCAGCGACGACCTGGTCGGCGTGCTGTCGGCCGGCAAGGAGGACGGCGAGCCCGACGGCAACTCCGTCGCCAACGCGCTCAACCAGGAGAGCTACGGCGCGATCGTCCGCCAGGCCGACCCCCAGGGCGTCTACGACTCCCTCTCCCTCGACGCCGCCGGCCCCTCCTCGCCCGTCCGCCGCGGCGGCACCGCCACCGTCACCGCGACCGTCACCATGCGCGGGCTCATGGCCGCCGCCCAGGTGCCCGTCACCCTCACCCTCCCGCCCGGCGCCACCCTGACCTCCGTCAACGGCGCCACCTGCCGCCACGGCGACCACCGGGCCGAATGCGTGATCGACGTCATCCACCCCGGCCGACCGGTGCGCATCTCCGCCAAGGTCGCCGTCGGCCGCGACGCGGACGCCACCCTGCCGGTCACCATGCACGTCACCTCCACCCGCCTCGACCCCGCCCAGCGCGACAACTCCGCCGTCCTGCGCCTGCGCACCGCCACCGGCTAGGACGCGGCCGGCGCCGGCTCCCGCAGCGTCCGCGCCAGCAGCCAGGCCAGCACCGGGAAGGCGATCAGGCAGGCCAGCGCCGTCCTGAGCGAGGCGGCCTCGGCGAGCGCGCCCACCAGCGGGCTGGTCAGGCCGCCCACGCTCACCGCCAGCCCCAGCGTGACGCCGCTCGCCGTGCCCACCCGGTTCGGCAGGAAATCCTGGCCCAGGGTCACGTGCAGGGAGAACGGGACGTACAGGGCGACCGACGACGCGGCGACGAAGACGTAGACCAGCGGACCCGGCGCCAGCACCACCCCGGCCACCGCCGGCACCGCCGCCGCGTACGCCACCCGCATCGCCGGCACCCTCCCCCACCGGGCCGCCAGCCGGCCGCCCAGCACCGTGCCCGCCGCCCCGCCCGCGAACAGCACGAACAACGCCACCGCGCCCGCCGCGCCGCCGCCCACGTACAGGGCCACGAACGCGCTCAGACCGACGTACACCACCGACCGGAAGACGATCACCGACGTCAGCCGGGCGAACCCCGGCCAGTCGTCACGGCCCGCCGCCCGCACCGCCGGACGCGCCCCGCCCCGGCCGCCCGCCAGGGCCCGCACCGCCGGGAGCGTCAGCGCCGCCCCCAGCACCGCCGGCGCCGCCAGCAGCGGCGAGGCCCCCAGCCCCCACGCCGACAACAGCGGCGTCACCAGCACCGGCGCCGAGGCGAACCCCAGCGTCCCGCCCAACGAGAACCAGCTCATCGGCACATGGCCGCCCTCACTGGCGATCCTGGCCAGCCGCGCCGACTCCGGATGGTAGGCGGCCACCCCCAGCCCCGACACCGCCGCCGCCAGCCACGTCACCGCGTACGACCCCGTCACCCCCGCGCACGCCACCCCCGCCCCGGCCACCACCGTGGCCGACGGGATCAGCCACGGCATCCGCCACCGGTCCGTCAGCAGCCCGAAGACCGGCTGCACGACCGACGACGACAACGTGGCCGCCAGCACGATCCCCGACACCGCCACATAGCCGTACCCCCGCCCGGACACCAGGAACGGCACCAACGCGGGCACCGCGCCCTGGTAGAAGTCCACGCACGCATGCCCCGCCGCCAGCGACCGGATCCTGTTCACGCCACCGATGATGTCCCTGGCCCGGCTTGGCCTGCTTCCGATAAAATGCCAATCTATGCCGAATATCCGCCACACCCCCGTGGCACCCACCGGCCGCCGCCCCCTGGCGCCCGGCACGGGCATCGACGCCCACCGGCACGACACCCACCAGATCGCCTACGCCTGCGCCGGGATGCTCTCCGTCACCACCGACGCCGGCACCTGGGTCGCCCCCGCCAACCGCGCGATCTGGGTGCCCGCCGGCACGGTGCACGAACACCGCGCCCACGGCAGCACCGACCTGCGCCTGGTCGGGCTCACCGGCAACCCGCTCGGGCTCGACCGGCCCGCCGTGCTCGCCGTCGGGCCGCTGCTGCGCGAGCTCGTCATGGCCTACACCGACGACGACGCCCCCGTGGGCGAGGAGCGCGAACGGCTGCTCGCCGTCCTGCTCGACCGGCTCAGACGCGCCCCCGAGCAGCCCTTCCACGTGCCCGCCGCCCGCGACCCGCGCCTGGCCGCCGTCTGCGCCGCGCTGCACGACGACCCCGCCGACGGGCGTACCCTCGCCACCCTCGCCGCCCTGGCGGGCACCAGCGAGCGCACGCTCGCCCGGCTGTGCCGCCGCGAGCTCGGCATGAGCTTCCCCCAGTGGCGCACCCAGCTCCGCCTGCACCAGGCGCTGCTGCTGCTGGCCGACGGCCTGCCGGTGACGGTGGTCGCCCATCGCTGCGGCTGGGCCTCGGCCAGCGCGTTCATCGACGTCTTCCGGCGGGCGCTCGGGTACACGCCGGGCCGCGCCTTTACAATGTAGATTCGCTACACTTGTCAGACGTGAGCAAAACGAAAGGCAAGGGCGGCGGCACCCCGGCCACCATGGCGCTGACCAAGGCCAAGGCCGACTTCACGCTCCACCCCTACGACCACGACCCGGGCGCCCAGGCCTACGGCGAGGAGGCGGCCGACGCGCTCGGCGTGCCCTACGACCGCATCTTCAAGACGCTGGTCGCCGAGACCGAGAGCGGCCTCGCGGTGGCGGTCGTGCCGGTGTCGGGCAAGCTCGACCTCAAGGCCCTGGCCGCGGCGCTGGGCGGCAAGCGGGCCGCCATGGCCGACGCGGCCAAGGTCGAGCGGGTGACCGGCTACGTGGTGGGCGGCATCAGCCCGCTCGGCCAGCGCAAGCAGCTTCCCACCGTGGTCGACTCCTCGGCGCTCGACCACGAGACGATCTACTTCTCGGCCGGCCGGCGCGGGCTCCAGATCGAGACCGCCCCCGACAACCTGATCACCCTCACCCGCGCGGCCACCGCCCCCATCGGCAAGGCCGGCTGAGCGTCCCGCCCGAAGGCTACCGGGAGCGGTGGCGCGGGCGGCGGAACGACGGGTCGGGCGGGCCCTGCCCGAGCAGCCACTCGAACAGCCGCCGGTGGTGCCGGAAGAACGCGCGCTCGCCCTGCCGCTTGTTCTTCTTCTTGTCCTCCTCCTGCGCCTCGGCCTCCTTCAGGCCGGGCGTGAACCCGCCGCCGAACCGGCCCATGTCCGGCCCGGGGAAGCCCCTCGGCTCGGTGTTGCCCAGGGCCTGCTGCATCGACTCGACCCAGATCGGGCCGGGCAGCGACGCGCCCTGCACGGCGCCGTAGTACTGGTCGCCGATCTGCACGCCCTGGAGCGGGTAGCGGTAGGAGCCCCGGATGTCGCCGAGGCTCACCGCCGCCGCCAGGTCCGGCGTGTACCCGGCGAACCAGGCCGAGGTGTAGCCGTTGTTGGTGCCGGTCTTGCCGGCGGCCGGGCGGCCGATGCTCTGCCCCTGCATGGTGCCCTTGTCGAACACCCCGGACAGGACGTGGTTGACGGCGTCGGCGACCGGCCGTTCCATGACCTGCTCGCAGGACGGCGGCACGTGCGCGCGCCGGCCGCTCCGGTCGGTGATCTCCACGATCGCCA
Organism: Nonomuraea sp. NPDC005692; assembly: GCF_040631115.1. Classification (NCBI taxonomy): domain Bacteria; kingdom Bacillati; phylum Actinomycetota; class Actinomycetes; order Streptosporangiales; family Streptosporangiaceae; genus Nonomuraea; species Nonomuraea sp. NPDC005692. Next base: position 320,824 of record NZ_JBEXYU010000003.1, on the reverse strand, counting down.
GCGGCCGGCAGTGCACGCCGCGCGCCGCGAACGTGGCGAAGGCCCCCGCGACCGTCACCGGGTCCATCTCGTTGACGCCCAGCGTGAACGTCGGCACCTCGCGCAGCGGCCTGCCGTCGGCCCGCACCGCCCCGAGCGCCCTGGCCGTCTTGACCACGTTGCAGAGCCCGACCTTGCGCTCCAGCATCATGTAGAAGATGTTCACCGACTTCCAGGTGCCGGTCTCGATGCTGTGCGGGCCGCCCGAGCCCTCGCCGCTGGCGTTGAGTATGCGCGTTTCGGGGTCGTTCACCGGCCGGCCGGCGCAGTTGCGGTAGCCCTGCGCGGGCACCAGCTCCCCCGGCGTCTGGAAGCCGTCGCCGAACCGCCAGCCCTGCTGCAACGCCGTGGCCAGGGTGAAGACCTTGAACGTCGAGCCCGCCTGGAAGCCCTGGCCGCCGCCGTGCGCCACGTCGGCGGCCAGGTTGAAGGTGGTCCTCGGGCCGTTCTTCTTGTTGCCGCGGTTGCGGCCGAACTCCTTGCTGGCCGTCATCGCCCTGATCCGGCCGGTGCCGGGCTCGATCATGGCCTCCGCGGCGACCTCGCTGTCCTCCGGCGAGACGTGCCGCCGGATCGCGCGCTCGGCCGCGCGCTGCGCGACCGGGTCGAGGCCGGTCCTGATCACCAGGCCGCCCCTCGCCATCCTGGCCCGCCGCTCGGCCGGGGTGTTGCCGAACGCCGGGTTCGACAACATCTCGTTCTGGACGTACAGGCAGTAGTAGGGGTACGCGCTCTGCCCGCAGCCGCCCGGCTCGGGCCGCAGCCGCAGGGCCAGCGGCGTGCTCTTGGCGGCGCTCGCCTGGGCCTGCGTGATCAGCTTGAGCCCGGCCATCCGGTCCAGCACGAGATCGCGCCGCTCCTTCAGCCGCGCCTGGTGCGAGCGGCCGAGCGAGGGATCGGTCGAGTACGGCATCCGCACCGCCCCCGCCAGCGTGGCCGCCTGGGTCAGCGTCAGCCTGGAGGCGGTGGTGGAGAAGAAACGCCGGGCCGCCGCCTCCACGCCATGGGCGCCCGCGCCGAAGTAGGCGATGTTGAGGTAACGCTCAAGGATCTCGTCCTTGCGGTACTTGTGTTCCAGTGCCATCGCGTACCGCAGTTCGGTGATCTTGCGGGCCAGGTTGGGGGCGCGCGCCTTGTCCCGTTCTGCGCCGCTACGAGCGCTCTCGACGAGGATGTTCTTGACGAGCTGCTGCGTCAGCGACGAACCGCCCTGCCGGATGCCGCCCGCCTGCGTGTTGGTGAGCAGTGCCCGCAACGTGCCCCGGACGTCGAGGCCGCCGTGCTCGTAGAAGCGGGCGTCCTCGATGGCCACGATGGCCTTGCGCATCAGGGGCGCCACGGCCCCGAGCGGCACGGCCGTCCTGTTGGCCTCGTAGAACTGGGCGAACTGCCTGCCGTCCTTGTCCAGCAGCCTGGTCACCTGCGCCAGGGGCTCCTCGCGGGGCGCGGGCGGCAGGTCGACGAAGGTGTCGGCGACGTTCTTGGCGGCCAGGCCGCCGCCGCTCACCACGGGAACGGCCAGTGCCGCCGCCAGCACCCCGCCGAGCGCCCCCGCCATGGCGAGGCCACCGATGGATCTGAGTACGGTCACGCAGATGATCTGCAACCAGCAGATCATCGGCAAACGCCCACTTCCTCGGTCTTTACCGTTCTCTTCGGATGTTCAGACCAAGCGAGGCGAACTGCTCGTACGGCCGGTGGTAGCCGCGCTCGATGTGGTGCACGCCGCGCAGCGTGGACGTGCCGTCGGCCACCGCCGCGGCCAGCACGGCCGAGAACCCGGCCCTGATGTCGGGCAGCGTCACGTCGGCGCCCTTGAGCTTGGAGACCCCGCGCACCACGGCCGAGTGCCGGGCGTTGGTGTCGTGGTAACGGCAGGCCGGCCCGCCCAGGCACTGGTCGAACACCTCGATCTCGCAGCCCATCCGCTGCAGCGCGGGCACGTAGACCAGGCGGTTCTCGAAGACCGTCTCGTGCAGCACCGACATGCCCTGGCTCTGCGTGAACAGCACCATGAGCGGCGTCTGCCAGTCGGTCATGAAGCCGGGGTGGGTGTCGGTCTGCACGGCCGCCGAGCGCAGGCCCTCGGGCGGGGCGGTGGCGCACAGGTACTCGTCGTTGATGTCGAACCGGGCGCCCATCCTGGCCAGCGTGGTGATCGCGGTGACCAGCCGGTCCTGGGGGCAGCCGTGCACGCGCACCTCTCCCCCGGTGACCAGCCCGGCAGCCAGGTAGGAGAACGCCTCGATGCGGTCGCCGGTCAGCCAGGTGGAGGCGCCGCGCAGGTGGTCGACGCCCTCGATGACGATCCGGCGGTCGGGCGACAGCTCGATCCGGGCGCCCATGCGCTGCAGGAACAGCGCCAGCTCCACCACCTCGGGCTCCATGGCGGCGTTCTTCAGCACGGTCTTGCCCTCGGCCAGCACCGCCGACATGAGGATCGTCTCCGTCGCCCCCACGCTGGGGTACGGCAGTTCGAGCCGGGCCCCGTTGAGCCGTTTGGCCTTGGCGGAGATGCCGGCGTCCCCCACCTCCACCTCGGCCCCCATCGAGCGCAACGCCTCCACGTGGAAGTTCACCGGCCGCCGCCCGATCGGGTCGCCGCCGACCAGCGGGACGAACGCCTCCCCCGCCAGGTGCAGCAACGGCCCGAGCATGAGGATGGGGATGCGGTTGAGCCCGGTGAACGCGTCGGGCACCCGCGGCCTGATCTCCGCCCCCCGCTCGATGCGGATCTCGGAACCGGCGATCTCGACGTGGATGCCGAGCGCCTCCAGCATCGCCGCGGTGATGCCCACCTCGCCCACGTCGGGGGCGTTGTGGATGCTGCTCTCGCCGTTGCCCAGCATGGCGGCGACCATGTGCTTGGACACACCGTTCTTGGAGCCCCGTACGACGACGTCCCCGCGGAGGGGGCCGGAGGGCTCGATCAGCCAGACCTCTTCTGCAATCACGAAGCGAGCCTAACCGGGAGATACCATCGAGCAGGTTCGGATGCAGTTGTGAGGGGGAATGGCGTGACGAGGGAAGTACGCGCTTTTGCGGTAACTGTCCTCATACTCGCCACTCTCGGGGTCGCCGCCGGGCTGAGCTGGTCCGCGATCTCGCCGCGGGCTCCGTACCAGGTGACCGATCATGGCCTGGTGCTGGCCGACCTCACCACGCAGGCGCTGATCGCGGCCGACGGCTGGTTCGCGGTGATCACGGGCGCGCTGGGGCTGCTCTGCGGCGGTCTGGCCTGGTTCGCCGGACGGCGCTGGATGCTGGCGGTGCTGCTCGGGTTGTGCGCGGGCGGGGTGGCGGGCAGCTTCCTCACGTTGTGGGCCGGGTCCACGTTCACGGTCGGCGCGGTGGTGGTGGAGGCCGCGGCCGAGCCCGGGGTGCGGATCGTCCCCGGGGCGCTGAAGCTGACCGCCGAAGGGGTGCTGGTGGCCTGGCCGCTGCTCGCGGTCGGCCTGTTCGGGCTGCTGGAAGGCATGCACGGCTACCGCGAGTCGCCGCTGCGGCACCCGTACGGGATCGAGCCCTAGACCGGCGGCCTGCGCAGGCCGTGGCCGGTGGCCTGCTCGAACGCGCGGGCCACGCGCAGCACCCTGGCGTCGGCGAACGGCCGCCCGACGATCTGCACCCCGACCGGCAGCCCCTCGGGTGTGAACCCGGCCGGCACCGAGGCCGCCGGCGCGTGCAGCACGCTGATCCAGTACGCCGAGCGCATCCAGGCCAGGTAGTCGGGCAGCGGCTCGCCGTTGATCTCGCTCACGTGCGGCTGCTCCACCGGGAACGGCGGCACCTGGCTGACCGGCGCGATCAGCACGTCGTAGGTGTCGAAGAAGCCGGCCATGCGCTGGTAGAGGCCGCTGCGCAGCCGTTCGGCGCGGGCCAGGTCGGCGCCGGTGACCGTGCGGCCCCGCTCGACGTTCCAGCTCGTGTTGGGGCCGAGGCCGGTCAGGTCGCCGAAGGACAGCGCGTAGTACCAGGCGCGGTAGATCCGGAAGGCGTCCTCGGCGTCGGACAGGTCGAGCTCGACCTGCTCCACGTGCGCCCCCAGCTCCTCGAACACGGCCGGCGCCGTCGCGGTCACCGCGGCCGTGCGCGGGTCGACCGGCAGCCCGCCCAGGTCGGGGCTCCACGCCACCCGCATCCCGCGTACCCCTTCCTCGGGCTCGGGCGTGAACCTCTCCTTGATCGCGAACGGCGAGCGGGCGTCGAACCCGGCGACGGCCCCGAGCATCAGCGTGAGGTCGTCGACCGTGCGCGCCATCGGCCCCGGCACGGCCAGCGTGTACCAGGCGGCCGTGTCGGAGGGGTCGGGGACGCGCCCCGGCGTGGGGCGCAGGCCCACGACGTTGCAGAACGAGGCGGGGTTGCGCAGCGAGCCGCCCATGTCGGAGCCGTCGGCCAGCGGCACCATGCCGGTGGCCAGGGCCGCCGCGGCCCCGCCGCTGCTGCCGCCGGCCGACCTGGTGAGGTCGTAGGGGTTCCTTGTGGCGCCGAAGACCTCGTTGACGGTGTGCGAGCCGGTGCCGAACTCGGGCGTGTTGGTCTTGCCGATCGTGATCGCCCCGGCGGCGCGCAGGCGGCGCACGATCAGGTCGTCCTTGTCGGGGACGTTCCGCGCGAACAGCGGCGAACCGTACGTGGTGCGGATGCCCGCGGTGTCCACCAGGTCCTTGTGGGCGACCGGGACGCCGTGCAGCGGCCCCTCGGGCTCGGCCGCGTCGGCCGCCTTGGCCGCCTCCAGCGCCCGCTCGGCCACCAGCGTCACGATGGCGTTGACCTGGGGGTTGACCTGCTCGATGCGGTCGAGGTGGGCCTGGAGCAGCTCCACGGCGCTCACCTGCCCGGCCCTGATCAGGCGGGCCATCTCGGTCGCGGTCAGGTAGTGCAGTTCGCTCACCCTGCGATCCTGCCCCACCCGCGCGCCGGGACACGACGGCGACCTTTGCCCACCTCTCCCGCCCGCCTTGGCACCCGCCCACAAGACGGGCCGAGAAGCCCCGGCGCGGTCAGGCGCCGGGGCGGGCCGGGCCCAGGTGGCTCCGGAGGGTCAGGCGCCCAGGCAGGCCGGGCCGAGGAGTTGCTTGAGGTCGCCCATCAGCGCCGGTGACGGCGACACCCGGAGGCGGTCGTCGACCCGCATGACGGTGGTCTTCGGCCCGTTGTGCACCTGGAGGTGCACCTCCGAGGTGCCCGGGTGCGTGGTGAGGATCTCCTTCAGCCGCCCGACCACCGGCGGAGTGCACCGGGTCAGCGGCAGGCTCACCAGCAGCGGCCCGCCCGCCTCCTGGGTCAGGTCGGGCGCGGTCACCTCCATGGCGATGATCTTCGCGACGTCCTCGCGCTTGTCGATGCGCCCCTTGACGAAGACGATCGCGTCTTCGGCCAGGATCGTCGAGCACAGCTGGTAAGCCGACGGGAAGATCATCACCTCGATCGCGCCTTCGAGGTCCTCGAGCTGGGTGAGCACCCACGTGTCACCCTTCTTGGTGACCTTGCGCTGCACCCCGCTCAGGATGCCGCCCAGCGTCACCACGTGCCCGTCGGCCCGGCTCTCGTCCTGGACGGCGGCGATCGAGCAGTCGGCCCCGGCGGCCAGGATGTGCTCCACGCCGAACAGCGGGTGGTCGGAGACGTAGAGGCCGAGCATCTCCCGCTCGAACTGCAGCAGCGTGTTCTTGTCCCACTCCCCGACCGGGATCTGCACGTCGAAGGTCTGGTCCTCGCCGCCGTCGATCGCGCCGAACAGGGAGTCCTGGCCGATGGCCTCGTTCTTCTTGATGTCGATGATCGCGTCGACGGCCTGCTCGTGCACCATGACCAGGCCCTTGCGCACGTGGCCGAGCGAGTCGAAGGCCCCGGCCTTGACCAGCGACTCGATCACGCGCTTGTTGCACACGATCGCGGGCACCTTGCGCAGGAACTCCTTGAAGTCGGCGAAGCGGCCCTTGGACTTGCGCGCCGAGATGATGCCGTCGACGACGTTGCCGCCGACGTTGCGCACCGCCGACAGGCCGAAGCGGATGTCGGTGCCGCGCGGGGTGAAGTCGAAGTCGGAGTCGTTGACGTCGGGCGGGAACACCTTGATGCCCATGCGGCGGCACTCGTTGAGGTAGAGGGCCGACTTGTCCTTGTCGTCCTTGACGCTCGACAGCAGCGCCGCCATGTACGCGGCCGGGTGGTTGGCCTTGAGGTAGGCCGTCCAGTAGGAGACCAGGCCATAGGCCGCCGAGTGGGCCTTGTTGAAGGCGTAGTCGGAGAAGGGCAGCAGGATGTCCCAGAGCGTCTTGACGGCGTCGGAGGAGTAGCCGTTGTCCTTCATGCCGCTCTCGAAGGACTCGAACTGTTTGTCCAGCTCGGCCTTCTTCTTCTTGCCCATCGCCCGGCGCAGCAGGTCGGCTTTGCCGAGCGAGAACCCGGCGACCTTCTGCGCGATGGCCATGACCTGCTCCTGATAGACGATCAGGCCGTAGGTCGTGTCGAGGATCTCGGCCAGCGACTCCTTGAACTCGGGATGGATCGGGGTGATCTCCTGCTGGCCGTTCTTGCGCAGGGCGTAGTTGGTGTGGGAGTTGGCGCCCATCGGGCCGGGACGGTAGAGGGCGCCGACGGCCGAGATGTCCTCGAAGTTGTCGGGCTTCATCAGCCGCAGCAGCGAGCGCATGCCGCCACCGTCGAGCTGGAACACGCCCAGCGTGTCGCCCCTGCCCAGCAGCTCGTACGTCTTGCGGTCGTCGAGCGGCAGCTTCAGCAGGTCGATCTGCTCGCCGGTGGTGCCCTCGATCATCTTCAGGCAGTCGTCGATGATCGTGAGGTTGCGCAGGCCCAGGAAGTCCATCTTCAGCAGGCCGAGCGTCTCGCAGGTCGGGTAGTCGAACTGCGTGATGATCGCGCCGTCGGAGTCGCGGCGCATGATCGGGATGTGATCGGTGATCACCTCGCGGGACATGATCACGCCGGCGGCGTGCACGCCCGTCTGCCTGATCAGGCCCTCCAGGCCCTTGCCGAGGTCCATCGTCGCCTTGACGTCGACGTCTTCCTCGTAGAGGCGGCGCAGCTCGCCGGCCTCGTTGTAACGCGGGTGGTCCTTGTCGAAGATGCCCGACAGCGGGATGTCCTTGCCCATCACGGCCGGCGGGAACGCCTTGGACACCTTGTCGCCCAGCGCGTAGGGATAGCCCAGGACGCGACCGGCGTCCTTGATGGCGGCCTTCGCCTTGATGGTGCCGAACGTGGCGATCATGGCGACCTTGTCGGCGCCCCACTTCTCGGTCACGTAGCGGATCACGTCGCCGCGCCTGCGCTCGTCGAAGTCGATGTCGACGTCGGGCATGGAGACGCGGTCGGGGTTGAGGAAGCGCTCGAAGATCAGGCCGTGCGGGAGCGGGTCGAGGTCGGTGATGCCCATCGCGTACGCCACCAGCGAGCCGGCCGCCGAGCCACGGCCAGGGCCGACCGGGATGCCGTTCTGCTTGGCCCACATGATGAAGTCGGCGACCACGAGGAAGTAGCTCGGGAAGCCCATCTGCTCGATGATGCCGATCTCGTAGTCGGCCTGCCGCTTGTGCTCGGCGTCGTAGCCCTCCGGCCAGCGGCGGTCCATGCCCTCCCAGACGGTCTTGCGGAAGAACTCGCTCTCCGTCATGCCGTCGGGGATGGGGTAGGTGGGCATGAGGTTCTTGAACTCGAAGAACCCGGCCGGATCGACCTTCTCGGCCACCAGGAGCGTGTTGCGGCAGCCCTCGGCCCACAGGTCGGAGGAGTCGACGGCGCGCATCTCGTCGGCGGTCTTGATGTAGTAGCCGGAGCCGTCGAAGCGGAAGCGGTCGGGATCGGACAGCTGCTTGCCGGTCTGGATGCACAGGAGGGCGTCGTGGGAGGCGGCGTCGGACTCGTAGGTGTAGTGGGAGTCGTTGGTCACCAGCGGCGGGATGGCGAGCTCTTTGCTGATGCGGGTCAGGCCGTCGCGGACCCGGCGCTCGATGTCGAGGCCGTGGTCCATGATCTCCAGGAAGAAATTGTCCTTGCCGAAGATTTCCTGATATTTCGCGGCGGCCTTGAGCGCCTCGTCGTACTGGCCGAGCCGCAGCCTCGTCTGCACCTCGCCCGACGGGCAGCCGGTGGTGGCCATCAGGCCGTCGGCGTGCTCGGCCAGGATCTCGGCGTCCATGCGGGCCCACTTGCGCACGAAGCCCTCGGTGTAGGCGCGCGAGCTGAGCTTCATCAGGTTGTGCAGGCCGGTCTTGTTGCGCGCCCAGATCGTCATGTGGGTGTAGTAGCCACCCGCCGAGACGTCGTCCTTCTTCTGGTGCGGCTCGCCCCACAGCACGGGCTTCTTGTTGTGCCGCAGCTCCGGCGCGACGTAGGCCTCGATGCCGATGATCGGCTTGATGCCGGCGCCCGTCGCCTGCCGGTAGAAGTCGTACGCGCCGTGCATGTTGCCGTGGTCGGTGATCGCGATGGCGGGCATGCCCAGGTCGCCGACCTGTTTGAACATCTGCTTGAGCCGGGCGGCCCCGTCGAGCATGGAGTATTCGGTGTGCACATGCAGATGGACGAACGAGTCGCTGGACGACATGGAGCGGCGCCTCCCCGGGTCTGGATGCGATGGTGCGCTCCGACTCTAGTGGGCCGGACCGACATCCCGGAGCCGCCTCGCGCGCCCCGCGGGACCGGCGCGCCGGAAGCGTCGCGGCCACCGGCCTCGATATCGTCTCCCTCACTCAAAGTAATGAAGGAGACACCGGGTGCGCACGCAGTCCGACGAGGGGTACAGCCACGCGCTGGGCAACCGCCAGATCCAGATGATCGCGATCGGCGGCGCGATCGGGGTCGGCCTCTTCCTCGGCGCGGGCGGCCGCCTGGCCGCCACCGGGCCCGCGCTCGTGCTCTCCTACGCCACCGCCGGGCTGGCCGCCTTCTTCGTCATGCGGGCGCTCGGCGAGCTGGTGCTCTACCGCCCGGCCTCGGGCTCCTTCGTCGAGTACGCGGGCGAGTTCATCGGCCCGTGGGCGGCCTTCGCCAGCGGCTGGATGTACTGGGTCAACTGGGCCTTCACCGGCATCGCCGAGCTGACCGCCATCGCCGCGTACGTCCATTACTGGGCCGGCGGCTTCCCCCAGTGGCTGACCGCGCTGCTCGCGCTGGGGTTCGTGCTGGTGGTCAACCTGCTGTCGGTCCGCCTGTTCGGCGAGCTGGAGTTCTGGTTCGCGATGCTGAAGGTGCTGGCCATCGTGATCTTCCTGGTGGTCGCGCTGGTGCTGGTGGTCTTCGCCGTCGGCGAGGCCGGGCCGCAGAACCTGGTCGCGCACGGCGGCTTCTTCCCCACCGGCTTCCCGCTGGTGCTGATGAGCCTGCAGTCGGTGGTGTTCGCCTACGCCTCGATCGAGCTGGTCGGCATCACCGCCGGCGAGACCGCCCGGCCGCACGAGGTCATGCCGCGGGCGATCAACGGCGTGATCTGGCGCATCGCGATCTTCTACGTGGGCTCGGTGCTGCTGCTGGCGATGGTCCTGCCCTGGACGTCCTACAGCGCCGGCACCTCGCCGTTCGTCACGTTCTTCGCCGGGCTCGGGGTGCCCTGGGCGGCCGACGCGATGAACCTCGTGGTGATCACGGCCGCGCTCTCGTCCTGCAACTCGGGCCTGTACGCCACCGGGCGCATCCTGCGGTCGATGGCCACCAAGCGGGAGGCCCCCGCCTTCGCCGCCGCGCTCAGCTCCCGGCACGTGCCGATCGGCGGGATCGTGTTCACCGCGGCCATGTTCCTCGGCGGCGTGGGGCTGTTCTACTACCTGCCCGAGCGTGCCTTCAACATCGCCACGGCGGTCGCCTCGCTGGGGGTGATCACCACGTGGGGGGTGCTGGTCTACTGCCAGACCCGGCTGCGCGCCACCGGGCACCGGTCGGCGTTCCCGATGCCGGGCTCGCCGTACACCAACTGGCTGACGCTCGGGTTCCTGGCGCTGGTGATCCTGCTGATGCCGTTCGCCGACCGCGATCAGCGGGTGGCCTTCTTCCTCATCCCGGCCCTGGTCGCGGGCATCGCGCTCGGCTGGCTGGTGGTACGCCGCCGGCGCCGGCCGCGGGAGGCCGCGCACGAGGCGGGTTAGTCTCGTCCGGGCAGGAGTCGCCGCTCGGGGGAGGCCACACTGGACAAGCTGGACGACACACTCGATCCCGCGCTCGGTCAGACGGCGACCGCCGTCCCCGTCGCCGGGCCGCCGGCCACCACCGGTCCCGAGCCCGCCACTGTGCCTGCCATCGGGCCCGCCACTGTGCGCGCCATCGGGCCCGCCACCGTGACCGCCGTCGAACCCTGGGCCCCGGTCGGGGTCGGTGCGGAGCGGCGGCGGCGGAAGGTCTGGCGGGTCGCGGCGGCGGCAGCGGCGGCGGGAGCCGTGCTCGCGCTGATCGGCGTGCCGCTGGGCGTCTACCCGAAGCTCGCCTGCGCCGTGCTCTCCCCCGGCTGCGGGCCGCTCCAGGAGCCGCGCGGCAACCTGCCGCGGCTGACCCGGCTGACGGCCGTCCAGGCCGCGCTGAGCGGCACGTACGTCGCGCTCGGCGACTCCTACTCCTCCGGCGAGGGCGTCTACGAGCAGGACACCGGCCCGGTCAACGACGGCGCCGACCGCTGTCACCGCGCCCGCGGCTCCTACGTCCCGCTGGTGGCGAAGGCCCACCCGTTCACCGGCGGCAGCTCCTTCTACGCCTGCAGCGGCGCCACCACCCGCCAGCTCCTGTCCGGCCAGTACGGCCAGCAGCCCCAGATCACCCGCGTCGGCCCGTCGGCCAGCCTGGTGACGCTCAGCATCGGCGGCAACGACGCGGGGTTCACCGACGTCCTGACCGGGTGCATCGTCAAGCTGCCCTGGTCGTCGGCCTGCGTCGACCAGGACGCCGCGGTCGCCCGGCGCATCGCCGAGCTGCGGCCCAGCCTGACCAGGGTGCTCGGCGAGCTGCGCGCCCGCGCGCCGGGGGCCCGGGTCATCGTCCTCGGCTACCCCAGGCCGTTCCCCGCATCGCCCGTCCGCACGGTCGACAACCTGAGCGTGGCCGACCAGCGGTGGCTCAACACCGTCACGCGCAAGCTCAACGACACGGTGGGCGCCGTCACGGCCGAGCACGACCGCGGCCTGGCCGGCCTCGGCGCCCCCGGCAGCGTCGAGTACGTCGACGCCTACGAGGCGTTCACCGGCCACGAGGCCGGCACGCCGCAGCCGTACCTCAACAGCCTGGCCGTGGACATGGACCCGCTGACCGTCAACGCCCGCAGCTTCCACCCCACCGGCGACGGCTACCGCCGCTTCGCCGAGCTGATCAACCAGCAGATCGCCACCGGACCCGGCCGCCCCCTGCACAACTACCGCCTCGCCCCCTCCTGAGCCGCGGGCGGCCCGCCCCGCGGCCCAGTGGTGGGCTCAGCGGCGGGCGCGTTCCTCGGCCAGGTGGAGGCCCGCCTCGATGACGGCGTTCATGACGGCCGCCAGTCGTTCCTCTCCCAGCTGGGGCGCCCGCGCCGCCATCCGCGCCACCAGCGCCCGCTCCCGCGCCAGGTCGCGCCCCGCGAACCCGCCCACCGGCTTGAGCCGCTGCACGACACCGGCCAGGGCGGCGCGCCGCTCCAGGAGGGTGGCCAGCGCCGCGTCGACCCGGTCGATCGCCTCCCGGCACTCGGCCAGCGTGGCCGGCGACTCGGGCCGCAACAGCGCGCCGACCAGCGTCACGGCCTCCTCGGCCGCCCGTACGTCCGCAGCCCCGTCCGCCCGCCCGGACGCGCCCGCGCCGCCCGCGCCGCCCGAGTCGCCGGAGCCGCCGGGCCCGGCGACCACGAGGCCGTCGGCGCCCGCCGCCACGGCCGCCGCCGCCAGCCCCGGGTCGCGCGAGACGTCGGCCAGCACCGGACGCCCCGACGCGGCCCGCGCCGCCCGCAGCACCCCGAGGTCGAGCCGGCCACCCTCGCACAGGACCACCTGGTCGTTCCCCTCGGCCGCGCAGTAGCCGGCCAGGCCCACCCATTCCTCCACGGACGCCGACGGCCGCCGCTCGACCACCACCGGCAGCCCGAGCCCGGCCGCGGCCCGCACCAGCGGGATGTCGCGCGTCCACGTGGCCCCCACCACCACGGCGTCGGCCAGCGCGGCGATCGCCGGCAGGTCGGCCGCCGAGTACGGCTCCACCAGCGTGGCCCGCTCCCCCAGCGCCTCACGCGCGTCGACCTGCCCCCGATGCGGGCGCAGGCTCACCCGCCCGCCGATCACCACGGCCGGGCCGTGGCCCACGCGCAGCCCGCCGATCGTCACCATGTGCCGCTCCAAGGTCGATGTCATCTCGACTCCCCACTCGGGCCGGCCCAGCGAAGCCGGCAGGAAAACCAAAAAGGCAGAGACGGGGCGTCTCTGCCTTGTGCCGACTCCAGGTGGTCGCTAGCTGACGACCGGCCCTCCCGGAGCCGGCTCGGTAAAGATGTAGCGACAAGTCATGTCTGAAACCTTACACCCGCCTCCACCTGCTGGACGTTCCTTCTCATATGGCGGACTGACCTTCCGGCGAGTCGCCGATGATCCCTCGCTATGGGAGTATTTCTTGGCCGAGAGGGAGGGTTTGAGGCCGTTGATGTCGGATCGCAAGCAGGACGGACGCCGCATCGCCGGCCGGTACGAGCTGCTGGAGCCCATCGGCAAGGGCGGCATGGGCATCGTCTGGCGCGCCCACGACGAGCTCCTCGACCGCACCGTCGCCATCAAGGAAGTCCGCTACGCCGCCGCCCTGGGCGACGAGGTGCAGCTGCTCAACCGGCGCACGATGCGCGAGGCGCGGGCCGCGGCCAGGTTCGAGCACCCCAACGTGATCGTCGTCCACGACGTGATCGAGGAGGACGGCCGGCCCTGGATCGTCATGCAGCTGGTCCAGTCGCGCTCCCTGGGGGCGGTGATCAAGCAGGAGGGGCCGCTGCCGCCCGAGCGGGTGGCCGAGATCGGCGTCGCCGTGCTCGACGCGCTGCACCGGGCGCACGAGGCCGGGGTGCTCCACCGCGACGTCAAGCCCGAGAACGTGCTGCTGGCCGACGACGGCAGGGTCGTGCTGACCGACTTCGGCATCGCCACGCTGGAGACCGAGACGCAGCTCACCGTGACGGGCCTGGCCGGCACCCCCGCGTTCATCGCGCCCGAGCGGCTCAAGGGGCTGCCCGCGCGCCGTGAGTCCGACCTGTGGTCGCTGGGCGCGACGCTCTACACGGCCGTGGAGGGCCGCTCGCCGCACGAGCGCGGCATGGCGCTGGCCACGATGCACGCCGTCCTGACCGACGAGCCCGACCCCGCGCCGCACGCCGGGCCGCTGGCCGGGGTGATCAGCGGGCTGCTGGTCAAGGAGCCGGTGCAGCGCCTGACGTACGAGGAGGCCGCGCGGATGCTGCGCGAGGCCGCCAGCGCGTCGAGCCCGGCGGAGACCAGGCGGTTCCCCAGCCGGAAGCTGCGCGCCGCCGTCCCCGCCCCGGCCCCCGTCGAGGACGAGGACGACACCCCGACCGACCCCGACCTGCCCGTCCCCCCGCCCAGGCCCGCGCCCCGGCCTGCACCCAGGACCACTCCCACGCCGAGGAGCAGGGCCGCCGGCACGCCGCCGCCCGTCGAGACCGGCCGGCGGATCCCGCCCTCGACCAGAGACTCCGCGCTCCCCGGCGAGCCCACCGGCCGGCCCACGGTGAGCAGCCGCCAGGAGGGCCGCAGGTTCGGGCCGATCGCGCTGGCCGCCGGGGCGGTCGTGCTGGTCGCCGGCATCGGCGGCTATCTCGGGCTGAGCTCGGCCCCCGAGGACCACTCGTCCAGGCCGCCGCAGGCCAGGCAGTCGGCCAAGGTCCACACCTCGCCCTCCGCGTCCGCCTCGGACACCGAGTCGAGACCGCCGGCCACGAGCACGCCCACGGCCACGCCGTCCTCCTCGCCCTCGGCCACGCCGGACAAGACCGAGGAGTCCGACCCGCTGCCCAGCGGCTGGAAGATGTACAAGGACAAGGAGCTCGGCTTCTCCATCGGGCTGCCCAAGGGCTGGGACGTCTGGGACCGCGGCGGCCGGCAGGTCAAGTTCAAGGGCCCCGGTGCGGCTTCCAACGCCTACCTGATGATCGAGGAGGCGGCCAAGCCCGGCAAGGACCCGTACAAGGACTGGAAGAAGCAGGAGCCGTCGCTCAAGCACAACTTCGGCGGCTACAAGAAGATCGGCATCAAGAAGGTCGACTACATGAAGGCCGCCGCCGACTGGGACTTCACCTGGAACACCAACACGGGCAAGACCCGGGTGCGCGACCGCGGCTTCATCACCGAGAACGGGAAGGCGTACGCCATCTACTGGCACACCCTCAACAGTCACTGGAAGAAGGACTACCACTTGTTCGAGGGCTTCAGCGCGACCTTCAAGCCCGCCAAGTAGGCTTCCCTGCGTGGAAAGGCAGGTCAGCAACCGGTATCGCCTCATCGAGCCCCTCGGGGAGGGCGGCATGGGGGTGGTCTGGCGTGCCTACGACGAGCTGCTCGACCGTACGGTGGCGATCAAGGAGGTCCGCTACACGGGCGTGGGTGACGCCAAGCGGGCCGACCTCAACCGCAGGACGATCAGGGAGGCCAGGGCGGCGGGCCGCCTCGACCACCCGTCGGTGATCGTCATCCACGACGTCGTCGAGGAGGACGGCCGGCCGTGGATCGTCATGCAGCTCGTCCGGTCCCGCTCCCTGGCCGAGGTGATCGGCGAGCGCGGGCCGCTGCCGGTGGCGCTGGTGGCGATGGTCGGCGGCCGGGTGCTCGACGCGCTGCGGGCCGCCCACGCCACCGGGGTGCTCCATCGTGACGTGAAACCCGAGAACGTGCTGCTGGCCGACGACGGCAGGGTCGTGCTGACCGATTTCGGCATCGCCGCCCTGGAGGCCGAGTCGGGGCTGACGGCGACCGGCGGGCTGGTGGGCACCCCGGCGTACATGCCGCCGGAGCGGCTCAACGGCGAGGCCGCCCGTCCGGAGTCCGACCTGTGGTCGCTGGGCGCCACCCTCTACGCGGCGGTGGAGGGGCGGCCGCCGTTCAAGCGCGACTCGTGGGCGGCCACGGTGGCGGCCGTGCTGCGCGACGAGCCCGAGCCGCCCGTGCGGGCGGGGGCGTTGCAGCCGGTCATCATGGGGTTGCTGCGGCGCGACCCGGCGGCCAGGATGCCGGCCGGCGAGGCCGCGCGCCTGCTCCACCAGGTGGCCACCGGGCAGCCGCTGCTGGCCGACCAGACCCCCATGTGGTCGGCCCCCTTCCCGGCCCCCGGGCCCGCCGCACCCGGCCCGTACCCCCAAGGCCCGGCCCCGAGCGACCGCCACCCCACGCCGGGCGGCCCGTACCCGCCGCCGCGGGGATCGCAGCCCGTCACCGGCGACGCGCGGCCGCCGCACCGGACGGTCCCTGGAGAGCCGCGGCGGCGCGGCCGGACGATGTGGATCGCGGTGCCCGCCGCGGTGGCCGTCCTGGCGCTCCTGGGCGGCGGCGGCGTGCTGCTCTACGACCAGTTGTCAGGTCCCTCGACGTCCACCCCGACGGCCGGTGCCCAGCCGCCCGCCACCGGCGGCCCCACCTCCGATCCCTCGACGCCGCCGTCGAAGGAACCGACGCCCGAGCCGAGCCCGCAGCCGACCGAGGAACCCACCGGCGAGCCCACGGGCGAGCCGACCCCCACGGCCCCGGCGGTGCCCGCCGGCTGGCGCCCCCTCACCAGCGCGACCGGCCACTTCTCGATGGCCATCCCCAAGACCTGGACGGCCGCCAAGAACCCGACCAGGGACAGCATCCGCTTCTCCGGCCCCGGCACCCCCGGCGCGATGATCGTCGAGTGGACCGTCCCGGACATCCCGTGGAAGGACCCGCAACAGCACTGGATCGGCCTGGAGAAGGAGATCAAGGCCAAGGGCGAGTTCGACCGCTACACCCGGATCGGCATCACCCCCACCGAGTACCTCGGCCTGCGCGCCTCCGACTGGGAGTTCACCCACATGCGCAAGGGGCAGCTCATCCACGTGATCAACCGCGGCTTCCACACCGCGGCCGGCCGCCCGTACGCCCTGTACTGGGAGACCCTCGACTCCCGCTGGGCCGCCGACCGGCACTGGTTCGACACCTTCGTCAAGACCTTCCGCCCGGAATGACGCCGGAGCACGACGGCGCGCGCGAACGGGCCCGGTTCTGGCGGCATCCGGCGGTCCCCGAGACCGACCTGCTCAAGGCCCGCTACGTCACCCACCGCTTCTCCCGGCACGTCCACGACGGTTACGCCATCGGGCTGATCGTGGCGGGCGTGGAGGAGTTCGACTACCGCGGCACCCTGCACCGGGCGGGCGCGGGCGAGCTGGTGCTGGTCAACCCGGACTCGGTGCACACCGGCCAGGCGGGCACGCCGGGCGGCTGGGCGTACCGGATGTTGTATCCGTCGGTCGAGGCGCTGGCCGGGATCGCGGCCGAGCTCGACGCGCCGCTCGCCACCCCGTACTTCCCCGAGCAGGTGGTGCGCGACCCGGAGGTGGCGGTGCTGCTCGGGCGGGCGCACCAGGCGGCCGAGCGCGGCGACGCGCTGGCGGCCTCCACGCTGTCGCGCACGCTGTTCGCCCGGCTGCTGAGCAGGCACGCCGCGCCCAGGCCGGACGCGAACCCGCCCGGCGCGGGCCGGCAGGCGGTGCGCGAGGCGATGGCGCTGCTGCACGAGAGCCTGCTCGACCCGCCGACGCTGGAGGCGCTGGCGGCGGCGGTGGGGGTGCGGCCGTTCCCGCTGCTGCGCGCGTTCAAGGCCGTGACGGGGCTGCCGCCGCACGCCTACCTCACCTCGCTGCGCGTCCGGCAGGCCCGTCGGCTGCTTTTGGCGGGGGTACGCCCGGCGCAGGTGGCGGCGGACGTGGGCTTCACCGACCAGGCCCACCTGAACCGGCACTTCAAGCGCGTCGTGGGCGTGCCGCCCGCCGCCTACCAACGGGCCGCAGGAACGTACAAGACCGGATATTTGCCCACTTCATAAGCTGTTTCCCATGGAACAGACAACTCGCCGTTCCGCCGCGGTGCGTGACGGTCTGGGTGTGGGTCTGGCCGTGGGGTTGTCCGGTCTCGCGTTCGGCGCGGCGGCGATCACCGCCGGGCTCAGCGTGCCCCAGGCGTGCGTGCTGAGCCTGCTGGCCTTCACCGGCGCCTCGCAGTTCGCACTGGCCGGGGCGATCGGCGCGGGCGGCGACCTGACCGCCGCGGCCGCGGGCGCGCTGCTGCTCGGCGGCCGCAACACCCTTTACGGCCTGCGCCTGGCCGACCTGCTGAACGTCCGCGGCCCGCGCCGGCTGCTGGCCGCCCACGGCGTGATCGACGAGACCACGGCCGTCACGCTGGCCCAGCCGGACGAGCCGTCGGCGCGCACCGGCTTCCTCACCACCTTCGCCAGCCTGTACGTCGCCTGGAACCTCACCACCCTCGCCGGCGCGGTCGGCACGTCCTTCCTGGGCGACCCGCGGGTGCTCGGGCTCGACGCCGTGGGCCCGGCCACCTTCCTGGCCATCCTGTGGCCTCGGCTGGCCGCCAGCGGGCGGCTGCGGGTGCTGGCGGTGGCCGGGGCGGCGGTCGCGCTGGCGGCCAGCCCGTTCTTCCCGCCGGGCGTGCCGGTGCTGCTGTCGGCGGTGGCGGTGCTGGTGGTGATGGTGCGATGACGGTGTGGTGGGCGATCGTCGCGGTCTGCCTCGGCTGCTACGCGCTCAAGCTGGCCGGGCTGGCCGCGCCGCGCCGGGTGCTGGACCACCCGGCGGTGCGCAGGTTCGCCGAACTGGTGCCCGTGGCGCTGCTGTCGGCCCTGATCGCGGTGCAGATGTTCACCGAGGAGGGCAGGCCAGCGTTCGACCCGGCGCGTACGGCCGGTCTGGTGGCGGCCGTGGTCGCCCTGGTGCTGCGGGCGCCGTTCCTCGTCGTCCTGGCGGCGGCGGCCGTCGTCACCGCGCTTGCCCGGATGTTTCTTGGGTAGTCGCCGTGCATGTCCGATTCTGCGGGGATGGTCGGTGGCCGCTACCGGCTGCTCAGGACGATCGGCCAGGGCGGTATGGGAACCGTGTGGCAGGCGCATGACGAGGTGCTCGGCCGTGACGTGGCCGTCAAGGAGGTGCTGCCGCCGCCGGACCTGACCGGCCCTGAGCGCGAGGTGTTCGCCGTGCGCACGTTCCGCGAGGCGCGGGCGGCAGGCCGGGTGGCGCATCCGGGGGTGGCGGCCGTCTACGACGTGCTGGAGGAGGGCGGGCATCCGTGGATCGTCATGCAGCTCGTGCACTCCCGTACGTTGGGCGAGACCATCCGCGCCGACGGCCCGCTGCCCCCGGCCAAGGTCGCCGCCATCGGGCTGCAACTGCTGGAGGCGCTGCGCGCCGCGCACGCGGCGGGCGTGCTCCATCGTGACGTCAAGCCCGACAACGTGCTGCTGACCGAGGACGGCCGGGCGGTGCTCACCGACTTCGGCATCGCCACCACCGAGGACGAGGCCCCCGTCACCAGGACCGGCATCCTCATCGGCACCCCCGCCTTCATGGCCCCGGAACGGGCGGCCGGCGGCCAGGCCAGGCCCGCCTCCGACCTGTGGTCGCTGGGCGTGACGCTGTACATGGCGGTCGAGGGCCACTCCCCCTTCCACCGGGAGAACGCCCTGGCCACGCTCGGCGCGGTCATGCACGCCGAGCCCGAACCGCTGGCCCGCGCGGGCGTGCTCGCCCCCGTGCTGCTCGGGCTGCTGCGCAAGAACCCCTCGCAGCGCATGTCGCTGGAGGAGGCCGAGCAGCGGCTGAGACTGGTCCTGACGGGCGGGCCGCTGGAGCAGACCGGCCCGGTCCCGGTGCCCCCGATGGCCGTACGCCGCCCGCGCCGGACGCCGATCCTGGCCATCGCGGCGGGCGCGCTGCTCGTGGGCCTGGTCACCGGCGGCGCGGCCTGGTGGACGAAGCAGTCGGACCAGCCGGTGCAGGGCCGCGCCCCGACGATCCCGGCGGTCGTCACCCCGCCCGGCAGCGACGCCCCGAAGGACACGCCGAAGACCACCGTCACCGACTCCGAACCGCCCCCCGCCACCTCGCATCCCCCGCGATCCACCGCACCGCGGAGCAGCGCCCCCTCGCCCACCAGCGGCGAACGGACCAGCACCCCCGCGAAGAAGCCGACGCCGACCAGGTCGGCGGCCCAGCGGGACGAGCAGGAGAAGAAGCAGGACGACGCCCCCTCCAGGTCCCCCGGCCAGATCGACCCGTCGCAGGACGGCGAGGAGTAGCGACCGGCTCAGGTGTCGGCGGCGACGGCGTCGAGCGCCTTCTGCAGGTCCTCGGGGTAGTCGGTGCTGAAGGACATCCAGTCGCCGGTGGCCGGGTGCTCGAAGCCCAGCGAGACCGCGTGCAGCCACTGCCGGGTGACGCCCAGCCGGGCCGCGAGCGTCGGGTCGGCGCCGTAGAGCATGTCGCCGACGCAGGGGTGGCGCAGGGCCGACATGTGCACGCGGATCTGGTGCGTACGGCCGGTCTCCAGCTTGATGTCCAGTAGCGAGGCCGCCCGGAACGCCTCGATCGTGTCGTAGTGGGTGACCGACGGCTTGCCGCCCGCGACCACGGCGAACTTGCCCTCGCCCGAGGGGTGGCGGTCGATGGGCGCGTCGACGGTGCCCCGGAACGGGTCGGGATGGCCCTGGACCAACGCGTGGTAGCGCTTGTCGACCGTGCGCTCCTTGAAGGCCCGCTTCAGCGCCGAGTACGCGTGCTCGCTCTTGGCCACGACCATCGCGCCCGTGGTGTTGGCGTCGAGCCGGTGGACGATGCCCTGCCGCTCGGCCGCGCCGCTGGTGGCGATCGTGTGGCCGGCGCCGAGCAGGCCGCCGATCACGGTCGGGCCGGTCCAGCCGACGGTGGGATGGGCGGCCACCCCGATCGGCTTGTTGACCACGATGATGTCGTCGTCCTCGTAGACGATCGTCATGCCCGGCACCGGCTCGGCCACCGGCATCGGCGTGCTGACCGGGGGCGGCAGCGTCACCTCCAGCCAGGCGCCGGCGTGCACGCGGTCGGACTTGGCCGGCTGCCCGCCGTCGACCTGCACCTCGCCGGCGGCGATCAGCTCGGCCGCGCGGGTGCGCGAGAAGCCGAACAGCCGCGAGATCGCCGCGTCGACCCGCTCGCCCTCCAGCCCGTCGGGGACGGGCAGGCTCCGCCGCTCAGCCATCCTGGGGCTCCTTCCCGGTCTCCGTGGTGGTCTCGGTCTCCCTGGTGCCGTCGATCTGCACGTTGCGCCAGGCCAGCAGCACCGCCAGGATGCCGCCGCAGACGATCGCCGAGTCGGCGACGTTGAACACCGGGAAGTAGTCGATCACCGGGAAGTGACCGGGCAGCACCTCGATGAAGTCCACGACGTGCCCCTGGAGCTGCGTCGACCGGCCGAACCCCGACGGGTAGCGCAGCAACCTGTCGGTCAGGTTGCCGAGCGCCCCGCCGAGGAGCAGCCCGAGGGTGATCGCCCACGGCAGGCTGTGGAGCTTGCGCGCGGTGCGCACGATCGCCACCACCACGCCCGCCGCGATGAACGTGAACACGAACGTCATCCCCGTGCCGATGCTGAACGCCGCGCCGGAGTTGAAGATCACCCGGAACTGCAGGACGTCCTGGAGGACGACGAGCGGCGCCTTGCCTTCGAGCGTACGCAGCACGATCGTCTTGCTGATCAGGTCAGCCGCGTAGACGACGACCGCCAGCGAGGTGAGGATCGCGAGGAGACGTCCGCGTGGCCTGCCTAGCGGCGTTCCTCCTTCTGCTTGCAGGCCACGCACAGCGTCGCCCTCGGGAACGCCTGAAGACGTTCCTTGCCGATCGGCTTGTGGCACGATTCGCACACTCCATAGGTCCCTGCGTCGATCCTGGCGATCGCACGTTCGTTCTGCGCGACCAGATCGCGCGCATTCAGGGTAAGGGCGATCTCGCGTTCGCGCTCGTACGTCTTGGCGCCGGCGTCCGCCTGGTCGTCGCCCGCGCCCTGGGTGACGTCACCAGAGGCTATCTCCGACTCGTGGCGGAGGATGTCGGCCTCGAGCTCGTCGATCTCGGTCCGCAGCCTGCCGCGTACCTCGGCCAGCTCCTCTTCCGACCACATCGACGGTGTAGCGGTCTGCGTGACTGCCGCCATGGCTGCCTCCATGCTGATCAAGGCCGTGAATGGTGCGGGCAGCTTAGGATCCTCATAACGGAACGGCAAACGACCCGCCGGATGGTTTACCTCACCCGTACTATCCCGCCTCGCCCGTTCAACTCCTCCCCGGGGACGTCCATTCCCACAAATTTCCTCCCCGCGTACCAACGCCGCCGGGAGCGGGAGGAAACCTGGAAGTCTTCGGCTCCACTCTGCGTTATGGTTTGAGACTGCAAGGCGTTGATGGGGCCCCGCTGTGAGGGATATCACCCCGGAGCCGCCGGAAGAACGGCTCGGCAGAGCTCACTAGACCCGGCAGCAAGCGAATGAAGAGGGCCTCCCCGGAGGCCAAGAAGGGTGGTACCGCGGAGCCGCGAGGCTTCGTCCCTTCGCGCACGCCACAACCGGCCGACGACGCGTGGAGGTCCCGCCCGACATGTCTTCCCCATCATTCCGCTCTCTTCCCGCGCAGGTCGACCTGCCCGCGCTCGAGCGCGAGGTCCTCGACCGCTGGCGGGACGGGAAGATCTTCGAGCGGTCCGTCGAGCAGAACGCCGGCAACCCCGCCTGGGTGTTCTACGAGGGCCCGCCCACCGCCAACGGCCTGCCCGGCGTGCACCACGTCGAGGCCAGGGTGTTCAAGGACCTGTTCCCGCGCTACAAGTCGATGCGCGGCTTCAGCGTCCCGCGCAAGGCCGGCTGGGACTGCCACGGCCTGCCCGTCGAGGTCGGCATCGAGCGCGAGCTGGGCCTGACCGGCAAGAAGGACATCGAGGACTACGGCATCGCCGAGTTCAACGCCAAGTGCCGCGAGTCGGTGCTGCGGCACGTCGACGCGTTCGAGCAGATGACCGAGCGCATGGGCTACTGGATCGACCTGTCCCAGGCGTACCGGACGATGGACCCGTCCTACATCGAGTCGGTGTGGTGGTCGCTGAAGGTCGTCTTCGACAAGGGGCTGCTGTTCCGCGACTTCCGCATCACGCCGTACTGCCCGCGCTGCGGCACCGGCCTGTCCGACCACGAGCTGGGCCAGCCGGGCGGCTACGAGAACGTCTCCAGCCCGTCGGTCTTCGTGCGCATGCCCGTCACGTCCGGGCCGCTGGCCGAGCTGGGCGCGGCGCTGCTGATCTGGACCACCACGCCCTGGACGCTGGTGTCCAACACGGCCGTCGCCGTGCACCCCGACGTCACCTACGTCGCGGCCAGGACCGCCGACGGCGAGGTGCTGGTGGTGGCCGAGCCGCTGCTGTCCGTCCTCGGCGAGGACGTCACCGAGGTGGCCCGCTGCACCGGCCGCGAGCTGGAGCGCACCCGCTACAGCCGCCCCTTCGACCTGGTCGACATCCCCGGCGCCCACTACGTCGTGCTCGGCGACTACGTCACCGTCGAGGACGGCACCGGCCTGGTCCACCAGGCCCCCGCCTTCGGCGCCGACGACATGGCCGTCATCAAGCGGTACGACATGCCGATCGTCAACCCGATCGGCCCCGACGGCCGGTTCCTCGACGACGTGCCCATGGTCGGCGGCCGCTTCTTCAAGGACGCCGACGAGGAGCTCACCGAGGACCTGCGCCGGCGCGGCCTGCTGTACCGGGGCAGCCACTTCGAGCACGCCTACCCCCACTGCTGGCGCTGCCACACCGCGCTGCTGTACTACGCGCTCCCGTCCTGGTACATCCGCACCACCGCGGTCAAGGACCAGATGTTGTCGGAGAACGCCAACACCAACTGGTTCCCCGAGACCATCAAGTGGGGCCGGTTCGGCGAGTGGCTGCGCAACAACGTCGACTGGTCGCTGTCGCGCTCGCGCTACTGGGGCACGCCGCTGCCGCTGTGGGTGTGCTCGGCGGACGAGAGCCACGTCACCTGCGTCGGCTCGCTGGCCGAGCTGGGCACGCTGGCCGGCCAGGACGTCTCCGCGCTCGACCCGCACCGCCCGTACGTCGACGACGTGAGCTTCGACTGCCCCTCCTGCGGCGCGCTCGCCACCCGCGTGCCCGACGTGATCGACGCCTGGTACGACTCGGGCTCGATGCCGTTCGCGCAGTGGGGTGAGCACGGCAAGCCGGAGGGCGTCTACCCCGCGCAGTTCATCTGCGAGGCCACCGACCAGACCCGCGGCTGGTTCTACTCGCTGATGGCGGTCGGCACGCTGGTCTTCGGCCAGTCCTCCTACGAGAACGTGCTCTGCCTCGGCCTCATCCTGGCCGAGGACGGCCGCAAGATGAGCAAGCACCTGGGCAACATCCTGGAGCCGATCCCGCTGATGGACCAGCACGGCGCCGACGCGCTGCGCTGGTTCATGGCCTGCTCCGGATCGCCGTGGGCGGCCCGCCGGGTGGGGCACAACGGCCTGGAGGAGATCGTCCGCAAGGTCCTGCTGACCCTGTGGAACACCTCCTCCTTCTTCACCCTGTACGCCAACGCCGAGTCCTGGACCCCGTCCGAGCCCGCTCCGCCGGCCGCCGAGCGTCCGCTGCTGGACCGCTGGGTGCTGGCCGAGCTGCACCGGACGGTCGCCGAGGTCACCGCGTCCCTGGACGAGTACGACACCCAGCGCGCCGGCCGCCGCCTGGCCGACTTCCTCGACGACCTGTCCAACTGGTACGTCCGCCGCTCCCGCCGCCGCTTCTGGCAGGGTTCGCGCGAGGCGTTCGCCACCCTGTACGAGTGCCTGGAGACGGTCATCCGGCTGATGGCGCCGATCACGCCGTTCGTCACCGACTACCTCTGGGACGTGCTGCGCGCGCCCGGCGCGCCCTCCTCGGTCCACCTGACCAGCTGGCCGCAGGTGCGCGAGGACCTGCTCGATCCGGCGCTGTCGGACCAGATGGCCCTGGTCCGCAGGCTGGTCGAGCTGGGCCGCTCGGCGCGTGCCTCCTCCGGCGTGAAGACGCGGCAGCCGCTGCGCCGGGCGCTGGTCGGTGCGCACGGCTGGCCGTCGCTGCCCGCCGAGCTGCGGGCGCTGGTGGCGGACGAGCTCAACGTCCAGGACCTTGAGGACATGTCCGGATTCGACGCCGATCTCGTGTCGTACACGGTGAAGCCGAACTTCCGGGCGCTCGGGAAGCGGTTCGGGTCGCGTACCAAGCTGGTGGCCGCCGCGGTGACCGCCGCCGACGCCACCCGCGTGGCCCGTACGCTGCGTGGCGGCACCCCCGTCATGATCGAGGCGGACGAGCTGGGCGAGATCATGCTCGGCCCCGACGAGGTGATCGTCACCGAGCAGCCGCGCGCGGGCTGGGCCGTGGAGACCGGCGCCATCGGCACCGGCACCGGCGAGACCGTCGCCCTCGACCTGGAGCTGTCCGACGAGCTGCGCCGCGCGGGCCTGCTGCGCGAGGTGATCCGGCTGGTCCAGGAGGCCCGCAAGTCCTCCGGCCTGTCGATCACCGACCGCATCGACCTGTGGTGGACGGCCTCCTCGCCCGACCTGGCCGCCGCCCTGCGCTCCGGCGGCGGAACGGTCGCCGAGGAGGTCCTGGCCACGTCCCTCACCGAGGGCGCCCAGGAGGACCTCCCGGCCCACCACGACGAGGACCTGGGCCTGACGTTCCACCTGCGCCGCGCCTGACCCAGGCCGCGATCCGACCGGCGACCACGCGGGGGCGCCACCGATCACCTCGGTGGCGCCCCTGACGTGCGCGCCCCTGAACCGGTAGCGGTGATCGCCTGCCTCCGCTCGCATTCCGAAAGGATCTGGTCCCGTGCCGACTCTGATCCGCCGCGCCTCCGGTCAGGTGTTCGTGGACGCGTCCACCGTCGACCTGACCGGCGAAGGGCTCGTGACGGATCTCGAGTGGGACATGACCGCGACGGGCCTGGTCCAGGCCGACCCCGACGGCGACGGCGCGCGCATCGTGTGCGGCCAGGAGATCGGCGACATCGGCGTCACCGCCGAACTGTGGGACGCCGCCCCGCCGTTGACCACCGACGGCTGGCAGGACGTCGCCGAGGTGTCCGTCGCCTGGCGATCCGCGTTCATGGACTTCGCGACGACGGACGGCGGCGCCGACCCGGCCGAACAGCTGGAACTGCCCGGCCCCGGCGACTACCGGCTGCGCGTCCACGGACGCAACCGCGACGACGGCGACCCGCGGGACGACGGCGCCCCCGCCGAGGAGTACCTGATCCAGGTGTGGCCCGCCCCGCACGCCGAGCCCGTCATGGCCAAGTCCACCAGCAGGACGGCGGCCGCGTGGAGAGCGCAGTGAAGTCTGCCCGCTGAGCAGCGTGGCGGCCGCAGCTTCGTACCTCTTCTCAGGTTTCCGGCTTCTCCCGACGCGGGGAACACGCGAACCCCGCTCGTCCGGCGAAGGGCGGACAATGGCCGGATGACGTGGATCGACACGCCGTGGGGTCCTTGGGAGGCCGCGCCCCTGGAGGAGGTCGTCGCGCTGCTGCGCGGGCTGGCCGCGCCCTGGTGGGTGGCGGGCGGCCACGCGCTTCAACTGGCCGCCGGACGCGCGTACCGCGAGCACGACGACGTCGACATCGCACTGCTGCGCCGCGACCAGCTCGCCGTCCGGCGCCTTCTGACCGGCTGGGACGTGCACGCCGCGATCACCCCCGGCACCCTGCGACCCTGGCCCGTGGACGAGCTGCTGCCCGCCTCCGCCCACGACATCTGGGTACGCGACCACCCCGACGCCCCCTGGCGCTTCCAGCTCATGCTCGACGAGGCCGCCGGGGACGAGTGGATCTACCGTCGCGACCCGCGGATCCGCCGTCCCCTGACAGACCTGACAATCATGCGGAACGGCTTCCGGCACCTCGCACCGGAAGTGCAGCTCCTCTACAAGTCCACGGCTCCCCGCCCGAAGGACGAGATCGACTTCGAGACCGTCCTGCCACTTCTGGACGACAGCCGGCGCCACTGGCTGGCAGCGGCCCTGCGCACCGAGCACACCACCCACCCGTGGCTAACCCGCCTGCACCGCACCACGCCCACCGCCCCCGCCCCTGACGCCTCCCCGCGAACGTCATGAGCCCCGAAGACCCGCTGGCGAAAGCGCAGCGGGCCCGGGGCGGTCGGGTGTTACTTGGCCGTCTCGCGGTCGTGCTGGCACACCGGGCAGCTGGTCAGACCGGCGTCCTCGGCCTCGGGGATCGTCATGGTCTCCACGCCCGTCTCCCCCGCGCCCCTGATCAGCGGGCAGGTGGCGCTGTGGTAGCGACGGGTGCCGGTGATGACCTTGACCGTCCCTGGGCGCCCGCCCGGACCGGACGTACCGCCGGTCTCGCCCTTCGAGCCCTCACCCGCCTTGCCGGGCTTGTCGCCGGGCTCGGCACCGGACGTCTCGCCCTTGGCCGCGCTCTCCTTGCCGGGCTTGGTGTCCTTGCTCTCGGTCTTCGGCGCCGGGGCGGTGGCCCCCGCCGGACGGGCGGAAGGGGCCGGCGCAGCCCCAGAAGGCCGCTCGGACGCCCCAGCAGCCCCACCCGAGGGTTCCGGCTGGACCGGCAGCCCGGAGGACGTCACGCGAGGCTGCGGAGCCGTGTCCGGGTCGGAGGCGTCGTCACCGTCGTCGGGGGGCTGCTCGGCGGGGCGTGCGGCGGGCGACGGCCGGGCGGCCGCGGACGGCTTGCCCTGCGCGCTCTCTGCCGACTTCCCGGAATCAGCCGCGTCATCGCCCTTCTGACCCGAAGTCGCCGCACCCGCACCGGCCTTGGCCGAAGCCGCCCCCTTGGACGCCGGAGCCGAAGCCGCACCCGAAGCCGCCGGGCTCTCGGACGGACTCTTGGACGGGCTCTTGGGCGGCTTCGAGGCCGGCGAACCCTTGGAGGCCGCAGCAGGGCTCGAAGGGGCGCCCGACGGGCCCTTGGCGTCGTCCGGCGAAGAGGGACGCGCGGGCCGCTCGCGCTCCGACGGCGGCCGGAAGTAGGAAGTCTGGATCTCCCCCTGCTCGTCATCCGGACCGGCCCCGGAATCGGGCGCGGTGGCGGAGGAGGGGGACTTGGCCGGGTCGCTCGCCTGCGCGGCGGCCGGACGGCCGAACCACCCGGTCGGGCCTTCCTCGCTGGAGGCGGCGGGCTCCGGGGTGGGGGTGGAAGCCTTCGTGTCGGGCTTCGGCGGTACGACCGGCGGGCGCAGGTCCCGGGTCTCCGCGGAGGTCTCGGCCCGGCTCTCCGCCACGGCGGAGGGGGTGGCGGCGGGGCCGGGGGCGACGACGGGCTCGGGGTCGGCGGCAGGCGGCAACTGCCGTCCGCCGAGCGCGGCGTCCGGAAGGCACGTGGTGCAGGGCGTGAAGCCCTCCTCGCGTGCCTCCTCGTAGGTGAGCTCCTCGTGATCCCGTCCGGCCAGCTGGCGGCAGCCCGGCACGTGGTATCTCCTGCGGCCCGGGATCACCATCACGATCGCGTCCGGCGAGATGCCGCTCGCCGCGGGGCGGCGAGGCGCGGAGGCCGGAACGGCGGTCCGCTGGAGCGTCTGCGGGTGCGGATGCGGATGGGGTTGTGGCCGCGGGTGCGGCTGGGGCCCGGCAGGACCGGTCTGGTTGTACGGCAGGCCGGGCGGCGGGAGCGGGGCCGGAGGGGTGGCCGGCGCAGCGGCCCGCCCACCACCGGGAAACAGCTCGTGACGCCGCAGCAACGCCCCGATCACCAGGAACAGCGCGGACAGCACGCTGACCACGATGGACCACATGATCAGGAACGGCTTAGCCAGTACGAAGCCCGCGATCAGCAACACGACCGCCGCGAGCACCAAACCAGCACTGATAAGGATCACAGGGGGCTCTTTCGAGTGACAGGTCCTAGTGACCCGTTACTTTACCGGCGGTCGTTGTGCGGACCGTCGCCGCCGGGGAAGGCGCCCTGCGGAGCCTCGCCGCCGAACGGGTTGGGGCCACCGGGGAGAGGCTGCTGGCCACCCTGGGGAACCGCGTGCGACATGGCGGGAGCCTGACCCTGCGGACCGGACATGACCGGGAACCCACCGCTGCCCTCGGCGGAGACGTTGAGCTCGGCGAGCTGGTTCTCCAGGTAGAGCTTGAGGCGGCTGCGGTATTCGCGCTCGAAGCTGCGCAGCTCCTCGACCTTGCGCTCGAGCTCGTCGCGGGTCTGCACCAGCGAGCCCATCGCCTGGCGGTGGCGCTCCTGCGCGTCGCGCTCGAGCGTCTCGGCGCGGGCACGGGCGTCGCCGATGACCTGCTCGGCCTGGCGGCGGGCCTTGGTGAGGATCTCGTCGGCCTCACGGCGGGCGCGGGTCACCGTCTCGTCCGCCTCCCGGCGGGCGTCGGCGATCGCCTGGTCGGCGGTCTGCTGGGCGAGGGCCAGCACGCGGGCCGCGGTGTCCATGTTGTCCTCGGCGGGAGGCATGCTCATGGCCACGGGCTGCGGCTCGGGGGCTCGCATCGGCTGCGGCTCGGGGGCCCGCATGGGCTCCGGCTGCGGCGGCGCCATCATCTCCGGCTTCGGCTGCTCCTGGACGGGGGCGGAGGCCATGGGCATGCCCATGCCGCCCGGCACCTTCCCACGCAGGCACTCGGCCAGTTTGGCGCGTAGCTCCTCGTTCTCTTGGATCAGGCGGTCGAGCTCAGCCTCCACCTCGTCGAGGAAGGCGTCGACCTCTTCCTCGTCGTAGCCCGGCCGCAGCCGGGTGGTACTGAACTGCTTGTTCCGCACATCAGCGGGCGTCAGCGGCATTTTTTGGTCTCCTTGGCGCGCTTGGAGTCTGTCCGGAGGGACGGTGAACCCGAATCACTTCAGCGCGGACACGAGTTGGATCACGACCGGCACCCCACCAGCCCGCCTCACCGGCCGCCCAGTGACCCAGCGATCTGGATCAAGATCAGCACGACGATGAACAGGACAGTGAAGCTTAGGTCAAAGGCCACCGTACCCAACCGGAGCGGGGGAATGAAACGGCGGAGGAATTTGAGAGGTGGGTCTGTCGCGGTGTACGTGGCCTCCGCCAGCACCAGCACGACCCCGGAAGGCCGCCACTGCCGGGCGAACGCCTGCACCGTCTCAAAGATCATCCTGCCGATGAGCAGTACCAAATACAGAGACAGGACTACGACCAAGATCCCACTCACGATCTCCACGGCCCGGCCGCGCCTCCACTTCTGGTGTGCCCTCCCGGCCGCGCGTGGGCCCGGTTGGGTGCGATGGACATACAGAGACTCTAACTCTGGTTGAAGAACCCGCGTTCCGCGATTCGGGCCTTGTCCTCGGCGGTCACCTCGACATTGGCAGGGGACAACAGGAACACCTTGTTGGTAACACGTTCAATGCTTCCATGTAGGCCGAAGACCAGACCTGCCGCGAAATCCACGAGCCGCTTCGCGTCGCTGTCAACCATTTCGGTCAGATTCATGATGACCGGGGTGCCGTCGCGGAAGTGCTCTCCGATGGTTCGGGCCTCGTTGTAGGTCCGGGGATGGAGGGTCGTGATGCGCGCCAGGTCGGTCGTGCGGCGCTCCAGGATCGTCGTGGCGGGCCTGGGCGCGGGGACCGCGGAGTCGGCCTCCTCGTCGCGGTCCTGGACCGCCACGGGCCGTTCCTCGCCGGTCCGCTGGACATCGTCGTCGTAGGCGTACTCGTCGGTGTAGGTCTCGTACCTCTCGTAGCGGTCGTCCTCCACGAGACCGAGGTAGACCGCCATCTTGCGCATCGCGCCGGCCATCGCTACGTCGTCCTCCTGCTCATGGTCGCACTGGCTCGGACCCGTCGCCGGGGCCGAGGCGGCAGCCGTACCCCCTTGGAGCTCACCGCGGATCGACCTCTACTTGATCATGGGCCTGAAGACCCACTTGAGGGGACATTACCTGACGAAGGGCCTGCGACGACCGAGCAACGCCGTACCGATCCGCACGTGTGTCGCACCGTACGCGACCGCCTCGTCGAGGTCCTGGCTCATGCCCGCGGAGACCATCGTGGCCCGCGGATGCTGCTCCTGGACGCGGCCGGCGACGTCGCGCAGCACGGCGAAGGCGCGGGCTGGCTCCACCCCCAGCGGGGCGACCGCCATGACGCCGCCCAGCCACACGCCGTCGGCCAGCGCCACCTCGTCGGCCAGCGCCGGCACGTCGGCGGGCCGGGCGCCGCCCCTGGAGGGGTCGTCGTCGAGCGCCACCTGGATCAGGCAGCCGACCTTGCGGCCCTGCCGCACGGCCTCCTTGCTGATCGCCTCCAGCAGCCGGAGGCGGTCGAGCGAGTGGATCACGTCGGCGTACCCGACGACGGACCGCACCTTGTTGGTCTGCAGCTGGCCCACGAAGTGCCACGTCAGCGGCAGGCCGGCCAGCTCGTGCGCCTTGGGCGCGGCCTCCTGGTCGCGGTTCTCGCCGACGTCGCGCACGCCCAGCTCGCACAGGATGCGCACGTCGTCGGCCGGTCTGGTCTTGGTCACCGCGATCAGGGTGACCTCGCCGCGGTCGCGGCCCACCGCGTGACAGGCCGCGCCGATGCGGGCCTCGATCTCGGTGAGACCGGCCGCGATCTCGTCCCTACGCACGCCTGACTCCCTCTCCCTGCCTCCATCGCCTCGCAGTTCGGCCTGCACGCCGTACGCCACGATGGCCCCCTTTCCGTGCCGCGGGTCGGTTCCCGGCACACACGACGGCGCCGCTCCCGTATGCCAGCGGGGAGCGGCGGTGGGTGGTGAGCTACTTGAGGAAGTCGGGGACGTCGAGCTCCTCCTCCTGCTCCTCGAAGATCACCCGAGGACGTTTGGGAGGCTCCGACATGCGGGAGGTGATGGGCGTGGGCGGGTTGGCCGGTTCGGGCGTGGGCCTCGGGATGGAGACGGGGGCCTGCGGCTCGTCGTCGCCGAGGGCGGCGACGGGCTCGGCGGGCTGGACCGACTCCACCGGGCGCACCGGCTCCGGACGCGGCTCCGGGCGGGGCTCAGGACGCGGCTCCGGCCTGAACTCGCGCGGCTCCGGGCGAGGCTCGGGGCGCGGCTCGGGACGGAACTCCTGCCGGGGCTCGGGCCTGAACTCCTGGCGCGGCTCCGGCCTGAACTCCTGGCGGGGCTCCGACCGGAGCTCGGCACGCGGCTCAGGCCTCGGCTCGGGGCGCGGCGCGGGCGGCTCGGACTTCACGCTGGGCGAGGCCGGGACGCCGGGCCGCAGGGCCGAGGACGACACCGGCGCAGCGGGCTGCGCGGCGGGCCGGGCCGCGGGCCTCGGCAGCGGCTTCTCGACCGGCGGCGGCACGTCGTCGAAGCCCGCCGCGATCACGGTGACCCGCACCTCGTCGCCGAGGGCGTCGTCGATGACCGTGCCGAAGATGATGTTGGCGTCGGGCGCGGCGGCCATCGACACGAGCTGGGCCGCCTCGTTGATCTCGAACAGGCCGAGGTCGGAGCCGCCCGCGATCGACAGCAGCACGCCGTGGGCGCCGTCGATGCTCGCCTCCAGCAGCGGGCTGGAGACCGCCATCTCGGCGGCGGCGACCGACCGGTCGTCGCCGCGCGCGTGGCCGATGCCCATGAGCGCCGAGCCCGCACCCGACATGACCGACTTGACGTCGGCGAAGTCGAGGTTGATCAGGCCGGGCGTGGTGATCAGGTCGGTGATGCCCTGGACACCGGACAGCAGCACCTGGTCGGCCGCCTTGAACGCGTCGAGCACGCTCACCTGCCGGTCGGAGATCGACAGCAGCCGGTCGTTGGGGATCACGATGAGGGTGTCGACCTCGTCGCGCAGTGTCTCTATGCCGGCCTCGGCCTGCGAGGCGCGACGCCGCCCCTCGAAGCTGAAGGGCCGGGTCACCACGCCGATCGTCAGTGCGCCGAGCGACCGGGCGATGTTGGCCACGACCGGCGCGCCGCCGGTGCCCGTGCCACCGCCCTCGCCGGCCGTGACGAAGACCATGTCGGCCCCCTTGAGGACCTCCTCGATCTCCTCACGGTGGTCTTCGGCCGCCTTGCGCCCCACGTCGGGGTTGGCTCCGGCGCCCAGTCCGCGCGTGAGCTCGCGGCCCACGTCGAGTTTCACATCGGCGTCACTCATCAGCAGCGCCTGGGCGTCGGTGTTTATGGCGATGAACTCGACGCCCTTGAGTCCCTCCTCGATCATCCGGTTGACGGCGTTCACTCCGCCGCCGCCAATGCCGACGACCTTGATGACCGCGAGGTAGTTCTGCGGTGCTGCCACGACGAGGGGCCTTTCCGCTCGTTGACTTGCCATTTCGGTGCGGATCGTCTCCGCTTTTTCTCAGTTTTCGTAACTCTCAACCTCAGGTTGAGATTTAGATTTATGTCAACCTGAGGATTGATACGGACAGTAGGAGGCCCCTACCAGGCGGGTCAACTAACCGCGCCGCAAGCACGTCCGGCGTGTCGCGGGCTGTCCGATTCGCTCCGAAGTCGCGCCTGGTCGGGGCCTTCCTGTGCCGAAGCTCCGATCTACAGGCTCTCACGCCGCGACCCCCACCTCGCACAGGCACGCGATGCCCTTGCCACGGAGTTGCCAGACCCTGACACTCGTGATCACTTCAAGGTCACGACGTCGGGAGAGCTGACGTCGTACAGGGTGGCCTTGCGGCCCAGGAGCGAGACCAGGATGCGGCCTTTCTCCTCCGCCCTGTCGGCCCCGCCCCACAGGACGGTACGGCCGTCGGACAGCTCCAGCGTCACGCCCTCGGCCGAGGCGGCGCGAACCTGCCGGACCTTGCCCGCCACCACGGGCGGCAACGCCTGGACGACCTGGAGCGCCGCCATGGTGGCCGGGTCGCCCGCGGCCGGCCGGTCGACCTTGAGCAACGGCAGCATGAACGGCGACGTGTCCTTGACCTCGATCACCACGCCCTGCTTGTCGACCACCGCGAACCGGCCGCCCGCGGGGATCACCGCGACCGGCTCGCGCTCGACCACCTCGATTTTGAGCGTGCCCGGCCACACCCGGTCGACCTTCGCCGTCGCGAGCTGCCGGATGCCGAGCACGCGCGCCTGGACGTCGGCCAGGTCGACCGTGGCCAGCGGATGCAGGTCGGGCACGGCGGCCTGCTGCTTGATGTGCTCGCTGGTGACTGTGAGATTTCCCACGATCTCGATCGACCGCACGCCCAGCACCGGCGAGAAGAACACCAGCCAGGCGGCCGAGCCGACCACCCCCGCCGTCAACAGCACCAGGAACGCGTTACGCGCCTTCATCGCCCTCCTCGCCCGCCGGCTTCGAACGTACGCCGCCGGGCCGCCCGGCACCCGCCCGCCACGCCCGTACGGCTCAGGACAGGCGCGCCACGAGCTGCGGCCCGAGCTCGGTCACGTCGCCCGCCCCCATCGTCAGCACGATGTCACCCGGACGCGCCCGCCCGGCCACCAGGTCGGGCACCGCCGCCCGGTCGGGGGCGTAGGCCACCCGCTCGGCGGGCAGCGGCACACGCCCGGCGACCATCGCGCCGGACACGCCCGGCTCGGGATCCTCCCGCGCGCCGTAGACGTCGAGCACGATGACCTCGTCGGCCAGCCCGAGCGCGGCGCCGAACTCGTCGGCGAAGAAGCGGGTGCGCGAGTACAGGTGGGGCTGGAAGATCGCGATGACCCGGCCGGTGCCCGAGTAGGAGGCCACGACGTCGCGCGCGGCCCGCAGGTCGGCGGCCAGCTCGGTCGGGTGGTGGGCGTAGCTGTCGAACACCGCGACGCCGCCCGCCTCGCCCTTGGCCTCGAAGCGCCGCTTGGCCCCCGTGAAGGCCGCCAGGCCGTCTCTGATGTCCTCGAACGCCAGCCCCAGCTCGTCGGCCACGGCGATGGCGGCGGTGGCGTTGAGGGCGTTGTGCGCCCCGGGGACGGCCAGCCGCACGTCTCCCCTGCCCTCGATGGAGAACACCGTGCCGAAGCCGTCGGGACGCACGCCGGTCACCCGGTAGTCCTCGCCCCGCTCGCCGTAGGTCCTGACCCGCAGCCCGCGCTCGCGCGCCCGCCCGACCAGCTCGGCGGCGCCCGGGTCGTCGGCGCAGACGATGAGCAGCGAGCCCACCCGGTCGGCGAAGCGGGCGAAGCTGTCGTGCACCGCGCGCGGGTCGCCGTAGTTGTCGAGGTGGTCGGCCTCGACGTTGGTCACCACGGCGATGTCGGGGGCCAGCATGAGGAAGGAGCCGTCGCTCTCGTCGGCCTCGGCCACGAACACCCGGCCCGTGCCCTCGTCGGCGCCCAGCCCGGTGGTGACGAGCTGGCCGCCCACGCAGTAGGACGGCTCGGCGCCGCACTTCTGCAGCGCCACGGTCAGCATGGAGGTGGTGGTGGTCTTGCCGTGGGTGCCGGCGATGGCCACGCCGGTGCGGCCGGCCATCACCGAGGCCAGCGCGGCGGCCCGCGGGATGATCCGCAGGCCCTGCTTGAGCGCCTCGCCCAGCTCGGGATTGGAGTCGCGGATGGCGGTGGAGACGACCACGGTGTCGACGTCTCTGATGTGGGAGGCGGCGTGCCCGATGTGCACGGTCGCGCCCAGCTCGCGCAGCTCGGTCACCAGCTCGGAGCTGCGCGCGTCGCTTCCGGTGACGCGGACGCCGCGCTTGAGCAGGATACGGGCGATGCCTGACATGCCCGCGCCGCCGATGCCGATGAAGTGCACGCGGCCGAGGTCTTCGACGGCTACGGGATCGACCAGCTTGACGAGACTCATCGGGCTATCTCCAACACTTTCCTGGCAAGCATGATATCGGCGTCCTTGCGCCCCAGCCGGGAGGCGGCCTCCGACATGACGGCGACCCGTTCGGGGTCGTGGAGCATGGGCAGCACGTTCTGAATGATCCAATCGGGTGACAGGTCGGAGTCGTCGACCATCAGGCCGCCGCCGCCGCGCACGACGCGCTCGGCGTTGACGGTCTGCTCGCCGTTGCCGTGCGGCAGCGGCACGTACGCGGCCGGCAGCCCGACGGCCGTCAGCTCGGCGCAGGTCAGGGCCCCGCTGCGGCACAGCGCGACGTCGGCGGCGGCGTAGGCGAGGTCCATGCGGTCGACGTAGGGCAGCAGCACGTACTGGGGGTCGCCGGGCGGCGGCTCGTGCTCGACGGTGTTGTTCAGGCCGAGCACGTGGAGCACCTGGATGCCGGCCCGGCGCAGCACCGGCGCGGCGGCCAGCGCGGCCTGGTTGAGCGACCTGGCGCCCTGCGAGCCGCCGAACACCAGCAGCGTGGGCCGGTCGTTCTCCAGGCCGAACCAGGAGCGCGCCTTGTCGCCGGTGGACAGCCGGTCGAGCGTGACGATCTCGCGGCGCAGCGGGGTGCCGATGAACTCGGCCTTGGGCAGCGCGGCGTCGGGGAAGCCGGTGAAGACGTGGTCGGTCAGCCGGGCGCCCAGCCGGTTGGCCAGGCCGGGACGGGGATTGGCCTCGTGGACGACGATCGGCAGGCCCTTGCGCTTGGCCGCCAGGTAGGCGGGCGTGGCGACGTAGCCGCCGAAACCGACCAGGATGTCGGCGCCGACCCGGTCGAGGACGCCCGACACGGCGTTGATCGCCCCGGCCAGCCGGCCCGGCACGGTCAGCAGGCTCGGGGTGATCGCCCTGGGCAGCGGCACGGCCGGCACCAGTTCGAGGTCGTAGCCCCTGGCGGGCACGAGCCGCGTCTCCAGGCCGCGCTCGGTGCCCACGCAGGTGATGCCGACGCTCCGGTCAAGATGGCGCAGCGCGTCCGCAAGGGCGAGCGCGGGCTCGATGTGCCCGGCCGTCCCCCCACCGGCGAGGACCACCCTCATCTCGGTCACTCCCTAACGTCTCACTCGGCCTCTGGACGTACCCCCCAGGCCAAGCCAGCTTAGGCCCCGTGCGGCGGGTCCGGGGCCACGCGCGGCCAAGGCTTCGCGCGCGCCGGGCTCGCGCTTGGCGAACGACAGCAGGATGCCCAGCGCCGCGAGCGTGGGGAGCAGGGACGATCCGCCGTAGGAGACCAGCGGCAGCGGGATGCCGGTGATGGGCAGGACGCCGAGCACGGCGCCCATGTTGACGGTCGCCTGCCCGACGATCCAGGCCACCATGGCGGCCGCGGCCAGACGGACGAAGCCGTCGTTCACCCGGACCGCGACCCGCAGCCCCGCGTAGCCGAGCAGGCCGAACAGCGCCACCACCATCAGCGTGCCCATCAGCCCCAGCTCCTCGCCGAGGATGGCGAAGATGAAGTCGCTCTCGCCGTGGGGCAGCCAGCTCCACTTCTGGCGGCTGCTGCCGAGCCCGAGGCCGAACCAGCCGCCCGAGCCCATCGCGATCTGCCCCTGCACGGCCTGGTAGCCGGCGCCCTGGGCGTCGGCCCACGGGTCGAGGAAGGCCCCGATGCGCGCCATCCGGTACGGCTCCACCTTGATCATGATGACCGCGGCCAGCACCGCCAGGGCCAGGATGCCGCCGAACAGCTTGATCGGCGCCCCCACCACCCACAGCAGCGCGAGGAAGATCATGAAGAGCACGAGGGTGGTGCCGAGGTCGCGGCCGAGCAGGACCATGACGACCAGGATCGCGGTGCCGGGCATGAGCGGGATCAGCATCTGCCGCCACTCGATCCGGCCCTGCCTGGCCCGCCTGGCCAGCAGGTCGGCCCCCCACAACACGAGCGCCAGCTTGGCCGGCTCGGACGGCTGGAGGGTGAACGGGCCGAGGTAGATCCACCGCTGCGCGCCCAGCTCGGACTCGCCGATGAACAGCACCATGACCAGCGCCAGCACCGCCAGCGCCATGAGCGGGTAGCCCGCCCAGCGGAAGAACTTCGGCGGCAGGCGCGAGCAGGCGTACATCACGGGCACGCCGACGCCGGCCGACAGCGACTGCTTGATGAACCACGAGAACGGGTTGCCGGTCTTCTGCTGGGCCTCGATCGCGGAGGCCGACAGCACCATCATGAGCCCGAGCGCGAGCAGCAGCGCGCTGCACATGATGATCAGGTAGTAGGTCGTCAGCGGCTTGTCGAGCAGTTCCTTCAGCACGGCGCGCTGCTCGCGGACCCAGCTCGCCGGGCCCTCCTGGGCCTTCGACCGCGTCTTGGGCTTGTCCGCGGCCGGACGCGCGCCGGCGGTGCCGGTGCTACTGCTCACGCCGCCGCCTCAGCTCGTGGACGGCACGCGCGAAGGCCTCCCCTCGTGCCGGGTAGCCGGGGAACATGTCGAGCGAGGCGCCCGCTGGGGAGAGCAGCACGGTGTCCCCGGGCGAGGCCAGGCGCGCGGCTTCGGTGACGACGGTGTCCATCACACCAGTGTCTTGGCCCGGGATGTCCACGACGGGGACATTCGGCGCGTGTCGCGCGAGTGCTTCGGCGATCGCCGCGCGGTCGGCGCCCAGCAGCACCGCGCCACGCAGCCGGGGCGCGGCCCGCCGGACCAGGTCGTCGACGTCGGCGCCCTTGAGCTGACCGCCCGCCACCCACACGATCGACGGGTAGGCGCTCAGCGCGGCCGCGGCGGCGTGCGGGTTGGTGGCCTTGGAGTCGTCGACGTAGTCGACGTCGCCGACCCGGTCGACGTGGGACAGGCGGTGGGGGTCGGGCTTGAAGGCGCGCAGGCCCAGCCGTACGGCCTCGGACGGCACGCCGAGCGAACGGGCCAGGGCGGCGGCGGCCAGGGCGTTGGCCACGTTGTGGGGGGCCAGGGGCCGGATGTCGGCGAACGTGGCCAGCTCTTCGGCCGCCTCGACCGGGTCGGCCACGAACGCCCGGTCGACCAGCAGGTCTTCGACCACGCCGATCTGGCCGCTGCGCGGCGCCCGCAGCGTGAAGCCGACGGCGCCCTCGTAGGGCTCGGCCAGGCGGGCGCACTCGGGGTCGTCGGCGTTGTAGATCACGGTGCCGGCGCGTTCGTAGATGCGGCCCTTGGCGGCGGCGTACTCGGCCATGGAGCCGTGCCAGTCGAGGTGGTCGGGGGCGATGTTCAGGATCGCCGCGGCGTGCGGGGCCAGGGTGCTGGACCAGTGGAGCTGGAAGCTGGACAGCTCGACGGCCAGGGCGTCGTACGGCTCGGCGACGGCGCGGACGACCGGGACGCCCACGTTCCCCACGGCCAGGGCGTCGAGCCCGGCGGCCTGGAGGATCGAGGTGAGCATGCGCACGGCCGTGGTCTTGCCGTTGGTGCCGGTCAGCGCGAGCCAGGGGGCGGCGTGCGGCGGGCGCAGCCGCCAGGCCAGCTCCACCTCGCCGACGACCTCGACGCCGGCCGCCAGCGCGGCGGCGACCAGCGGATGGTGCGGGGCCCAGCCGGTGGTGACGAGCCTGGTCGCGCCCTCGGGCAGCACCATCTCGCCGAACCTGGTCTCGACCCCGGCACGGGCCAGCTCGGCCGCGGCGGCGAGCTGCCGCTCCCCCTCCACGGCCTCCACGACCACGACCCGCTCGCCGCGTTCGGCCAGCGCCCTGGCCACCGCGGTGCCGGAGACGCCGAGCCCGGCCACGCACGTCAACGTCATGGCTTGGGCATCCACTCGACGTAGAACAGCCCGAGCCCGAGCGCCGCGCAGAGCCCGGCGATCAGCCAGAACCGCACCACGATCGTGGTCTCGGCCCAGCCCTTCAGCTCGAAGTGGTGCTGCAGCGGCGCCATCCTGAACACCCGTTTGCCGGTCATCTTGAAGAACCCGACCTGGATGATGACGGACGCCGTGATGATCACGCACAGGCCGGCCAGGATGATCAGCAGGAGCTGCGTACGGGTGGCGATGGCCAGGCCGGCCAGCACGCCGCCCAGGGCCAGCGAGCCGGTGTCGCCCATGAAGATCTTCGCCGGCGGGGCGTTCCACCACAGGAACCCGACCAGCGCCCCCAGCACGGCCGCGGCCACCACCGACAGGTCGAGCGGGTCACGCACCCAGTAGCAGTTGGGCCCGAGCTGGTCGATGCAGTTGTTGCGGAGCTGCCAGTTGCCGATCAGCACGTACGCGCCGAGCACGACACCGGTCGCGCCGCTGGCCAGGCCGTCGAGGCCGTCGGTGAGGTTCACGGCGTTGGAGAACCCGACGATCATGAACAGCACCCAGATGGTGAAGCCGACGATGCCGATCGAGGGGCCGATGTCGCGCAGGAACGACAGCCGGGTCTCGGCGGGGGTGATGCCGTAGACGTTGGGCTGGCGGGTGATCAGCACGGCGAACACGGCGCCGACGACGAGCTGGCCGAGGGCCTTGGCGCCGCTGCGCAGGCCCAGGCTGCGCTGCTTGTAGATCTTGATGAAGTCGTCGAGGAAGCCGACCGCGCCGAGGCCGGTCATCAGGAACAGCACGAGCATGCCCGACACCGTCGGCGGCGACAGCGTGGCCAGGTGGGAGCCGCCGTAGGCGAGCAGCGCGGCCAGCACGAAGACGATGCCGCCCATGGTGGGGGTGCCGCGCTTGCCCAGGTGGGCCTGGACACCCTCCTCGCGGATCTCCTGGCCGTAGCCGCGCCGCGAGAAAAGCCTGATCGCCAAGGGGGTCCCCAGCATCGACAGGACCAGGCCCACCGCGCCGGCGATGACGATGTTGATCACTGAGCGGCACCTCCGAGAAGGAGCTCCGCCGTGCGTTCCAGGCCCATCGCGCGGGGGCCCTTGACGAGCACCGCGTCGCCGGGGCGCAGCAGGCCGGCCAGTGCGGCCGCCGCTGCCTCGGCATCAGGGACGTGTACGATCCGGGTCATCTGGGGAGCATATGGCCCTCCGCCACCTGGCGGTCCCGCGGCGGCCGAGGCCGCCTCGTTCGCGCCCTCCAGCACCGGGCCCGCGTCGGGGCCGACGACGACCAGGCCCGTCAGGCCGGAACCGCCCGCCAGCCGCCCCAGCTCGGCGTTGAGCGCCGCGCTCTCCTCGCCCAGCTCGCGCAGCGCCGCGATGACCGCGAACCGCCGCCGCTCCTGCCCCATCACGCCGAACATGTCGAACGCGGCCCGCATCGAGTCGGGGTTGGCGTTGTAGGCGTCGTTGACCACCGTGACGCCGTCGGGCCGGTCGGTGACCTCCATGCGCCAGCGGCTGCGCGGCGTGGCCTCCGACAGCTCCTCGGCGATCGTGGCGACCGGCAGGCCCAGCTCGTAGGCCGCGGCTGCGGCGGCCAGGGCGTTCTCCACGGCGTGCGCGCCGTAGAGCTGGAGCGTGACCGGCGCGGCCCCGGACGGGGTGCGCAACGTGAACGAGGCCCGCCCGCGCCCGTCGACCGTCTCCTGCTCGGCCCTGATGGCCGCGCCCTCGCCGCGCCCGAAGTACGTGACGCGCGCGTCGGTGCGCGAGGCCATCTGCGACACCAGCGGGTCGTCGGCGTTGAGCACCGCCACCCCGGTGCGCGGCAGCGCCTCCACCAGCTCGCCCTTGGCCTTGGCGATGGCCTCCTTGCCGCCGAACACGCCGAGGTGCGCGGTGCCGACGTTGAGCACCACGCCGATCGTGGGCGGCGCGATGCGGGTGAGGTCCTTGATGTGGCCGATGTTGCGGGCGGCCAGTTCGAGCACCATGAACCGGGTGTCGACGTCGGCGCGCAGCACGGTCAGCGGGTGGCCGAGCTCGTTGTTGAAGCTGCCCACGGGCGCGATGGTCGGGCCCATCCGGCCGGCCAGCCTGGCCAGCAGGTCTTTGGTGCTGGTCTTGCCCGCCGAGCCGGTCACGCCGATCACGGTGGCCTGCGGCAGCGCGGCGGTCTGCGCGGCGGCCAGCTCGGCCAGCGCGACCGCGGCGTCGGGGACGATC
The DNA here is from genome assembly GCF_040631115.1 of Nonomuraea sp. NPDC005692. Taxonomy (NCBI): domain Bacteria; kingdom Bacillati; phylum Actinomycetota; class Actinomycetes; order Streptosporangiales; family Streptosporangiaceae; genus Nonomuraea; species Nonomuraea sp. NPDC005692. The sequence continues at coordinate 280,021 of NZ_JBEXYU010000003.1, read as the reverse complement.
ACCGCCGGCGCGTCGACCGGCCTGGAGGCCAGGACGGCGACCGCGCCGGCCCGGATCGCCTGCGCGGCGTAGTCGTGGCCGTCGACCCGCTCGCCGGCGAGGGCGACGAACAGCGATCCCGGCTCCACCGCGCGTGAGTCGATCACTACGGGCCCACGCACGACGGCGCGGGGGTCTGCCATGCCCGACAGGGCGCCCGAGGTTATCTCGGCGATCCTGGCCAGCGGCAACGGGATCATCGGTGCTTCCTGCTTTCCTTGCGTGCGTCGATCGCTTCGGCGACCACTTCACGGTCGTCGAACGGGATCACTTCGCCTGAGACGTACTGGCCCTGCTCGTGACCCTTGCCCGCGACGACGATCACGTCGCCGCGGCCGGCCCGGCCGACGGCCAGGTCGATCGCGGCCGCACGGTCGGGCTCAATGATCACATGGGCGCGGTCGCGGGGCGGAACGCCGAGCGCTCCCTCCATCATCGCGGCCAGGATGGCGAGCGGATCCTCCGAGCGCGGGTTGTCGTTGGTGAAAATCGCCACATCGGCCAGCCGGGCGGCGATCTCGCCCATGATCGGGCGTTTGCCGGTGTCGCGGTCGCCGCCGCAGCCCAGGACGATCGTCAGCGTGCCCGCGGTCACCTCCCGCAGCGAGCGCAGCACCGACTCCACGGCGCCCGGCTTGTGGGAGTAGTCCACGAGCGCCTGGAACTCCTCCTCGGCGGAGGTGATGCGCTGCATGCGCCCGGGCACCCCGGTGAGGCTGCCCACGCCGTGCACGGCGGTCTGGAGCGGCACCCCCGACTCCACCAGGCAGACGATCGCGCCGAGCGCGTTGGCGACGTTGAAGGGGCCGGGCAGCGAGATCTGCGCGTCGGCCTCGACCCCGCCGGGGCCGGCCACCCGGAACGCGCTGCCGTCGGCGCCGAGCCGGACCTCCAGCGCCCGCCACTCCGCCTCCGGGTCGCCGAGCGCCGAGAACGTGGTCATCGGCACCTTGGCCCGGTGCAGCAGCTCCCGGCCGTGCGGGTCGTCGATGTTGGTCACGCCGACGCGGCTCAGCTCGGGCTGGAACAGCCTGACCTTGGTGGCGAAGTAGTCCTCGAAGTCCTTGTGGAAGTCGAGGTGGTCCTGGGAGAGGTTGGTGAACAGCGCGACGTCGTAGAAGATGCCGTCGACCCGGCCGAGCGCCAGCGCGTGGCTGGAGACCTCCATGGTGGCCGCGGTGACCCCCTGCTCGCGCATCAGCGCGAACAGGGCGTGCAGCTGCGGGGCCTCCGGCGTGGTCAGCGTGGGCTCGAAGCGGAGGTCTCCGGCGGCGATCTCGACGCCGCCGACCAGGCCCGTCGTGTGGCCGGCCGCCCGGAGGCCGGCCTCCACCATGAAGGTGGTGGTGGACTTGCCGCTCGTGCCGGTCACCCCGATCACCTGGACGTCGTGGGCCGGCTGGCCGTAGACCCAGGAGGAGACCTGCCCGAGCAGCGCGCGCGGGTCGGGCACGATCAGCACCGGCAGGCCGGTGGCCACGGCGGCCTCCCGCCCGGCCGGGTCGGTGAGGACGGCCACGGCTCCGCGCGCCATCGCCTCGGCGGCGAAGGTCGCGCCGTGCACGCGGTTGCCCGGCAGCGCCACGTAGAGATCGCCGCGCTGCACGGCGCGGGAATCGATGGTGACGCCGGTCAGGGCGGCATGGGGCGACCTCGACGTGCCGGAATCGGCGTCGAGCATGGTCGCGAGCCCGGTCAGCGGACGGGGCGGGCTGGTCTTGGGACGCATAGACGACGGGGGACGCACGGCGAGAGCGTACCTTCCCTGCTCACTGTCCCGCGCGCGTACGCACCGGCGGCGCGTCCGAGCCTGTGGGAGGAATCTTCCTGCTCTTGATGGCGAACGTCATCACATCCTTGAACACGGGGGCCGCGAGCTGGCCGCCGAAATGGCCGTTCTTGGGGTTCTGGAGCACCGAGAGCACCACCAGCCGGGGCGCGTCGGCGGGCGCGAACCCGACGAAGGAGGCCGTGTAACCGTCGTAGCGGCCCAGCTCGGCGTCGTAGCGGTCGGCCGTGCCGGTCTTGCCCGCCACCCGGTAGCCGGGGATGGCGGCCAGCGCGCCGGTGCCCTCGGCGCTCACCGCGGTCTCCAGCATCGTCGTGATCTCCTTGGCCGTCGTCTCGCTCACCACTCTGGTCTGCCTGCCCGCGGGAGCCGGGACGAATCTGCCGTTCGCGTCGGTGGTGCCCGCCACGATCTGCGGATCGACGCGGACGCCGCCGTTGGCGATGGTCTGGTAGACGCTGGCCGTCTGCAGGGCGGTCACCGACACGCCCTGGCCGTAGGCGACCGTGCAGCTCTGGCTGCCCGACCAGTTCTTGTAGTTGGGCAGCAGGCCCGCCTCGGCGTTGGGCACGCCGCCCGCCGGGGTGGTGCCGAACCCGAACGCCCTGAGCATCGCGTACAGGCGCTCGCTGCCCACCTTGCGGGCGGCCATGATCGTGGCCACGTTGCTGGACTGGGCCATGGCCTGCCGGAAGGTCATCGCCTCGGGCTTGTGGGCGTGGGCGTCGCGCAGCACCCGGTCGGCGCACCTGATGTTGTCGGGCACCTGGAACACCGTGTCGGGGGTGACCTCCTTGGCCTCCAGCGCGGCGGCGGCGGTGATCACCTTGTTGGTGCTGCCGGGCTCGAACACGTCCGCGGCGGCCTTGTTGACGTAGGAGGACGCGGGCGCCCTGCGCCAGTTGCCCAGGTCGAGCTCGGGCGCGTTGGCCATGGCGATGATCTGGGCGGTCCTGACGTCCATGACGATGACCGCGCCGCTGCTCGCGCCCGACTCGCGTACCTGGTCGGCGACCGCCTTCTGGGCGGCCCACTGGATGTCGCGGTCGATGGTGAGCCGTACGTCCTGGCCGTTGACGGGCGCGGTGCGCTCGCTGCTGGTCATGGGGATGCGCAGGCCGTCGCGGCCGGTCTCGACCCGCTGCTTGCCGTCGCGGCCGGCCAGGATCGTGTTCCTGGCCTGCTCCATGCCGCCCAGGCCGTTGCCCTCGTCACCGACGAAGCCGATGAGGCTGCCGGCCAGGTCGCCGGCCGGGTAGTCGCGGCGGTAGGTCTTCTTCGCGCTGAGCGCGGGCACGCGGGCCTGCAGCAGGCGGGTGGCCACGACCGGGTCGACGTCTCTGGCCAGGAGCTGGTAGCGGCTGCCGGTCCTGGACAGCTTGGCGGTCATCTCCTCCACGGGCTTGCCGAGCTGCCTGGCCAGGATCGCGGCCACGTTGGCGCGGGCGGCCTCGGGGACCTTGGAGGGGTCGATGGACACCTCGCGGGCCTCCGACGTACGGGCCAGCGCGTTGCCGTTGACGTCGGTGATCGTGCCGCGCTTGGCGGGGATCTCCTCGACGTGCTGGCGCTGGCCGACGGCGGCGGCCTCGTAGACCTTGGAGTCGAGGCCCTGCATCTGGATCAGCCGGCCGGCGAAGATCGACAGGATGAACGTCATGCCGATCAGGCCGATGTTGATGCGCCGGCGCGGGCTGCCCAGGCGCAGCACCAGCGGGGGCCGCGGCGGGCGCGGCGGGGTGGGCGGGCGGCGCGGGCCCCTGGGGGGCGGCACGTCCGCGCCCCGGCGCAACATGCCGTGCTCACGCCCGCGCGCCTGGTCCAGCCCGGAGGCGCGCGCCTGGCCGGAGGCCGGACCGCGGGTCTGGCCGGGCCTGGCGCCGCGCCCCTGATCGGGCCGGGAGCCCCGGCTCTGGCCCGGCCCTGAGCCGGGCCGCGCCTGCTCGGACCGCGAGCCGCGCGCCGGGTCCGGCCGGGAGCCGCGCCCCTGGTCGGCTCTCGAGCCGCGGGCCTGGTCGGGGCCGGGACCGTCGCCGCGACGGCGCGGGCCCTCCTGCGGCGCCCTGTCCCGGGCGCCGTCGTCGCGCCCCTGGGACGCGCGCCCGCGTGCCCGGTCGCTCTCGTCCCGCCCCTGGGCAGCACGGCCACGCGGACGGTCGTCGCCGTCGCGGCTCTGCGGAGTGCGCCCGCGCGGGCGGTCGTCGTCGTCGCGCCCCTGGGAGGCGGGGCGGCCGCGGGAGTCGTCGCGGGGACGGCGGCGGGGCCCGTCGCCCGGATCGCGGCGCGAGCGTGTGCCCTCGTCGTCGTCGCGCGGCCGCGCGCGGTCGCCGTCGTCGCGGCGCTGCCGGCCGCGGGAGCCGCCCGCGGAGTCGCGTCGGGCGCTGCCGCGCGCGTCGTCGCCGGGGTCCTGGGGCCGCCGGCCCCTCAGGTCGTCGTCGAACGGCAGGTCGAACGGGTCGGGCGGACGCTTGCGCGGCGGGTCGTCCGGCGACGGCGGGCGGCCCGCCCCCTCAGAACGGGCAGAGCCCCCTCGCCCTGCCCGCCCCGGACCGCCCGGCGTACGACGAGCGGCGCCGGGCCCTCCAGGAGAGCCGGCGCCGCCAGCGCCGCGGCCGGGACCCTGTCCCCTGCCGCCTGAATCCCTCACCGCTCCGGGACCGCCTGAGCAGTCGGGTCGCCCGCGTTGTAGGGCCGCAGGCTCTTGTCCAGGTGGTCGCCCTGCGCCTCGGCACGATCGGCGAGGTTCTGGGGCTGCATCTTGCTGTCGAGCTTCTGCTGGAGCGCTTCCTTCTCCTGCCGGGCCACCGCGATCTCGTCGCGCAGCTTGGCGTCGGTGATGGCGTCGCGGTTGAGCATGATGTTGAGCAGCAGCAGGCTCACCAGGCCGCCGCACATCAACCCGACGACGAGCAGCACGAACGGCGCCCGCTGCCGCTTGGTCGAGGGTCGCCGCGCGGCGGGACGGCGCGCGGGCGCGGCGCTCTCGCCGGGACGCGCGTCGGCCGGCCGCCGGCCGTCGGTGTCAGGACGGGGCCGCGGCTTGGTCTGGTGAGAGACGCCCGGCCTGCGCGTGCCCGGCTTGGGCATGGCGCGGCGGACGGGCGCGACCCGGCCGGTCTCCTGCTCAATCGTCAACGCGGATCCTCTCTGCCGCCCGTAGCCGGGCCGAGGCCGCCCGCGGGTTGCGGGCGAGCTCTTCATCGCTGGGGAGCTCGGCTCCCCTCGTCAGCAGGCGGAACCTCGGCTGGTGTGCCGGTAGCGGGACAGGCAGCCCTGGCGGGCTGGTGTCCTTGGTTCGCGCCGTGAGGGCCTGCTTGGTGAGCCGGTCCTCAAGGGAGTGGTAGGAGAGCACGACGACCCGCCCACCCAGCGCCAGCGCGTCGAGCGCCGCGGGCAGCGCCGCCTCCAGGGCGGACAGCTCCGCGTTGACCTCGATGCGCAGCGCCTGGAAAGTCCTCTTGGCGGGGTTGCCGCCGGTGCGCCTGGTCGCCGCGGGGATCGCGTCGCGCACGATGTCGGCGAGTCTCTTGGTGGAGGTGATGGGCTCCTTGGCGCGTTCCTTGACGATAAGCCCCGCGACCCTCGGCGCGAAACGTTCCTCGCCGTAGTCGCGCAGGATTCGTGCCAGGTCGGCGGCCGGATAGGTGTTGACCACCCGCTCGGCCGTCAGCTCCTGCTCGGTGTCCATGCGCATGTCGAGCGGGGCGTCGTAGGAGTAGGCGAAGCCGCGCTCGGCCTCGTCGAGCTGCGGCGAGGAGACGCCGAGGTCGAACAGCACGCCGTGGACCGTGGGATGCCCGGCCTCGTCGACGATCTGGGCCAGATCGCCGGAGGAGGCGTGGACCAGGGTGGTGCGGCCCGCGTAGGGGGCGAGCCTGCGGGTGGAGAAGTCGATCGCGAACGGGTCGCGGTCGATCCCGATGAGGTGCAGGGAGGGGAAGGCGGCGAGCAGGGCCTCGGAGTGGCCGCCGAGCCCGAGGTTGGCGTCGACGACGACCGGCTCCGGCCCCGACAGCGCCGGGCCCAGCAGCTCCAGTACGCGCTCGAGCATCACCGGAACGTGACCGCCCGTGCCTACGTTGTCGTCCATCTCCAACCCCCCCCTCTCGCGTCCTGCTCGCGGATGACGCGTATCGATCAATCGTCAGTCATTCCTGGGTCCCCACCCGGCGCCGCCCGGCCAGGTCCCCATCCGCACCCTCTTCGTGGACGCCCGCCCTCTGACACCGGGGAAGGTGCATCAGTTGGCAGGCAGTGGTTGCGGGTGGAGACCTCGCCGAACGACATCACCGACGGATCGACCGTGGTCACTACAAGATCCCTGGCAGCACCTCCTCCGACAGATCGGCGAACGCCTGCTCCTGCGCGTTGAGATAGGTGTCCCAAGCCTGCGAGTCCCAGATCTCCAGGCGGGTGTTGGCCCCGATGACGACGCAGTCACGCTCCAGGCCGGCGTACTGGCGCAGGCTCTGCGGGATCGTGACGCGTCCCTGCTTGTCTGGTTTCTCGTCGGACGCGCTGGCGAAGAAGACGCGGCTGTAGTCACGCACCGCCTTGGCGGTGACCGGGGCGGTGCTGAGAGCCTCGGTTATGCGCTGGAACTCCTCTACTGGAAAGACGTAGAGGCATCGCTCCTGGCCTTTGGTGATCACAAGACCCTCCGCCAGCTCCTCACGGTACTTAGCCGGCAGGAACAGCCGTCCCTTGTCGTCAAGACGCGGTTGATGGGTGCCGAGGAACATCGGCGCCACCTCCCGTGCCTCAGCGAAGCGCTCAGCGCTGGTGCACCGGGCCCTCCACTGCGCACCACCATACTCCACTTCTCCCCACCGTCAACTGATTCGAACCGTCTTCATCATCAGTTTCCGTTGCGTTACCGCAGGTCAGCGGGGTGGAGCGGGGGTGGGGGGCGCCGGGGGGCGGGCCAACCCTCATGGGCGTGTCGAGGGTTCAAAAGACTGGCGATATAGGGGCTCCCGGCGGGCGCGAAGGCGGGGGTGGAGGCAAGTGGGGCGGCCGAGGGGGTCAGTGTCACGGGATTCGCACTGCTATGCGACAAGAACAGGAACATCAGCGGGGTTCCCTGGAATATCCACAAATGTCGCTCAAGAACCCGCAGCGTCGTAGGGTCGTACAGACAATGGAAAAGGAATGGCATGGCTCCCGTAATGGCACCGTGCGGGACAGCCGTCGCACTATGGAGGCCTGGTGGCACTAACCCATGACGTCCCTCCCCAGCTTGACGAGCTGGTCTCCACCGCCCACCGAATCCGGCAGGCCATCGAGTCGGTGATCGAGGGAAAGAGCGACGCCGTCCGGCTCACGCTGACCGTCCTGCTCGCCGAGGGCCACCTTTTGATCGAGGACGTGCCGGGGGTCGGCAAGACGATGCTCGCCAAGGCGCTGGCGCGGTCCATCGACTGCCCGGTGCGCCGCGTGCAGTTCACGCCCGACCTGTTGCCCAGTGACATCACCGGGGTAAGCGCCTACAACCAGCAGACGCGTGAGTTCGAGTTCAAGCCCGGACCGGTGTTCGCCAACATCGTGGTGGGCGACGAGATCAACCGCGCCTCCCCCAAGACACAGTCGGCGTTGCTGGAGTGCATGGAGGAGCACCAGGTCACCGTGGACGGCGTGACCTACCCCCTGGACGCCCCCTTCATGGTGATCGCCACCCAGAACCCGATCGAGATGGAGGGCACCTATCCCCTCCCCGAGGCCCAGCGCGACCGGTTCACCGCCAGGGTCGCCATGGGCTACCCGGAGCCGACGGCCGAGCTGGAGATGCTCGACGTGCACGGCAGCACCTCGCCGCTGGACAAGCTGGAGCCGGTCGCCACGACCGCCGAGGTGCGCGCCCTGATCGAGGCCGTGCGCGGCGTGTACGTCTCGCAGCCGGTCAAGAAGTACGCCATCGACCTCGTCGTGGCCACCCGCCACTCCCCCGACCTGCGGCTGGGCGCCTCCCCCCGGTCCACGCTGCAGCTCGTCCGCGCGGCCAGGGCGCACGCGGCGCTGGCCGGCCGCGACTACGTCATCCCCGACGACCTGCAGGACCTGGCCGTGCCCGTGCTGGCGCACCGGCTGCTGCCCAGCGTCGAGGCCCAGGGCCAGCGCCGTCTGCCCGAGCAGGTGGTGACCGACCTCGTCAGGCGTGTGCCGGTGCCGGAGACGCGAGCGTCGTGAGGGCCGGACTGCGGGCGCTGACCTCCCGCGGCAGGTCGTTCCTGGCCTCGGGGATCGCGGCGCTGCTGATGGCGCTGATCCTGGGCGAGAACGACCTGTTCAGGATCGGCGTGCTGGTCACGGCGCTGCCGCTGCTGGCCGCGCTGGTGGTGGCACGTACCAGGTACCGGCTGAGCTGCGCGCGGAGGCTGGACCCGCCCAGGGCGGAGGTGGGCGGGGAGGCCACGGTGACGTTGCGCCTGGAGAACGTGACCAGGCTGCCGACCGGGCTGCTGCTGATCGAGGACACCGTGCCGTACGCGCTGGGCGTGCGGCCGCGGTTCGTGCTCGACCGGGTCGAGTCCAAGGGGGTGCGTGAGATCGACTACCGGGTCCGGTCCGACCTGCGCGGCAGGTACACGATCGGGCCGCTGTCGGTGCGCATCGCCGACCCGTTCGGGCTGGTGGAGCTGACGCGGGCGTTCACGATCAGCGACACGCTCGTGGTGACGCCGCAGGTGGTGGCGTTACCGCACGTACGGCTGTCGGGCGAGTGGACGGGCGGCGGCGACAGCCGCACCCGGAGCGTGGCCGCGGCCGGCGACGACGACGTGGCGCCGCGCGAGTACCGGCAGGGCGACGACCTGCGCCGGGTGCACTGGCGCTCGACCGCCCGGTACGGCGAGCTGATGGTGCGCCGCGAGGAGCAGCAGTGGCAGAGCCGCGGCGCGCTCCTGCTGGACACCCGCAGGCACGCCCACCGCGGCGAGGGCCCGCGCTCCTCCTTCGAGGTGGCGGTCTCGGCCGCGGCCTCGATCGGCGTGCACCTCGCCCACGAGGGCCTGGGCCTGCGGCTGGTGACCGACCAGGGCGCCGAGCACCTGACCGACCAGGGGCTCAGCTACTCGCTGCTGGACACGCTCGCCGTGGTGCGGCACAGCTCGGCCCGCTCGCTGGAGATGGGCGTCTCGGCCCTGCGCCAGGGCGGCGGCGACGGCCTGATCGTGGCCGTGCTCGGCGCGCTCGACCCCGAGGAGGCCAGGGAGCTGGCCAGGCTGCGGCACAGCGGCGTCACCGGCGTCGCGGTCCTGCTCGACGCCGGCACCTGGGAGGGCGCCGGCCGGGGCTCGCACGAGAACTTCGACGCCGTGCAGGGCGTCCTGGCCGGTTACGGCTGGCGGATCGTCCGCCTGCCCGCCGGCACCTCCATCGCCTCGGTCTGGCCGGACGCCGCCAACCGCGGCAGGTACGCGCTCAACCCCACGGGAGGTGCGGCATGAGGCTGACGGCCGCCTCGGGTGTGGCCGCGTTCGCCGCGGCGATCCTGCTCTATCCGCTCTTCCAGGGCGGCGCCTGGTTCTGGACGTCGCTCGGCGCGGTGCTGGCCGTGATGGCCGCCGGGCTGATCGGCTCCCGCCTGTCGCTGCCCGCCTGGGCCGCCCCCCTGGCCGGGCTGGCCGCGTTGTGGATCTTCCTGACCGTGGTCTTCGCCTCCGGCAAGGCGTGGGCGCTGGTGATCCCGACCAAGGAGTCGGTGTGGGAGCTGGGCCGGCTGCTGGGCGTCGGCTGGGCCGACATCCAGCGTTACGCCGCGCCCGTGCCGTCCACGGACGGCATCACGCTGCTGACCGCGGGCGGCGTGGGCGTCATCGCGATCGCCGTGGACCTGCTCGCCGCGCGGCTGCGGCGGGCGGCGCTGGCCGGGCTGCCGCTGCTGGCGCTGGCCACGGTCCCGGCGACGATTCTGGCCGAGCCGATCAGCTGGCCCGCCTTCATCATCGCCGCGCTCGGCTTCGTCAGCCTGCTGATCGCCGACGGGCGCGAGCGGGTGGGCCACTGGGGACGGGCGGTGCTCGTCCGCCGGACCAGGGTGGCGACCGGGCCGCGGCCGGAGACCGGCGGGGCCAGGGCCGACACCAGCGGCCTGCGGCTGTCGGGCAAGCGCATCGGGTTCGCCGCCATCGCGCTGGCCGTGCTGCTGCCCGCGGCGCTGCCGGTGATGGAGCCGGTCTCCTTCTTCCAGTTCGGCGTGGGCGGCCGGGGCGGCGGCAAGGGCAACTCGATCAGCATCGCGAGCCCGATCGCCAGCCTGCGCGGGCAGCTCGAACTGCCCGAGCGGCGCGTGGTGCTCACCTACAACAACAACGACAACAAGCCCAGGTACCTGCGGATCTACGCGCTGGACACCTTCGACGGCCAGCAGTTCGGCATGACCGAGCCGAAGGGCTCGCCGGACAACAGGACGGAGAACGGCCCGCTGCCGCCGCCTCCCGGGCTGAGCGCGAGCACGAAGGTCGGCAACGTCGTCACCACGATCCGGATGAGCGACGAGATCGAGCGGCTGCAGTTCCTGCCGCTGCCGTACCCGCCGCGGCAGATCCGGGTGGACGGCGACTGGCGCGCCGACGTGGGCACGCTGATGGTCTTCTCCATCCCCGACGAGGCGGCCGGCCTGGAGTACGAGGTCGCCACCAGCGAGCCGGCCGCCACGCCGGAGCTGCTGGAGTCGCTGGAGGGCGTCCAGCCGAGCGTGGACCGGCGGTACCTGAAGCTGCCGGACAACATGCCGCCGGAGATCGTCCGGCTGGCGCGTTCGCTGACCGCGCAGACCAACTCCAACTACGAGGCGGCGGTGAAGCTCCAGCAGTTCTTCACCAAGGACGGCGACTTCCGCTACGACCTGCGGACGCAGGGGCACGGCAACTCCGCGCTGCGGGACTTCCTGCTGCGCGACCGTACGGGCTACTGCGAGCAGTTCGCGGCCTCGATGGCGGTGCTGGCCAGGATCGTCGGCATCCCGTCGCGGGTGGCGATCGGCTACACCGGCGGCACGAAGGTCGGCGACAACTGGACGGTCACGACCGGTGACTCGCACTCCTGGCCCGAGCTGTACTTCGAGGGCGTGGGCTGGCTGCCGTTCGAGCCGACGCCGTCGGGGACGCTGGGACAGGGCAGCGCGCGGGTGCCGGACTACACGGTTCCGCCGGCGCCTTCGACGACGCCGTCCACCTCGCCGAGCAGCGGCGCGACCGAGTCCGGCGCCGACGACCCGATCAACCCCTCCACCCGGCGCAACCCGCGCGAGCTCGACCGTGAGGGCCTGATCGCCACGGGCGGCCTGCCGCCGGACGACTCGATGCCGCTGATCGGCAAGATCGGCATCGGCGCGGGCGCGCTGCTGCTGCTCCTGCTGGTCCCGGCGGCGCTGCGGCTGCTCACCAGGAACCGGCGGGTGCGTGCGCTGGGCTGGAAGGTCTCGCGACCGGCCGACGACCTGACGGCCAGGATCGCGACCGCCCACCACCCGTCGATCGCGGCCGTGTGGGCCGAGCTGGACGACGTGCTGTGCGACTACGGCATGACCCGCGGCGCCAGCGAGACCCCGAGGGCGCTGGCCAGACGGCTGAGCCGGCAGTACGAGTTCGACGCCGAGTCGGCGGCCGCCATGACGGCCATCGCGACGACGGTTGAGCGGGTGCTGTTCGCCAGGGACCCGGGCACGATCGGGCCCATGAAGAAGGACCTGCGCAAGGTGCGGCAGGCCCTGGCGGCGACGGTGTCGCGGGGAAGGCGGATGCGGGCGGTGCTGCTGCCGCCCTCGACGCTGCGGCGGCTGCGGACGCTGGGCGAGCGCCTGCTGGACGGCTTCGACCTGCTGGAGAACATCAGGCTGCGGCGGACGGCGGCCCACAAGGGCGCCTGAGCCGCCCGCCCAGGACCGAGCGTGCGGTCGCTCCCCGGAAGGGGAACGGCCGCACGTTCGCGTATGGCGGGAGGTTCGGCGCCGGGGAGGAGGTCAGCGCTCGTCGTGACGACGGCGCCAGCGCTCTTCCATGCGCTCCATGAAGGTGCCCCGGTTGGCGCGCCGGACCTGCCTGCCCGCGCCGCCCGCGCCCGGAGCCGGCGGCGAGTCGCCGAATCCGTTCATGCGCTTCCAGCTGGACAGACCCCACAGACACGCGGCGAGCATGACCACGAAACCGCCGACGCCGAGCGGGATCTGACTCATGACCACGCCGACCATCATGATCACGACGCCGAGGGCAAAGCCGATGGAGGCTTTGATCAGGCGACGCTTGTAATGGCTGCGCGGGTCACTGATCCTTACGGTGTTGGCCCACTTCGGGTCCTCGGCGTAGAGGGCCTGCTCGATCTGGTCGAGCAAGCGCTGCTCGTGCTCAGAGAGCGGCACGGCGCCTCCCAAGGACAGCCCCAGGACGGGGAAGACGGCAACGGACGACACGGGGTGTCCGAACCTCGCGGTCGGTTATCCCCAGAATACGAGGCTGTAGACGTAGGCGAAAGCAAACGTCCAACGCAGACCAAACCGGAGGTGACGTCATGGCTCCATTGTGGACCATCTCGCACCCCTTCCCCCAAAATCGCGACATCCTTCTCCTACCCGACTGACCGATCAAGTAGGACATGGGCGTCATGTCTCTATTTCATCAAGCTTGCCACGTACCAGCGACGCTGGGAGCACCGCATCGGGGCCAAATCTCCGGATCGCCTTGTCCATCGCCTGTTCGGCCTCGCGCCAGCCGGTCTCGCGCTCGCCCAGACCGAGCTGGTGGGTGGCCTCGCCGGCCGGGCGGAGGTTCTCCATCCGGACCCCGACCAGGCGCAGGCGCACCCGCTGGAGACCGGCGGCCTCGAACAGCTCGCAGGCGGTGGCGTAGATCACCTGGGCCACGTCGGTCGGCTCCCGCAGGGTGCGCGACCGGGTGATCGTGGTGAAATCGGCCCGGCGCAGCTTCACACTTACAGTTCTGCCCACGTGTCCGCCCTTACGCATCCGGGCCGCCACGCGCTCGGCCAGGCGCAGCAGCTCGCGCCGGATCACCTCGGGATCGTCGACGTCGGCCGCGAAGGTCTCCTCGTTGCCGATGCTCTTGTCGGGCACGTGCGCGGTCACCGGACGCTCGTCGCGCCCCCAGGCCAGCGTCGCCAGGTGGCCGCCGACGGCCTGCCCGAGCTCGCGCTGGAGCGTGTTCAGGGGCACCCTGGCCAGGTCGCCGACGGTGCGGATGCCGAGCCGTACGAGGGACTGCTCGGTGCGCTCCCCCACGCCCCACAACGCCGAGACCGGCAGCGGGTGGAGGAAGTCGACCACCTGCCCTTCGGGCACCACCAGCAGCCCGTCGGGCTTGCACTGCTTGGAGGCCAGCTTTGCCACGAATTTGCTGGAGGCCACCCCCACCGAGCAGGTGATGCCGTAGCGGTCGAGGACCTGCTCCCTGATCATGGCGGCGATCGCCGCGGGCGGGCCGAGCCGCCGCCGGGCGCCGCCGACGTCGAGGAACGCCTCGTCGGAGGCGATCGGCTCGACCAGCGGGGTGATCGAGTGGAAGATCTCCATGACGCCCCGGGAGACCTCGGAGTACTTGCCGTGGCTGGGCGGGATGATCGTGGCCTGCGGGCACATCCGGCGCGCCCTGCTCATCGGCATCGCCGAGTGCACGCCGAACGCCCTGGCCTCGTAGGTGGCGCTGAGCACCACGCCGCGCCCGGCCGGCGAGCCGACGATCACCGGGCGGCCCCGCAGCTCCGGCCGCTCCAGCAGCTCGACGCTGGCGAAGAAGGCGTCCATGTCGACGTGGAGAATCGGGCAGCCGCTGTCATCGACCCCGGTCCGCGGCGCGGGGCCGATGCCTGTGATCTGCTTGCGGGACACGCCTGCGAGTCTATCCGAACAGACGTTCCAGACTAGGGGCGGTGGCCGAGGATGTGCACCTGGGTGGCGATGTCCCGCAGCACAGGGTGGACGGCGGCGGCCTGCTCCAGCGCCGCGAGCGCGTCGGCCGCGCCGGGCTCGCCGTCGACGAGCCGGCTGGGCACCAGGTCGGCGAAGACCCGCACGCCGTGGACCGCGCCGACGGTGAAGCCCGTGGCGGTCAGCAGCTGCGCCAGGATCTCGGCGGTGAAACGCCGCGGCGTGGGGTCGCGGTCGCCCCACGTGCCACGCGGGTCGGCCAGCACGGCCCTGGCCTCGTCGAACTGCCCGGCCAGCGCCCGGTGGATCGCGCTGGCCACGGGGTTGGCGGCCAGCACGCTGACGGCGCCACCCGGGCGCAGCAGCCCGGCGACGGCGGCCAGCGCGCCGGTGGGGTCGTCGACGTACTCCAGGACGCTGTGGCACAGGACCAGGTCGGCGCTGTCGCGGTCGAGCAGGTCGCCGAGGTCGGCGGTGTCGCCCTGCAGGCCGCGCACGCCCACGCCCTTCTCCTTGGCCCGGCGCTCCAGCGCGGCCAGCGAGTCGGGGCTGGGGTCGACGACGGTGACGGTGTGGCCGAGCTCGGCCAGCGGCACGGCGAACCCGCCGGTGCCTCCGCCGGCGTCGACGATGTCGAGCCTGTCACGGCCGACGGCCTCGGCACGCTCGGCCAGCACCGATCGCAACGCGCCCCACACGACGGCGGTGCGCACCGCCGGGGTCTTCGTGGTGACGCCTTCTGCTCGCAACGTCGGCTCGCCTCTCTCTCCTCCGCGGGCGGCCCTCGCCCTGTGCGGACGGGCCCAGCCTACGCCGTACGCGCCGTCGCCCGCAGGCCGGACCCTAACCGTCGAAGGCCGCGGCCACCCTCTTCGGCGCCCGCAGCCGCCAGGCGTCGGTCAGCAGCTCGGCCAGCTCGCCGGCCGCCACGGCCGCCAGGCGCACCAGCACCACGGCGTGCCCGTCGTAGTGGGGTGTGGAGAAGAACGTGCCGGGGACGGCGGCGATCAGCTCGTGCTTGAGCTCCTCGCCGCCCACCGGCACGGCGAGCACGCCGCCCTCCTGCGTGATCCGGGCGAACCACCTGCCGCGCACGTAGAAGGCGGGCGTGCCGTACATGGGTTTCTCGGTGGTCTCGGGCAGCGCCAGGGCGAGGGCGCGCACCTCGTCTTCGGTCGTCATGGGACCGATGCTCACACAGGGCGCCCGACGGCCGGAAAAGGGCGCGTCGCGGCTGGTGACGCGCCACTTCTCCGGACCGGCTCACGGCCCCGCGGAACAGGCCGGGGCCGCACCGGAAGGCCGCGCGCCGGCGCGCCTTCCGCCGCCTCTTCGCGAGTCGTACGGACCGTGTGAGTGGAACGTACCCCGAAACGGCCTTCGCGGCCTTTGTCTAAAGGGTGAGGCTTGGCTTGAGTTGCTTGAACCGGGCCAGCAGGCCGTTGATGAACTGCGGCGACTCGTCGGTCGACAGCTCGCCCGCCAGGTGCACCCACTCGCTGATGACCACGCCCTCCGGCACGTCGGGCATCCACAGCAGCTCGTACGTGCCGCCGCGCAGCAGGTTGCGGTCGACCGCGGGCATGCGGTCGAGCGTCCAGCCCTCGGAGTAGGTGGTGATCAACTCGTCGATACGGGCATGGTGGCGGGCGACGCCCTCGACGATGGTCGAGGTGTACTCGTTGACCGGCGGCTCCTGCCGCTCGACGCGCTCGGCGAGGATCCTCAGCGGATCCTCCGAGCGCAGCTCGGCCTCGAAGAGGATGTCAAGGGCGCGCCTGCGTGCTTTGCCGCGTGCAGACACCTCAGGCCCGGCCGAGGTATTCGCCGCTGCGGGTGTCGACCTTGACCTTCTCGCCGGTGGTGATGAACAGCGGCACCTTGATCTCGGCGCCGGTCTCCAGCGTGGCGGGCTTGGTGCCGCCGGTGGAGCGGTCGCCCTGCAGGCCGGGCTCGGTGTTGGAGATCAGCAGCTCGACGGCGGCGGGCAGGTCGACGTAGAGCGCCGAGCCCTCGTTGAAGGCGATCGTGGCGAGGGTGTTCTCCAGCATGTAGTTGGCGGCGGTGCCGACGGTGCGGGCGGGCACGTTGACCATGTCGTAGGTCTCGGTGTCCATGAAGACGAAGTCGTCGCCATCCTTGTAGGAGTACTGCATCTCGCGCTTGTCGACGTTGGCCACGTCGACCTTCACGCCGGCGTTGAAGGTCTTGTCGACGACCTTGCCGGAGAGGACGTTCTTGAGCTTGGTACGCACGAACGCGCCGCCCTTGCCCGGCTTGACGTGCTGGAACTCGACAACGCTCCAGAGCTCACCGCCCTCGAGCTTCAGCACCATGCCGTTCTTGAGGTCGTTGGTCGTCGCCACTCGTTCTCTCCCGCGTGTGGCCGCTCTAAAGGACGAGCAGCTCCTTGGTGGTCTTGGTGAAAAGTTCCGGCCCGCCCTCACGGGTCACGAGGGTGTCCTCGATGCGAACCCCGCCCCGCTCGGGGAGGTAGATCCCAGGCTCGACGGTGATCGGAACTCGATCCTCTAGTCTACCGGTCCTGGAGGGGCCCAGGAACGGGTCCTCGTGGATCTCCAGGCCGACGCCGTGGCCCAGGCCGTGCCGGAAGTGCTCGCCGTGGCCCGCCGCCTCGATCAGGCCGCGGGCGGCGGCGTCGACGTCCTTGGCCGCGGCCCCCGGGGCGAGGGCGTGCCGGCCGGCCCGCTGGGCGCGCCTGACCAGGTCGTACAGGTCGTGCTGCCACGCGGCGGGCGTGCCCAGGCAGACCGTCCTGGTCATGTCGGCGTGGTAGCCGTGGTAGCGGGCGCCGAAGTCCATCGTGACCAGGTCGCCGGCGCGCAGCTCGCGGTCGGTGGGGGCGTGGTGCGGGATCGCGCCGTTCTCGCCGGCGGCGACGATCGTGTCGAACGCCGGCTTGTCGGCGCCCAGCTCGGTCATGCGGTTGTCCAGGAGGCGGGCCAGGGCGCGTTCGGTGAGGCCCGGCGCGATCAGCGGGAGCACGTCGGCGAAGGCCTGGTCGGTCAGGGCGCAGGCGGTGCGGATGAGCTCCAGCTCCGCCTCGTCCTTGACCGCGCGCAGCTCCTCGACCACCGGGCCGAGCGGCACCAGGCCCCCGCCCTCGCCCTCGCCGCCTTCGCGCCCCTCGCCCTTGCCGCCCTCGCCCAGGCCCGCCTCCAGGCGGCGGAAGGTGGCCACGGTCATGGCGGCGGCCTCGATGCCCACGCCCGGCGCGGCCAGCCGGCCGGCCACGTCGGACGCCTCGACCGCGGGCACGTCGAGGGCGCGGGTCTTGTCGATGTAGCGGTTGTCGGTCGCCAGCAGCGCCGAGCCGTCCGCCCTGACCAGGACGGCCGCGTTCGAGCTGACCAGCCCGGTGAGATAGCGGACGTTGACGGGGGAGGTGACGAGGAGCGCGGGGACCTTGTGGGCGGGCAGCGCGGCGGCCAGGCGTGCCCGGCGCGCCGCGTGGTCGATGGTCATCCCGCCAATGTACGCGCGCCCCACCCCCTCCCCCACCCCCGGTCAGGGAGGGGAAAGTGCGCGCCGTCCCCCCGCGTCGCGTCTCCCTCCCCCGCGCCGGTCAGGAGAGGGCGAAGTCGTTCAGGAAGGAGGCGAGCGGGCCCGACAGGGGGGCGTCGCCCTTCGCCTGGGCGTTGCGCAGGTCCTGGTAGACGCCGGCGATCTGGCCGCGGGCGGGCTCGAAATGGCCGTCCTGGAGCTTCTTGGCGGCCTTCCTGAGCTTGTCGTGGACCTTCTCGGCGACGCGGGGGTTGATGTCGCCGATGTCCTCCTGGGCCGTCACCGCCTCGTCGAACTTCACCAGCCAGTGGTCCCAGCCGCCCGCCGGGGTCTGCCCCCGGCCCAGGGTCACCTTGGGGCCGACGGTCTGGACCAGGCCGGTGGGCGTGTCGCCCGGGGTGAGGTCGGTGGGACTGGCCTCGGTGAGTCCGGGGGTCGGGCCGGCGGTCAACGTGGCGTCCGGGGACAGGACGGGGGTGGGGGGCGCGCTGGCGCTCGGCTCGGCCACCGGGGTCTCCTTGCGGG
This sequence comes from Nonomuraea sp. NPDC005692, assembly GCF_040631115.1. Classification (NCBI taxonomy): domain Bacteria; kingdom Bacillati; phylum Actinomycetota; class Actinomycetes; order Streptosporangiales; family Streptosporangiaceae; genus Nonomuraea; species Nonomuraea sp. NPDC005692. The sequence continues at coordinate 262,265 of NZ_JBEXYU010000003.1, read as the reverse complement.
AGCCGGCCCACAACACCATGGCGACGGTCACCACCGCGATGACCGCGACGGCGATCCCCATCTGGATCAGCAGCTTGTTGCCGGTACGCGGCGGCGCCGAGTCCAGCTCGGCCGACTCGTAGACGGCGGTGTCGCCGGCCCGCGGAACTCCGTTGAAGTCGTAGACCCGGGTGTCGCCCGGCCGGCCCGCCGGGGCTCCGGCGGGGTTCGCGGCGGCGGGGTTCGGGGCCGTGGGGGCCGCTCCCGGAGCCGCGCCGGGCCGGGCGATGGCGGCCAGTGCCCGGCGGACGGGCTCGCCGCCCGAGGGCCGCCTGGCGGGGTCGGGCGCGAGCATCGCGAGGACGAGCCGGTCCAGCTCGGCGGGGATCTCGGGCCGGATCGCGCTGGGCGGGACGACCCCCTGCCCGGCGCCCGCACTTCCGGGGGCCTCGGCTCCAGGGACCCCGGCTTCGGGGGACGCGCCGGGGGACGCAGCGGAGGGCGGCGGGGTGGCGCGCATGCCGGTTACCGGAATGTCAGGGGTGGCGGCCGGCGGGCGGCCGCAGAGGAGCTCGTAGCAGACGGCGCCGAGGGCGTACAGGTCGGCGGCGGCCGTGGCGGGACGGCCGGAGGCCCGCTCAGGGGCGAGGTAGCGGCGTTCGGCCTGGGACGGCTCCTCATCCGGCAACCCGAACCCGACGACCTTCAGCACGCCGCTGGCCGCCCGCCGGAAGCTGCCGGAGTCGATCTGCCCGTGGAACACCCCGGCGCGGTGCGCGGCGTCCAGCCCCGCGGCCGCCTGGCCGACCAGGTCGCACACCTCGACGATCGGCATGGGCCCCTCGGCCGCCAGGTCCTCCCCCACGCTGGTCCCGGTGAGGAACTCGGTCACCAGGAAGGGGGCGCCCTCCTGGTCGCCCACGTCGAGGACCATGGCCACGTTGGGGTGGATCACCCTGGCCACCGCCTGGGCGTGCTGCTTCAGCGCCTCCCTGGCGGCCTCGCCGGCCGCGCCGGCGCCCAGGATCTTCACGGCAACGACCCAGTCGGCGCGGGTGTCGTAGGCCCGCCACACCTCACCCATCGGACCGCTGCCGATGAGCTCGTCAAGCCGGTACCGGTCGGCGACCATCGAAGGCGTAGCGTCGGACATATCCCCGCCAAAAACTCGAAAAGTGGGCTATTTCCGACCCACCATAGGGCCCTCCAGCCCCTCCCCGCCCCATGATCCACACTTCGCACCGCCGCGGGCGCCACCGTCCTGATCGCCGTGTTCGGCACGGCCAACGGCGTGCTCGCGCCGTACACCGTGGTCCGCGCGTTGCACAGGGCTCGGTCGGGCGACCGGGCGCTGTTCTCCGCGGTGACGGCCGGGCACCTGCGGCGGCCGGGCTGGATCCTGATCGCCGGTTCGCTCGTGTCGGCCGGGCTCGGCACGGCGGCGCAGGCCGCCGGGGCGTGGCCCGGCTCGACGAGGTCGAGATCACCGTCGTCAACCTGTCGATACGCAAGAACGGCCACGCCAAGGCCATCCGCTTCGCCACGCTGACCCGGCTGTGCGAGGCCCTGGGCTGTCAGCCCGGGGACCTGCTCACCTACGGCTGAGGGCGGGTGGCCGTACGGCCACCCGCCCTCAGCGCAGTTCCGGTCAGGCCGTCGCGGGCTCCGGCGCGCGCGGCGTGCGGGCGGCCGCGGCCGGGGCGTCGTCGAGCGGCTGCGGCGGCGCGTTGAAGACCGCGTCGTCCAGGCGGCCCTCCGAGCGGGCCACCAGGACCGGGACGACCATCTGGCCGGCCACGTTGGTCGCGGTGCGGATCATGTCGAGGATCGGGTCGATCGCCAGCAGCAGGCCGACGCCTTCGAGCGGCAGGCCCAGCGTGCTCAGCGTGAGCGTCAGCATGACGATCGCGCCGGTCAGACCGGCGGTGGCGGCCGAGCCGACGACCGAGACGAACGCGATCAGCAGGTAGTCCCCCACACCGAGGTGCACGCCGAACACCTGGGCCACGAAGATCGCGGCGAGCGCCGGGTAGACCGAGGCGCAGCCGTCCATCTTGGTGGTGGCGCCGAAGGGCACCGCGAAGGAGGCGTAGTCACGGTCCACGCCGTTGCGCTCGACGGTGACGCGCTGGGTCAGGGGCAGCGTGCCGACCGAGGAACGGGAGACGAAGGCCAGCTCGATGGCGGGCCAGGCGTTGCGGAAGAACGTGATCGGGTTGACCTTGCCCCAGACCGCGAGCAGCGTCGGGTACACGGCCAGCAGGACGATGAAGCAGCCGACGTACACGCCGACGCTGAACTTGGCCAGCGGGGCCAGCAGGTCCCAGCCGTACGTGGAGACGGCCTTGCCGATGAGGCCGGCGGTGCCGATCGGGGCCAGGCGGATGACCCACCACAGGGCCTTCTGCACCAGTTCGAGCACCGAACGGCTGAGGTTGAGGAACGGCTCGGCCTTCTCGCCCACCGCCAGGGCCGCCGCGCCGAGGACGACCCCCAGGAAGACGATCTGGAGGACGTTCACCTCGGTGAAGGCCGTGACGATGTTGGTGGGCAGGATGCCGGTGACGAAGTCGAGCCAGGTGCCGGCGCCCTCGGTGTCGACGGCCTTGGCCGCGCCGGTGTCGAGGGTGACGCCCTGGCCCGGGTTGATGATCAGGCCGAGCGCGATGGCGAAGGCCACCGAGACGAACGCGGTGATCAGGAACCACAGCAGGGTCTTGGAGGCCAGGCGGGCGGCGCCGTTGACGTTGCGCAGGTTGGCCACGCTGACCAGCACGGCGGTGAACACCAGCGGCGGCACGGCCAGCTTGAGGAGCTGGACGAAGATCTTGCCGACCTGGGTCAGCGTCTCGGCCAGCCAGGCCACGTCCCAGATCTTGGCGACGAACCCCAGGGCGACGCCGGCCGCGAGGCCGAGCAGCAGCTGAAGGGAGAAGGTGAATCTCTTCACGGGAGGAAGGCTCCGGAAGTCGGGCATGCCACAGCAGAGGGGGGCATGCGGGTGAGGAAGGGGGGAGTCTGGGGGACGCGCCGATCAGCGACAGAGGGATCCGTGCAGACGGCACAGATCCACGTGCAGACGCTCGACGAGCCGCACGATGACCACAGAGAACCTCACGAGGACGTACAACACCATGCGAAACGGGGCATATTCCCGCCCGGCATTGTGACGTGCGTCACACCCCCTCCGGAGCCCGTCCGATCAGGTGGCCAGCTCCTTGACCTTCTCCAGCAGACGGACGCGCTCCTCGTGGGTACGGCCGAGCGGCGCGACGTTGAGCGTCGTCACCCCCGACTCCTTCAGCGCCGCGATCCGGTCGCGGACGAAGCCCTCGCTGCCGATCAGCGACATGTTCTCCAGCAGCTCGGCGGGCACCAGCGCGGCGGCCTCGTCCTTCTTGCCCTCCAGGTAGAGGTCCTGGATCTGCTCGGCCTCCTTCTCGTAGCCGTAGCGCCGGGCCAGGTCGTTGTAGAAGTTCTTGCCCTTGGCGCCCATGCCGCCGATGTACAGGGCCGCCATCGCCCGGCCGAACTCGCGCAGCCCGGCCACGTCGTCGCCGATGGCCAGCGCCGCCTGGGCGATCACGTCGAGCTCGCCCAGCTCGGGGTCGCGCTTCGCCCGGCCGGCGGCCAGCGAGGGGCCCCACACGTCGGCGGCCTTCTCCGGGTAGTAGAAGATCGGCTCCCAGCCCTCGGCCAGCTCGGCGGTCATCTCCACGTTCTTGGGGCCGATGGCGGCGACCACGATCGGGATGCGCGGGCGCACCGGGTGGTTGATGATCTTCAGCGGCTTGCCCAGGCCGGTGCCCTCCCCGGCGGGCAGCGGCACCTGGTAGTTGCGGCCCGCGTGCTCCAGCCGCTCGCGCCGCCACACCTTGCGGCAGATCTCGATGACCTCCCTGGTACGCCCGATCGGCGCGGTGTACGGCACCCCGTGGAAGCCCTCGATGACCTGCGGCCCCGACGTCCCGATGCCCAGCGTGAAGCGCCCGTCGGAGACGAAGTCCATGCCCGCGGCGGTCATGGCCAGCAACGTCGGCGTACGGGAGTAGATCGGCAGGATGCCCGAGGCGATCTGCACCCGCTCGGTCTTGGCCGCGATGTACCCCATCTGGCTGACGGCGTCGAAGCTGTACGCCTCGGCCACGAAGACGATGTCGAGGCCCGCCTTCTCGTAGTCGGCCAGCTCGGCGACCGTCTCCTTGAAACCGCCCGAGTAGTTGAGTGCCATACCGATGCGCATGCCGGGCTCCCGATGAACCGAATGTTGTTCCGTTGCGACGTCAACAGGTTAGCGTGTCGGCGTGTCGCACGGCGAAGCACTAGCCTGGTTCGGGTGCTGAGCCGGGTCGTCGTCATCGCCTCCGCAGTGGTCGCCCTGGCCCTGGCGGGTCATTCGCTGATCCCGGCGCTCGGCGGGTTCACGCCCGTCCTGGAGAGCCTGCTGCCCTGGATGGGGGTGGCGGTGCCGCTGCTGCTGCTCCTCGCCCTGCTGGCGCGGTCCAGGGCGGCCGCGCTCGCGGCGCTGGCGCCCGGCCTGGTGTGGGCGGCGATGTTCGGCTCCACGCTGCTCGCCGCGCCGCCCGGCGGCCCCAGCGACCTGGCCGTCGGCACGGTCAACGTGGGCGTGCGCAACAGCGCGTCCGGCGAGGCGGTCAAGGCCATCGCCGAAGAGCTCGACCTGCTGGCCGCCCAGGAGCTGACCCCCGGCGGGCCCGCGGCCAAGCAGCTCAACAAGATGTTCCGCTACCACTACCCGGTCAGCACGGTCGGCCTGTGGAGCCGCTACCCGATCAGCGAGACCCGCCCGCTCGACGTCGGCATGGGCTGGCCGCGGGCGCTGCGCGCGGTGGTGAGCACCCCCAAGGGCAAGGTCACCGTCTACGTCATGCACCTGGCCTCGGCCAGGCCCGGCCACACCGCCTCCCGCGACGCCTCCCTGGCCCACGCCCGCCGGCTCGTCGACGCCGACCCCAGCAAGCGCGTCCTGCTGCTCGGCGACCTCAACACCGCCACCACCGACCGCGGCATGCGCGGGCTGACCCCGCCGCTGACCGACGCCCAGAGCGTGGCCGGCGACGGGTTCGGGTTCACCTGGCCGGCCGAGTTCCCGATCACCCGGCCCGACCACATCCTGTTCAGGGGCATGACGGCGACCAGGGCGGGGGTGGCCCCGGCGACCGGCAGCGACCACCGCGCGGCGATCGCCTCGCTGCGTTTCTAGCGGCCTTCCAGCAGCTCCAGGTCCCGCGGCGTGTCGATGTCGGCCGGGTCGCCGTGCTCGTCGCAGGCGACCTCGGTGACCAGCCCGGGATGCGCCTTCATGAACGCCCGCGCCCCCACGTCGCCCACCGCCAGCTCCGCCACCCCGGCGAAGTGCTCGCGCGCGATCAGCACCGGGTTCGCCCGCCGCCCGCCGTACGTGGCCACCGCCAGCCCGGCCTCCGAGCCGGCCAGCGCCCGCACCGCGCCGGCCCGGACGAGGGGCTGGTCCACCAGCGCGACCACCACGGCCGTCGCCTCCGGCGGCAGCGCGGCCAGCCCGGCGCGCAGCGAGGACCCCATGCCGGTGCGCCAGTCCGGGTTGCGCACGCTGACCGCCCCGCGCACCTGTACGGTCGCCGCGCCCAGCACGACCACCACCGGATGGCAGCCGCCCTCCGCCAGCAGGCGCACCCCGCGGTCGACCAGCCGTTCACCGCCGAACTCCACGAGCGCCTTGGGCGTGCCCAGCCGGGTGCCCTCCCCCGCGGCGAGCAGCAGCCCGGCGATCACGCCGGCTCCCCGTGGATGCGCCCGCCGGTCTGCGACAGGGGCCGGCCCGAGCCGCCCCACCGCAGCTGGATCAGCTCGGCGGCGATCGACACGGCCGTCTCCTCCGGCGTGCGGGCGCCCAGGTCGAGGCCGATGGGCGATCTCAGCCGGGCCAGCTCGGCCTCGGTGAGCCCCGACTCGCGCAGGCGGGCCAGCCGGTCCTCGTGCGTACGGCGCGAGCCCATGGCCCCGATGTAGCCCGCCCCGGTCCGCAGGGCCACCTCCAGCAGCGGCACGTCGAACTTGGGGTCGTGGGTCAGCACGCAGATCACCGTGCGCTCGTCCACCTGCACCGAGGCCAGGTAGTCGTGCGGCCACTTGACCACCACCTCGTCGGCCTCGGGGAACCGCTTGGGGGTGGCGAAGACCGGCCGGGCGTCGCAGACGGTGACGTGGTAGCCGAGGAACTTGCCCACCTTGGCGACGGCCGCGGCGAAGTCGATCGCGCCGAAGACCAGCATGCGCGGCGGCGGCGCGAACGACTGGACGAACACCGACAGGTCGTCCAGCCGCCGCTCGCCGTGCCCGCCGTAGTGCCTGATGCCGGTCAGGCCCTGGGCGAGCATGCCGCGGGCGTCGTCGTCCACGGCCTCGTCGAGGCGGTCGAGGCCCAGGGTGCCCGAGGAGCGGCCGGGCCAGACGATCCGGCGGGCGCCGATCGGGCCGGGGCCGGCGACGATGGTGGCGACGGCGACCGGCTGGTGCGCCTCGACCGAGGCGAAGATCTCGCCCAGCTCGGGGAAGGTCTCGATGGAGACCGGCTCGACCAGGATGTCGATGATGCCGCCGCAGGTCAGCCCGACGGCGAAGGCGTCGTCGTCGCTGACGCCGTACCGCTGCAGGACGGGGGTGTCGGCCTCCGAGGCCAGCTCGAAGACCGCCCCCTCGACGCACCCGCCCGAGACGCTGCCCACCACCTCGTCGCCGCGCACCGCCATCGCCGCGCCCGGCGGGCGTGGCGCGCTGCTGAACGTGCTCACCACGGTCGCCAGCCCGAACCTGAGCCCCGACCTCCACCACCGCATGATCTCCGGGAGCACGTCACGCATGGGCGAGCCTTTCGCTGAGTTCCTCGTAGGCGGCCAGGCTGTGCCCGGCCACCAGATCGTCCAGATACGGCAGGGCGGCCCGCATGCCTCCGGTCAGCGGCTGGTAATCCTCATATCCCTTGTGCGGATTGACCCAGATGAGCCGGTACGCCTGCCGGGCCAGCCTGGCGAGCTGGGCGCCCAGGAGCGCGGGGTCACCGCGTTCCCAGCCGTCGGAGGCGATGACCACGATCGCCCCCCGGGCGCTGTGACGGATCAGGTACTCCTTGAACTCCTCTCCGAGCCGGGTCCCGCCGCTCCAGTCGGGGATGGCCGCGGACGCCGCGTTCAGCGCCGTACCCGGGTCGCGGTGGCGCAGCTCGGCGGTGACCTCGGTGAGCCGGGTGCCGACCGAGTAGACCCTCGTGGCCCGCGGCTCGCTCCTGACCAGCGCGTGGGCGAAGCGCAGCAGGGTCTCGGCGTAGGGGGCCATCGACCCGCTGACGTCCACGAACAGCACCACCTGCCGGGGCCTGGTCGTGTGCCGGCGGCGGCGGAGCCGGGCCACCTCGCCGTTGCGCAGCGCCTCGCGCACGGTGCGACGCTGGTCCAGCCTGCCCCGGTGGGCCCGCTCGAAACGGCGTGACCGGCGCGCGGCCCGGCCGCGGCCGAGCAGGGCCAGCATGCGGTGCACCTCGGCCCGTTCGGCCTCGGTGAGCCGGGCGACGTCCCGGTGCCGCAGCACCTCGGCGCGGCTGGCCGTGGCCGGGGCGGCGGCGTCCTCGCCCGCGCCCGCCTCCTCACCGTCGCCGGCCGCCAGGTGCCGGGTGACGCTGGTCGTCCCGGTACGGGCCGGCGCCGCCCGCCGCCCGCCGAAGTAGGCGGCGAAGCAGCGGTCGTAGCGGGGCAGGTCGTCGGGCGTGGCGCACAGGGTGAGCCGGCCGGCCCAGTAGAACGCGTCCCGGTCACCGGCGTCGAGGTGGCCGAGGGCCTGCAGCAGGCTGCGCGTCCGCTCGTGGTCGGCGTCCACGCCCGCCGCGCGCAAGGTCCTGACGAAGCCCGTCACGGTCCGGACCAGCTCATCCACCGGACAGCAGCCCGTCGGCCAGGACGGCGGCGACGTCCTCGCGGTACTTCAGCGCGGCGCCCAGGGTGGCCGCGGCCAGGTCGGGGTCGAGCTCCCTGGCCCCGAGCGTGAGCAGCGCCTCGGTCCAGTCGAGCGTCTCGGCCACGCCCGGCGGCTTGACCAGGTCGGCCCGGCGCAGCCGCTCGGCCGCCCGTGCCACCTGCAAAGCCAGCTCCTCGGTGCAGCCGGGCAGGCGGCGCAGCAGGATCGCGACCTCGCGGTCGAAGCTCGGGTGCTCCAGCCAGTGGTAGAGGCAGCGCCGCTTGAGCGCGTCGTGCACCTCGCGGGTGCGGTTGGAGGTCACCACGACGACCGGCGGCGTCGCGGCCCTGATCGTGCCCAGCTCGGGGATGGAGACGGTGAAGTCGGAGAGCACTTCGAGCAGGAACGCCTCGAACTCGTCGTCGGCCCGGTCGATCTCGTCCACCAGCAGCACGCTCGGCTGGGTCTCCACGGCCTTCAGCAGCGGACGGGCGATCAGGAAGCGGCGGTCGTAGATCTCCCCCTCCAGCCGGGCGGCGTCGGTGATCCCGGCGGCCTCGGCGGCCTTGAGGTGGAGGAGCTGGCGGGCGAAGTCCCAGTCGTACAGCGCCTGGGACGCGTCGAGTCCCTCGTAGCACTGCAGCCGGATCAGCGGGGCCTTGAGCAGCGTCCCGAGGGTCTTGGCCAGCTCGGTCTTGCCGACGCCCGCCTCCCCCTCCAGGAACAGCGGCCGCCCCATCCGCAGCGCCAGGAAGGCGGCCGTGGCCAGCCCCCGGTCGGCCAGGTAGTCGTGCCGGTCGAGCAGCTCGATGAGCTTGTCCGGCGACTCGATGTCCATTGCCCTGATTGTCCGCCGCAGCACGCCTTCAGGCTACGTCGCAACCCCGCTCCGGCGATATCGGCTCGCCCTCGGAACGGGTTTCAGTCGCGCGGTTCAGTCGCCGGACTCGGACGCCTCGCCGCGCTCGTGGATCAGCGCGGCCAGCTCGGCCGTGGCCCGGCGGGCGCGGGCCTTCTCCGAGCCCTGGATGCCCATGGCGCCGATCGTCCGGCCGTCGGAGAAGTCGATCTTCGGCCACGGGTCGCCCACCAGGAGGGTCACGTCGATGACCTCGGGCCAGGTGTAGCGGTGGACGCGCAGGGCGTTGACGACGGTCAGGCCCTTCTCGTCGGCCTCCACCCGGACCCGGCCCAGCAGGTGCAGCACGTACGCCACCGCCAGGCCGAAGCCCACGATCGCCACCCGGTCGGGCAGCTTGAACGGGTCGGCGATGAAGACCGCCATGAGAACCGCCCCCGCCACCACCACCAGGGCGAAGGCGTAGGGCACGATCCGGCCCCGGCGGGGACGCCAGGTCACGGGCAGGGGCGGCGGGGTCACGGGCTCGGGCACGAGGGAAACCTACCGCAGGTCAGTGGAGGTCCCTCAGGAGGAGGGCGGTCTCCAGGGCGGCCAGGGCCGACTCGTAGCCCTTGTCCTCCTTGCTGCCGGGCAGCCCGGAGCGGTCGAGCGCCTGATCCATCGTCTCGCAGGTGAGCACGCCGTTGCCGACGGGTGTCTCCTCGTCGAGCGAGACGCGGGTCAGGCCGCTGGTGACCGAGTCGCAGACGTAGTCGAAATGGGCGGTCTCGCCCTTGATGACCGCGCCGAGGGCGACCACCGCGTCACAACGCCGGGCCAGGGCCTGGGCCACGACGGGGATCTCCAGCGAGCCGGCCACGCGGACCACGGTCGCGGTGGCGCCGCTGTCGTCGCACGCCTGCACGGCCCGCGCCACGAGCTGGTCGGTGATCTTGGCGTGCCAGCTGGCCGCCACCACGCCCACGACCAGGCCCGCCGCGTCCACCACGGCCACGCCGGGACGGCCTTCGCCACTCATGATGCCTCCGAGATGTCGTGCGGGACGCCCGCCGCGATGTCCGCGATGTCATGGCCGAGCCGCTCGCGCTTGGCCTCCAGGTAACGCTCGTTGTGCGGGTTCAGGGCCACGGGCATGGGCTCGCGGCCGAGCACCTTGATGCCGTAGCCGTCCATGCCCTTGAGCTTGGCCGGGTTGTTGGTGAGCAGCCGCACCGAGCGCACGCCCAGGTCGGCCAGGATCTGCCCGGCGTTGGAGAACTCGCGGGCGTCCACCGGCAGCCCCAGCTCGACGTTGGCGTCGACGGTGTCGCTGCCGTTGTCCTGGAGGCTGTAGGCCTTGAGCTTGGCCAGCAGGCCGATGCCCCGGCCCTCGTGGCCGCGCAGGTAGACGACGACGCCGCGGCCCTCCTGCGCGATGGCGCCCATGGCGTGGTCGAGCTGCACGCCGCAGTCGCAGCGCAGCGAACCGAACACGTCGCCGGTCAGGCACTCGGAATGGGCCCTGACCAGGATGTTGTCGCCGCCGCCGAGGTCTCCGTAGACCAGCGCGACGTGCTCGCCGCCGTCGAGGGCGCTGGCGTAGCCGTAGGCCCGCCACATGCCGTACGCGTTGGGCAGCCGGGTCTCGGCGACCCTGGTGACCATGCTCTCGGCGCGGCGGCGGTGGTCGACGAGCTGCTCGATGGAGACCAGCGCCAGGTCGTGCTCGTCGGCGAAGCGGCGCAGCTGGGGCAGCCTGGCCATGGTGCCGTCGTCGTTGACCACCTCGGCCAGCGCACCGGCCGGCGAGAGCCCGGCGAGCTTGGCCAGGTCGACGGCCGCCTCGGTGTGGCCGCGCCGGGCCAGCACGCCGCCCTCACGGTAGCGCAGCGGGAAGACGTGGCCGGGCCGGACCAGCTCGTTGGGCTCGGTGGCCGAGTCGGCGAGGGTGCGGATGGTCCTCGCGCGGTCGGCGGCGGAGATGCCGGTGGTGACGCCGTCACGGGCGTCCACGGTGACCGTGTACGCGGTGCGCAGGCGTTCGCGGTTCTGGGCCACCATGAGCGGCAGCCCGAGCCGGTCGAGCTCCTTGCCGTCCATGGCCACGCAGATCATGCCGCTGGTGTGCCGGATCAGGAACGTGCACAGCTCCGGCGTGGCCTTCTGGGCGGCGAAGATCAGGTCGCCCTCGTTCTCGCGGTTCTCGTCGTCGACGACCACGACGGGTCGGCCGTTGCGGATGTCCTCGATGGCCCGCTCGATCGGGTCGAGCTTGAACTCGCTCATGCCGCTGCCACCAGTTCCGGACGGGCGGCGCGGTACTCGCGCAGCCACTTGGCGAAGCCCGTGAGGACCATGACGAAGAACACGGCGTAGACGGCGCCGGAGACGTAGAGGCCGGAGTTGAACGCCACCGGCACGCCCACCAGGTCGACCAGCACCCAGACGATCCAGAAGTCGACCAGCGCGCGGCCCTGCGCCCAGGTGGCGACCGCGCCGCCGACGAAGATGTAGGCGTCGGAGGCCACGACGGCCACCGGCGCGCCCGGGTACCACGACAGGTCGAACGCCTTGAACAGGACCGTCACCACCGCGGTGCCCACCGCGAGCGCCGCCAGCATCCGCCACCGCTCGCCGCCCGTGGCGGGCCGGACGGACAGGGCGTGCTCCTGGGTGCCCTGCCGCCACTTCCACCACCCGTAGACGGCCAGCACGGCGAACAGGGCCTGCTTGAGCGCGTTGCCGGTGACGTGCGCGCTGATCGAGGCGAGGAACAGCAGCACCGAGCCGGTGAACTGCACGGGCCAGGTCCACATGGACTTGCGCATCGCGAACGCCACCGTGGCGAGGGCGAACACGTTGCCCAGCAGGTCGGTCCACTTCACCGGCAGACCGAAGATGTCAATCGATGCGTCCACCCAGCTCATCGGGTGCCCACCAGCCTCTCCACATACTTGGCGATCACGTCGACCTCGAGGTTCACCACGTCGCCCACCTGGCGGTCGCCCATGGTGGTCAGCTTCAGCGTGGTCGGGATGAGGCTCACGCCGAAGCTGTCGTCGTCAACCGTCGTGACGGTCAGGCTGATTCCGTCGATGGCGATCGAGCCCTTCTCGGCCACGTACCGGCTGAGCGGGCCGGGCAGGGAGAAGCGCAGGTCGTCCCAGTTCTCGCCGGGGGCGCGGGACAGCAGGCGGGCGGTGCCGTCGACGTGGCCCTGGACGATGTGGCCGCCGAGGCGCTGGTCGGCGCGTACGGACCGTTCGAGGTTGACCGCCGAGCCGGCGGTGAGGCCGCCGAGCGAGCTGCGGTCGAGCGACTCCCTGATGACGTCGACGGTGAACACGTCGTCCTTGACCTCGACGACCGTCAGGCAGACGCCGTTGACGGCGATCGAGTCCCCGTGGGCGGCGTCGGAGGTGACGAGCGGGCCGCGTACGGACAGGCGGGCGCCGCCGCCCGCCGGCTCGATGGCGACGACTTCGCCCTTCTCCTCGATGATTCCGGTGAACATCACTTCTCCCTGCCTTGATGCGGAGCGGGCCGCGCGGTCAGCCGCAGATCCGGCCCGATGGGGGAAAACTCGTCGAAGGTGAGGCGGTGGGCGCCGCTGATCGTGCCGACGCCCGCCGGGCCGAGCGCGGCCCTGCCCTCGCCGAGGAGGGCGGGGGCGAGGTAGGCGATCACGCGGTCGATGAGGCCCTGCCGCAGGAACGCGCCGGCCAGGGCAGGACCGCCTTCCAGGAACACGCCGACCACCTCGCGGGCGCCCAGCTCGCGCAGGAGGGCGTGCAGGTCGAGGCCGCCCTCCGCGTGCCGGGGCAGGCGCAGCAGGCCGGCCTTGAGCCCCGTCACGGCGTCGTCGGCGACGGCGACCAGCGTGGGGGCCTCGTCGTCGAGGACGCGGGCCGCGGGCGGCGTCCTGCCCTCGGTGTCCACGACGACCCGCAGCGGCGGCCGGGCGCCCAGGGGCCGGCCGGCCAGCGGCGGGCTGCCGGCCAGCAGCGCCCCCGCGTCGCCCTCCGCCACGTTCGCCCCGGTGCCCGCCGCGACGTCCTCGGGCAGGCGGACGGTGAGGTGGGGGTCGTCGGCGAGCACGGTGCCGATCCCGGCCACGATCGCGTCGGAGGCGGCGCGCAGCCGGTGCACGTCGGCCCGCGCCTGCGGCGAGGTGATCCACTGGCTGGTGCCGTCGGCGGCGGCCGACCTGCCGTCGAGGGTCGCGGCGAACTTCCAGGTCACGTGCGGCCTGCCGAGCCGGGCATAGGTGAGCCATTCCTCGTTGACCCGCTCGGCCGCCTCGGCCAGCACCCCCTGCGTCACGCTCACCCCGGCCGCGCGCAGCCGCGCCGCGCCGCCGGCGGCCTTGGGGTTGGGGTCGGCCACGGCGACGACCACCCGGGCCACGCCCGCGGCCAGCAGCGCCCGGCTGCACGGCCCGGTGCGGCCGGTGTGGTCGCAGGGCTCCAGCGTAACGTACGCCGTGCCGCCCCGCGCCTGTTCGCCCGCCTGCGCCAGCGCCACGACCTCGGCGTGCGGCCCGCCCGCGTACGCGTGGAAGCCCTCGCCGACGACCTGCCCGGCGGCCGACAGCACGACGCAGCCGACGACGGGGTTCGGGCTGGTGCCGCCGTGTCCTCGCGCGGCCAGCTCGACGGCGCGCGCCATGTGCGCGGCGTCGGCGGCTGAGATGTCCACCCGGGTCTCCTACTCGCCAGTAGCTTCAAGCCACGGCGGGCCCCGGGGGGTTTTCTGGTGCCGTCACGGCACCACGTCAGGAGCCCGGCTGGGACGCCGGACACCTCGCGCGCTTCCTCCCATCCGGACTTTAACCGTCGGTCCTGGAATTTCACCAGGTCAACCGGCCGATGGCATCGGCCGGGTCGCGGACTGTAACCGCCGGTTCGGACTTTCACCGACCCCGGAGCACGCTAGCTCTCTTCTTGTACCAGTTTGCCATGCCGATTACGGAAAGCGCGACCGCCCCCGCGCTTTTTGAACAAGCGCTCGCTCAGGCAGCCATCAGCTTGCGCGCCCGGCGGGCCGAGGGCGCGTAGCGGACCTGCTCGGGGACCAGGCCGATGCCGGTGTGCAGGGCGCGCAGCGTGGCCGAGGCCCACAGGTCGCCGACGGGCGTGGCGGGCAGGCCGTACAGACGGCGGGCCCAGCGCGGCAGCGTGGCCAGGGCCAGCACGGTCAGCGCGGGCACGGCGGGCCGCAGCGCGGACAGCGCGCCGGGCAGCGGCGTGTGCAGCGACAACCGCAGCGGATGGGCGGCCTCGGGCACGAGCCGCAGCCCCGGACGCCGGCCGTCGATGTAGTCGCGCAGCTCGGCCACCGAGCCGGGCACGTCGTCCCGGTCCAGGCCCACGACCTCGGCGGCGCCCCGCCACTCGGCGACGAACCGGTCGGCGTCGGCGTCGGACAGCCGCACGCCGGCGCGGCGGGCCACCGTCAGGTAGGAGTCGACCTCGCCGACGTGCACCCAGCGCAGCGCTTCGGGGTCGTCGAGATGGTAGGTCTCGCCGGTGTCGGGGTCGCGGGCGGTCAGCGTGGCGTGGATCTTGCGCACCCGGCGGCCGGCCCGCTCGACCTCCGCGCGCGTGCCGTACGTGCGCACCCGGACGAACTCGCTGGTCCGCAGGAAGCGCGACCACGCCTCGGCCGGGTCGAGCAGCGCCGAGTTCTGCAGCACGCCGCGCATCGCCCTGGGGTGCAGCCCCTGCATCAGCAGCGCCCGGAAGCCGCCGACGAGCTGGATCGGCTCCCCCATCACCCGCCAGGTCACCGACTCGGGGCCGAAGATCCCATAGTCGTCGTCCATAAGTGAACAGTTACCCAGTGGGACGACAAACCATGCCAAAAACCCCCAGCCGGGAACCGGCCAGGGGTTTTCGACGAGGCTACGGAGATCAGCCGGTGAAGCCGATCGCCGTGTAGTCGGCGGCCTGGTAGCCGAAGGCGCCGTAGTTGGCCAGCGTCTTCTTGGTGGCCTGGATGTCAGGACGCTGGTACAGCGGGATGGTGTGCACCTGGTCCCAGATCAGCTTGTCGGCCGCGTTGGCCAGCTCGTAGGCCTTGGTCGGGTCCATCTCGCTGACCGCGGCGTCGATCGCGGCGTCCAGCGCCGGGTCGCTGCCCTTGGGGAAGTTCGACTCGGAGCCGGTCTTGTAGATCTGGGGCAGGCCGCCGAGGGGCAGCGGCGTGCCGATCCAGGAGAACGGCACCAGGTCGAAGTCGCCCTTGATGATGAAGTCGGTGAAGAACTTGTCATCGGGGACCGGGCGGATCGTCAGCTTGATCCCGGCCTCCTTGAGCATGGCCTGGGTGAGCTCGCCCTCGGTCTTGGCGTAGGGCAGGCCCGCCGGGACGACGAAGTTCAGCGAGAACTCCTTGCCGTCCTTCTTGCGGACGTCGCCTTCCTGCTTCCAGCCGGCCGCGTCGAGCAGCTCCTTGGCCTTGGGCAGGTTGTACTTGCCCAGTTCGCCGGAGTTGTCGACGTACGCCTTGTGGTTGTTCATGAAGACGTGGTTGCCGAGCGTCTGCAGCGGCCAGTCCATGTCCTTGAGGTCGGACTGCGTGATCACGTCACGGTTGATCGCGTACGCGACGGCCTGGCGGACCGACTTGTCCTTCAGGAACTCGCTCTGGTTGTTGACGGTGATGTGCCGCCAGTTCGGGCTGAGCGCCTTGCGGACGTCGACGTTCGGGACCTCCTTGGCCCGCTTGAGGTCGGCCGGGCTGCCCGGCGGGATCTCCACCGCGTCGAGCTCACCGTTGGCGAAGGCGTTGACCTGCGCGGCGGGGGTCTCGATGGTACGGAAGATGACCTTGTCGAGCTTGGCCTTCCTGCCCCACCACTTGTCGTCGCGCACCACGGTCAGGGTCTTGGTGCCCTCGTTGATGCTCTCGACCTTGAAGGGCCCGGCGGTGACCGGGATCTTCTGCAGGTAGTCCTTCTCGTACTTCTCCGGGGTCTCCATGTGGGAGGCCGGGTACAGGTGCGGCGAGCGCGAGAACTGCCCCATCCACTCGGGGTAGTTCTTCCCGTACGTCACGATGGCGACCTTGTCGCTGTCACCCTTGGTGACCGACTCGATGCGGTCCCAGCCGTCGGTGGAGGCCGGCTTGAACTTCTTGTCCTTGCCGCTGTTGGCCTTCCACGCCGCCTCGAGGTCCTTCCAGGTGATCGGCGTGCCGTCCGACCACTGGGCCTTCTCGTTCAGCGTGTAGGTGACGACCTGCTTGCCCGACGACAGGTCCATCTTGACGTCGGTGAGGTAGTCGGGGTTCGCCTTGAAGTTGGCCTCGGAGTCGGCGACCATCAGCTGCGGCATCAGCGAGTCCAGCATGTCCGCCGTGTCGCGCTGGTTGCCGTCGACGTGGTTGCCGTTCCACTGGCTCGGCCACTGGCCGACCGAGAGGGTGAGCGTGCCGCCGTCCTTGACCTGCTCGTACGCGACGGGGTTGATCGAGATGCCAGGGGTCTGCGACATCTGCTGCTGAGCCTGCTGCGACTGCTCGGCGCTCGGCTTCTTGGCCTCGCCGCCACCACCGCCACAAGCCGCCGCGGCCATGGCGAGGACGGCGATTCCCGCCGCCGCCCGGTAACGAACCTTCACTTTTCCTCCTGATCGTCCGAGGCCGTGATGACCTCGACTTCCTCCGCGTAGTGGCAGGCGGCGCCGTGGTCCACGGCGGTCGCGAGCCGGGCAACCGAGGGCTCTTCGTCCACGCAGCGCCGGCGTTCGGCCTCGGTGAGGAGGGCGAACTTGGGGCAGCGCGTGCGGAACCGGCAACCCGATGGCGGGTCGGCCGGGCTGGGCAGGTCGCCTTCGAGCAGGATCCGCTTGCGCGTGCGCTCCATCTCGGGGTCGGGCAGCGGGATCGCTGACAGCAGCGCCTGCGTGTAGGGGTGCGCGGGGCGGTCGTAGACCTCCTCGACCGTGCCGATCTCGGCGATCCTGCCGAGGTACATGACCGCGACGCGGTCGGCCAGATGCCGGACCACGGCCAGGTCGTGCGCCACGAACAGGTACGACAGCCCCAGGGTGTTCTTCAGCTCGTCCAGCAGGTTGATGACGCCGGCCTGGATGGACACGTCCAGTGCCGAGACCGGCTCGTCCAGGACGAGCAGCTTGGGCTCCAGGGCCAGCGCGCGGGCGATGCCGATGCGCTGGCGCTGGCCGCCGGAGAAGCTCTGCGGGTAGCGCTCGGCGTACTCGGGCGCCAGGCCCACCAGTTCGAGCAGCTCGGCGACCCGCTGCTTGACGTTCTTGCGCCCGTGGGCGCGCAGCGGCTCGGCGATGATGTCGCCCACCGGCATGCGCGGGTCGAGCGCCGCCATCGGGTCCTGGAAGACGATCTGCAGGTCGCCCCTGAGCGCCTTGCGCCCGGACGGGCCAAGCTTGGCGCTGTCCTGGCCGAGCACGACGATCCGGCCGCTCTGCGGCGGGGCGAGCTGCATGATCTGCTGCAGGGTCGTGGTCTTGCCGCAGCCCGACTCGCCGACCAGGGCCAGCGTCTCGCCCTCGGCGATGTCGAAGCTGATGCCGTCCACGGCGTGCACGGTGCCGACGCGGCGCTTGAACACCGCGCCCTTCATCAGCGGGTAGTGCCGGATGAGGTTGTCCAGCTCCAGCACCGTCGCGCGCTGCTCGCGCGGCACGCGGACCACCTCGCTGACCGGGATGACCGGGACCGGGAACACGTCCGTGCCGGTCAGGCCCTTGTACTCGATCTCGCGGGAGCGGATGCAGGCGACGTGCCTGCCGCCGCCGACGTCGGTGAGCGGGGGCTCCTCGTCGTCGCACGAGTCGATCTTCATCGGGCAGCGCGGCGCGAACGGGCAGCCCGGCGGCAGCGCCGCCGGGGAGGGCGGGTTGCCCTCGATCGGCACCAGCGGCCCCTCCTCGCCGTCGATCCTGGGGATCGAGGCGAGCAGTCCCATCGTGTACGGCATCCGCGGCCGGTAGTAGATGTCGTCGACGTTGCCCTGCTCGACCGGCTTGCCGGCGTACATGACCAGCACCCGGTCGGCCATGCCCGCGACGACGCCCAGGTCGTGCGTGATCATGACGATGCCGGCGCCCGTCTCGCGCTGGGCGGTCTTGAGCACCTCCAGCACCTGGGCCTGGATGGTCACGTCGAGCGCGGTGGTCGGCTCGTCGCAGATCAGCAGGTCGGGGTCGTTGGCGATGGCCATCGCGATCATCGCGCGCTGGCGCATGCCGCCGGAGAACTCGTGCGGGAACGCCTTGGCCCGGACGTCCGGGTGCGGGATGCCGACCAGGTCGAGCAGTTCGACCGCGCGCTTGGCGGCCTTGTCCTTGTTCAGCTTCTGGTGGACGCGCAGCGCCTCGGAGATCTGGTCGCCGATCGTGTAGACGGGCGTGAAGGCCGACAGCGGATCCTGGAAGATCATGCTCATCGACTTGCCGCGGACCTTGACCAGGTCGTCTTCCTTCATCCCGATCAGCTCCTGGCCGTGGAGCTTGACCGAGCCGCTGATCTGGGCGTTGCGCGGCAGCAGGCCCATGATCGCCAGGGACGTGACGGACTTGCCCGAACCGGACTCGCCCACGATGCCCAGGACCTCGCCGCGGGCCACCTCGTAGCTGACGCCGCGCACGGCCTCGATGCCGCCGGGGAACGTCACGGTGAGGTCTTGAACCTCCAGGATGCTCATGAGTTGCTCCCCGGGTCGAGTGCGTCGCGCAGGCCGTCTCCGATGAGGTTGATGCTCAGGACCAGCAGCACCAGGAGCCCGGCGGGGAAGGCGAACAGCCAGGGGTAGCCGGTGGCGTTGCGGGAGCCCTCGGCGATCAGCGTGCCGAGCGAGACGTCGGGCGGCTGGATGCCGAAGCCGAAGAAGGACAGCGCGGCCTCGCCGATGACCGCGCCACTCACGTTGAGGGTGGCGTCGATGATCAGCAAGGAGGACAGGTTCGGCACGATGTGCCGGAAAATGATCTTCCAGCGGGGGATGCCCATGTAGACGGCCGCCTGCACGTACTCGCGCTCACGGAGCGAGAGCGTCATGCTGCGCACCACCCTGGAGGTGATCATCCAGGCGAACGCCGCCAGCAGGACCACGAACCAGAGCCAGGAGGCGCCGCGCAGGCGCGGCGAGGCGATCGCGATGATCAGGAAGCTGGGCAGGACGAGGAGCAGGTCCACGCCCCACATGAGGACGCGGTCCACCCAGCCGCCGAAGTACCCGGCGAAGGCGCCGACCATGGCGGCCAGACCGGTCGAGATGAGCGCCACGAGCAGGCCGATGATGATCGACTTCTGCATGCCGCGCAGGGTGACGGCGTACATGTCCTGGCCGATCGTGGTGGTGCCCCACCAGTGGTCGGACGAGGGGGCCGACAGGAAGGACAGGAAGTCCTTGTCCGTCCAGTCGTAGGCGCCGAAGAAGGGGCCGATGTAGGCCAGCGCCACCAGCAGCAGGAGGGCGATGAAGCCGTAGCGGGCCTGCCGGTTACGCAGCATCCGCCCGAGAACAACCTTGGAACGCACTTAGCTCACCCGCACTCGTGGGTCGAGGGCCGCCACCAGCAGGTCCGACAGGAAGCCGGCGAACAGGACGCAGACGGAGGCGAACATGCTGACCGCGGCGACCGAGTTCACGTCGTTCTGGTTGATCGAGTCGACCAGCCAGGCGCCCATGCCGTTCCAGGCGAAGATCTTCTCGGTGAAGGTGGCGCCGGTGAGCATCGTGCCGAAGGCGAAGGCGAAGTACGTGGCCGCCGGGATCAGCGCGGTGCGCAGCGCGTGCTTGACCAGCGCCGTCCTGCGCCGCAGGCCCTTGGCCATCGCGGTGCGGACGAAGTCCTGGCCGAGCACGTCGAGCATCATGTTGCGCTGGATGCGGCTGTAGAAGGCGATCGAGCCGAGGCTCAGCGAGATGGTCGGCAGGATCAGGTGGTTCAGCCGGTTGGCGAACTGGTCCCAGCCGGACAGCTTGGGGTTGTACTCGCCGGTGAACTCGATCAGCGTGAAGCCGAGGCCGCGGTTGAGGTTGTAGGCGCTGATCGCCAGCAGCGTGGCCAGCACGAACACCGGAATCGCCATGATCACGAACGAGCCGACGCCGATCACCCGGTCGGTCACCCGATATTGCTTGATCGCCGACAGGGCGCCGAGCGCCACTCCGAACACGAACCCGAGGATCGTGCCCACCAGCAGCAGCCGGAGGCTGACGAAGATCCGCCGGCCCATCTCGTCGTTGACCGAACCGCCGTTCCAGGTCTTGCCGAAGTCCCCCGTGACGACGCCCTTGACCCAGGTCCCGTAGCGCTCCAGGACGGGCGTCTTGTCGTTGAGGTTGTAGCTGTCGAGGGTGGCGTCGATGACTTCCTCGGCGACGGGAGGTTGGCGGCCTTCATACGCGCCGCGGGGGTTCATGGTCGTCGCGGCGAGCATGTAAGCCAAGCTGGCCGCGATCGCGACCAAGATCAGATTGATCGCCAACCTGCGGAGCAGGTACTTGCCCATTACCCTCCGTTCGCACTGAACGAGGGCCCGGAAACCCCGGTAGGAGAAGACCCCCGCAATGGAAAAAGACCGTCTTACGCCGCGAAAAGTCATGACGCGGAACGGCGATCAAAACGCAGGATATCTAGCCAAACATCACAGTCAGCAATAGTTCGACATAACGGTAAGGTCACTAAGCGCTGCGGCACCCGGCCGTCGATCATGGCCCTATATGGGGGTTGACCAGGGGGAACGTGCGCTATCAAGATCGGTAACCGGCGCTATCGGATCAGCGTATGTCACAGAATCCTGACAAAAAATAACCCAATCTCAAAGTGACGCACGTCATACTGATCAATAGGTCGGGGATTGATATTTCGCGACGTCGCGGCTTTTGATCTCAGGCGGGTGACCGAAGTGGATCGGTCCGAGGGCACGCTGCCGCCCGCCCCGAAGGCGTCCCCGGGACGATCACCCCACGCTCACGCTCCGCTCACCACCCCGGCCCCGCCCCTCCGCCATCCCTCCACGGAAGCTCGCCTCCCACCCGCCGAGCCCCGCACCCCGAGCGGACCTCACACTCCCAGCAGGCCCGCCTCCCCCAAGTGAGCCCGCCCCTCCAGCGGACCCACCCCCCAGTGAGCGCGCACCCCCAGCGGACTCGCACCTTCAGTGAGCCCGCGCCCCCAGTGAGCGCGCACCCCGAGCGGACCTGCACCCTCCCTGGGCCCGCGCCCGCAACGGGCCCGCACCCCGATGGACCCGCACCTGACAGACGGGGGCCGAGGCGCTGCGGCAGGGCTGCGGTGCGCACCTCACGGACAGGCCACGGGAGTGCCCGAGCACCTCGCAAAGGCTCCGCACCAGCGCGCGGGCACGCCTCCTGGAGAGGCGATGGAGCAACGGCCCTGCGCGGAGGACACCTCACCGAGGGGTGGAGGGGCCACGGGAGCGCGCGAGGCACGCCCGTGGCGGGAAGGGTCAACGGTGGTGGGGAAAGGTCGGCGGATGGCGGGGGACGGTCAACGGGTGGCGGCGGCGCGGAGGGCGTCGATGGCCGCCACCGGGTCTGCGGCCCCGTAGACGGCGCTGCCGGCCACGAACACGTCGGCGCCCGCCTCCGCGCAGCGCTCGATCGTCTCGGCCGTCACACCCCCGTCGACCTGCAGCCAGACCGACCCGCCGTGCCGCTCGATCATCGCCCGCGCCGCCCGCACCTTCGGCAGCACCATGTCGAGGAACTTCTGCCCCCCGAACCCCGGCTCGACCGTCATCAGCAGCAGCATGTCGATCTCACCGAACAGCCCCTCGAACGGCTCCACCGCCGTGGCCGGATTGAGCGCGAGCCCCGCCCTGGCGCCGAGCGACCGGATCTCGCGCAGCGTCCGCACCGGCGCCTTGGACGCCTCCGCGTGGATGGTCACGCTGCCCGCCCCGGCCTCGGCGTACTGGGGGGCCCAGCGGTCGGGGTCGGCGATCATGAGGTGGCAGTCGAGGGGTGTCTGGGTGGCTTTGCGCAGGGACTCCACCACGGGCAGCCCGAGGGTGAGATTGGGCACGAAGTGGTAGTCCATGACATCCACGTGCAGCCAGTCGGCGTTCGGCACGGCGGCGGCCTCGTCGGCCAGCCGCGCGAAGTCGGCGGCGAGGATGCTGGGCGAGATCTGTACGGCCATGATGCGCCAGTCTATTGAACCGCCCGCTCCCCCTCGACGCCCCCTCCCACCGCCTCGCCCCCGCCACCACACGGGCACGCGGGCGAGGAGGCGGTCAGGGACGTTTGCGGAGGAGGGCGAGGAACATGGCGTCCGTACCGTGGCGGTGGGGCCAGAACTGCGCGTGCGGGCCGTCGCCGAGCCCGTCGACCTCAGGCAGGTAGTCGCGCGCGTCGAGCTGCTCCACGTCGTCCCTGCGGCCCATGACGTCGCCGACCACGACGCGCGTCTCGGCCAGGTGTGGCGAGCAGGTCACGTACGCCACCACCCCACCCGGGCGCACGGCGTCGAGGGCCGTGCCGAGCAGCCGCCGCTGCAACGCGCCCAGCTCGGCGATGCTGGCCGGGTCGCGCCGCCACCGGGCCTCCGGACGCCGCCGCAGCGCGCCCAGTCCCGTGCAGGGGGCGTCGAGCATGACCCGGTCGAACACCCCGGGCCGCCAGGCGGGTTCGGTGCCGTCGGCGGTGACGACCGAGGCGCTCCTGGTGGTCTGCCAGACCAGCCGCGCCCGGTGGTACTGCACGTCGGCGGCCAGCACCCGCGCCCCGCCGGGGAACGCCACCAGGCCGTCGCCCGCCGCACCACTGCCCGCCGCACCGCCGTCGCCCGCCGCCGGGCCGTCGCCTGTGCGGCGCTCGCCGTCGAGGCCGGCCAGGTCGCCGTACGTGGCGACGGCGTCGAGCAGGCCCGCCTTGCCGCCCGGCCCGGCGCACATGTCCAGCCAGAGCTCGTCCTCGCCGTCGAGCGGCACGCGGGTCAGGGCGAGCGCCACGAGCTGGCTGGCTTCGTCCTGGACGGCCGCGCGGGTCTCGGCCACGGCCTCGATCTGCCCGGGGTCGCCCTCGCGCAGGTAGGCCGCGTACGGCGAGTAACGGCCGGGCGCGGCACCGGCCTCGGCCAGCTCCGCCACCGAGCTGCGCCCCGGCCGGGCGACCAGCGTCACCAGCGGCCGGACGTTGTCGGCGTCGAGCAGATCGGCCAGCTCCCCGCCACCGCCCAGCGCGTCGCGGAAGGCCGAGACGATCCACCGGGGATGCCCGTAGGCGACGGCCAGATGGCCGACCGGGTCCTGGTCGGAGTCGGGCGCGACGATGGGGATCCAGTCCTCCAGCTCGCGCGAGCCGATCTTGCGCAGCACCGCGTTGACGAACTTGGCCGCGCCCTGCCCGATGCGCAGGCGTACGAGATCGACGGTGGTGCCGACGGCGGCGTGCGGCGGGACGCGCATGCGCAGGAGCTGGTGGGCCCCCAGCCGCAGGGCGTCGCGCACGGCCGGGTCGGGCGCGCGGTCGCTGCACATCTCGATGATGGCGTCGTAGGTGCCGAGGCCGCGCAGCGTGCCGTAGGCCAGCTCGGTGGCCAGCGCCGCGTCGCGCCCCCGGATGTCACGCTCGCGCAGCATTCGCGGCAGGAGCAGGTTGGCGTAGGCGTCGCGCTCGTCGACGGCCCGCAGGAGGTCGAAGGCGGCGTTGCGGGCGTGGTCGCGGGCCGGTCGGCGCGGACGGCCGGCGCCGCGCGGCTTGGTGCCCGTGGGCCCGCCCGGCAACCGCCGGGGATCACGCGAAGACATCGTCACCCGCAAGCCGGACGCCGCGCGCCCACTCGACGGCGCCCATCGCCCGCTTGCCCTGCGGCTGCACCTCGCCCAGCTCGACCGGGTCGGTGGCGGTGCCGACGAGCACGTGGCTCTTCGTGGCCAGGATCCGGCCGGGCGCGAGCCGGTCGGCCTGGACGGCGACCTTGGCCGGGCCGAGCTTCACCCGCTGGCCCCTGAACTCGCTCCATGCCCCCGGGCTGGGGGTGCAGGCGCGGATCAGGCGGTCGACCCGCATGGCGGGCTTGGACCAGTCGACCCGCGCGTCGGCGACGTTGATCTTGGGCGCGATCGTCACGCCGTCGAGCGGCTGGGGACGGGCCTCCAGCGCGCCGTCCTCGACGCCGTCGAGCGTGGCGGCCAGCAGGCCGGCGCCGGAGACCGACAGGCGTTCGAGGAGGGCGCCGCTGGTGTCGTGGGTCAGGATCTCCTCGGTGACGACCCCGTAGACCGGGCCCGCGTCGAGCTCCTTGACGATCTGGAACGTCGTCGCGCCGGTGATCTCGTCGCCGTGCAGCACCGCGTGCTGGACGGGCGCCGCCCCGCGCCAGGCGGGCAGGACCGAGAAGTGCAGGTTGATCCAGCCGTGACGGGGCACGTCGAGGGCCGACTGCGGCAACAGCGCGCCGAAGGCCACCACCGGGCAGCAGTCGGGCTCCAGCGCGCGCAGCGTGTCGAGGAAGGCGGGGTCGCCGACCTTGGCCGGGCGCAGCACCTCGATGCCGGCCTCCTCCGCGAGCTCGGCCACCGGCGAGGGGTGGACCTTGCGCCCCCGCCCTGACTGGGCGTCGGGACGGGTGATGACGGCCACGACCTCGTGCCGCGGTGAGTCGATCAGCATGCGCAGCGACGGCAGCGCCGTCTCGGGTGTGCCCGCGAAGACCAGCCGCATCGTCAGAGCGCCCTTCCGCCGGTGGCGTGCGGCGACATCTTGATCACGGGGGCGGACAGGCCGCTCCACTCGGCCTCGCGGATGGCCTTCATGGCCAGCTTGCGCTGCTTGGGGTCCATGCGGTCGATGAACAGGATGCCGTCGAGGTGGTCGGTCTCGTGCTGGAAGCAGCGGGCCATCAGGTCGGTGCCCTCCAGCGTGACCGGCTCACCGTGCATGTCGAAGCCCTTGGCCACGGCGCGGACGGCCCGCGGCGTCGGGTAGGACAGGCCGGGGAAGGACAGGCAGCCCTCCTCGCCCTCCTCGTCGAGGTCGGCGGACAGGTCGAGGTCGGGGTTGATGAGGTGGCCGAGCCGGTCGTCGACGTAGTAGGTGAACACCCGCAGGCCGACGCCGATCTGCGGGGCCGCCAGGCCCGCGCCCGGGGCGTCCATCATCGTGTCGGTGAGGTCCTTGACCAGCTTGCGCAGCTCCTTGTCGAAGTCGACGACCGGGGCCGCCGGGGTGCGCAGCACCGGATCTCCGAACAGCCGGATCGACTGGATCGCCAAGGGGCTCACTCCTGTTCTCGAACGTGGATCAGCCCAGTTTACCGGCGGTGGGCCGGCGGCCGGTCGTGGCGCAGGGAGCGGGCCTTCATGGCGGCCTTGCGCGCCGCCTTGGCCACCGCCCGGTCGTCGTGGGTGCCGGCGAGCATGTCGAGCACGGCCAGCGTGTCGGGGTGGCCGACCGCGGGCATCTCGCCGACGAGCTTGATCAGGTCTTCGCCCGGCTCGGGCATGTCGAGGCGGCCCGCGGCCGGGCCGGACAGGTGCATGAGCGCGGCGAGGTTGTCGACCGCGATCCAGGTGTGGTCCTCGGGGCTGAGCGGCGGGGCCTCCAGGTCGCGGATGTGCAGCCAGGAGGCGGCGTAGCGGCGCGTGAGCGGGTGGTCGAGCGCCTGCCGCACGGGCTGCTCGGCCTCGGGGCCCAGCTCCTCCAGGATGGCGCCGACCGCGCCGCGCTGCCCGGCGGTGCCGGAGGCGGCGATCTCGATCAGCTCGCGGGCGGCCGCCTCGGGGGGCCGCCGCTCCAGCCAGCCCGCCACGGCGCTCTGCGTGGCGGTGCCCTTCACCAGCGCCTCGACCAGCTCGGCGGCCGACAGGTCGGCGAAGACCTGCACCTCGGCGGCGGTGGGCGCGTCGTGGCCCTCGCGCAGCAGGTCGCGCCGGACGGCCCAGACCCCGAGCGGGGTGAGCGCCGTGCGCCCGGCCTCGGTCTGCTCCACCAGCCCGCAGTACGTCAGCAGCGAGACCGCCTCCAGCAGCTCGGCCGGCAGCGCGGCGGCCAGCCTGCGCATCTCGACCTGGCCCGGCGCGCAGGCGACCTCGTGCGACTGCAGGATACCCCTGGCCAGGTTGCCCACGGCGACGCCGGAGCGCACCGAGTAGATCGTGGCCAGCATCTCGGCCAAGTGGTCGTCGACCACGGAGGAGCCGGTCAGGCCCTCGTCGGCGCGGTCGAGGACGTCCATCACCACGCCGTCCCAGAACTCCAGCGTGGCCTCGACCGTGAGCTGCATCGACAGCGGGCCGCGCGAGGCCCGGCCGCCGAGGATGCGCAGCAGGCCGGTGTTGACCGCGACGATCCAGATCAGCGGCAGCCGGGACTCCTGGAGCCCCAGCTCTTCCGCGGCGGCCCTGGCGTCGGACTCGCCGAGCATGCCGTCGGCGCCCACCTCGCGGCTGCCCGTCCAGGCGGTCAGGCGGATGGCGTCGGCGACGAGCGGCACCGCGGGCACCGCGCGGGCCAGCTCGGCGTCGCTCGCCAGCAGGACGGGCGGGAAGGTCAGCGCCTCGTGCTCCACGGAGGTCTCCTCAGGTGGCCGTGGAGGCACGGCGGCCTGCTCATCGATCAGCTTGCGCAGCTCGGCGAGGTCGAAGACATTGTTTGCCACCCAGGAAACTTACTGCACAGCAGTCACAAGGGCGTACTCAACGGATGGCCCGGGAGCGCGCCTTGAACGCCGCCTTGCGCGCCGCCTTGGCCACCGTGTCGTCGGGGATGGAGCGTCCGAGCAGCTCCAGAACCTCGACGACGTCGGGGTGGTCGACCCGCCACATCTCCTCGATGAGATGGGCCGGCGGACCGGACGCCGCCATGTTCTCGGCGAAGATCTCCGGATCCTCCCGCGCGGCCGGCATCGCCAGGGCGAGCATGTCGACGCTGACCCAGAGCAGTTCGTCCTGGGTGAGCGGCGGCGCGCCCAGACCACGTGCGGCCAGCCAGTGTATGACGTGCGGGCGCAGCTCCTGGTCGTCGAGGTGGTCGCGCACCTGCGGCTCGGCCTCGGCGCCCAGCCGGTCGACGATGGTGATCGCGATGCCGCGGGCCACGGCGGGCGCGCCGGAGGCGGCGGTCAGCAGCTCGGCCGCGGCCTCCCCCGGCGCGCGGCCGGACAGCCAGCGGGTGATGTCCTGCTCGGCCAGCTCGGCGGGCAGCCCTTCGAGCAGCCCCTCGATGAGGCCGCGCGCGTCGGCCTCGCCCAGGTCGGGGGCGATCGGGGCGTCGAGGCCGAGCGAGAGGTAGTGCTCGCGCAGCCCCCAGACCGCCAGGGGCGTCAGCTCGGCCGCCTTGCCGTCGAGGCGGACCATGCCCCACCCGGCCAGCCGGTCGAGCGCCCCTGCCACGTCGATGCCGCCCTCGCCCGAGACCTCCTCCAGGTAGTCGGCGACGACCTGGAGCGGCACCGGCGCCTGGAGGCGGTAGAGCATGTCGAACAGGTCGTAGAGGCCCTCGTCGAGCTCGGCGTGGCCGGTGATCTCGCCGCCGGTGTCGTCCTCCAGCAGGCGGGCCACGGTCTCGGCCCAGGCGCCCAGCGGCTCGCCGTCGCCCGGTGGCGGGCCGCCGGCCAGCTTCGGAACGGTCCGCAGCGCCTCGGCCAGCTCCTCCTCCGAGGCCAGCCGGACGGCGGGCAGCGGGGTGCAGCCCGGACAGTCGCAGGGCGCCTCGCCCAGGTCGGGCAGCTCCCCGGACGGGATCGGCACCGCCTGTTCGAGCGATTCGGGCCCGATCGAGCTGAACAGGCTCTTGGCCATGCCGAAGTTGGCCGGGTCGGCCAGGGCCTCGGGCATGCGGGGGCCGATGTCGTCGAGCCGGGCCCGCATGCCGGCCACGGTGGCCGGGCTGACGTGGCCGGCCTCGCCGAGGTAGTCCACCAGAGTGCGGGCGGCCGCCACGGTCTCGGGCGCGCTCTCCGGCGGCGCGATCACCTTGCGCGGGTAGATGGACAGCAGCAGCTCGTCGAAGGTCTCCGGCGTGAAGTCGCGCAGTTCGTTGACGTTGAGATAGTCGCTGGCGTAGTCGCAGAGCAGGCGGACCTCGTCCGCGTCCACTTCGACTTCCCGCGCGCGCCCCCATGCGCGCAGGTCGTCGATGGCCTGGTTCACCCATTCGATCGACACAGGGGCACGCTAACGGCTGACCAACAGATGAGCGAATCGGGGAAACGGTCTAAATCAGGTCGAGTGGGTCGACACTCACCCTCACGACATCTGGTGTCTTACGCGCCGCACGCACCCCACTGGCCCCCTTGAGCGCGGCCGACAACGCCGCCCCGCCGCCGCGCCGTACCCGGATCATGGCCCGTTCGAGGCCCGACTCGTCCACCGGGACGGGGCCGAGCACCTGGGCGTCCGGCGGCAGGCGCACCTCGTCGAGCATCTGCCGGACGGCGCTCGCCGAACCCGTCAGCGTCGCCATCCGCACCGCGGGCGGGAACCCCAGCTCGGCCCGGTCGCCCAGTTCGCGCTCGGCGTGCGTGATCGGGTCCCACCGCAGCAGCGCCTGCACGGCCGGCAGCCCGGCGTCCCCGAGCACCACCAGCTCGGCGGACGGCCGCAGCAGCGCGGCGGCGTTCATCCACCGGCGCAGCGTCTCCTCCCCCGCCCGCAGGTCGGCCCGGCCGAGCAGCGCCCATCCGTCGAGCAGCACGGCCGCCGCGTAGCCGCCCTCGGCCACCGGCTCGGCGCCGGGCGTGGCGACCACGAGGGCGCGCGCGGCCGGCACACCGGCCAGCACGCCGTCGCGGCCCGAGGTGCGCACCTGCACCGACGGGAAGGCCCGGCCCAGCTCTTCGGCGGTGCGCCTGGCGCCGGTGACGACCGCACGCAACCGGGGGCTGCCGCAGGACGGGCACCGCCAGTCGGCGTCGACCCGGCCGCACCAGCGGCAGTAGGGGGCGGCGTGCCCGGCCCTGAGCGCGAGCGGCCCGTGGCACTGCGACTCCCCGCTCCCGTGTCCTTCCGGCGTCGCGCCCGGTGCGTCCGTGGCGGTGGCCAGGGTCCCGGCCTCCGGCTCCGCCTCGGCGCGTGCTCCCGCCTCGACCAGGGCCGGCGGTGCGGCCAGGTGCGGGGCGACTCTGGTGGGCGGCAGGACGCAGCGCGCCGGGGCACGGCAGTGGCGGCAGGCCAGCGCCGGCAGGTAACCGCGTCTGGGCACCTGCACCAGCACCGGCCCGCTCTCCAGCCCCTGGCGCAGCGCCCGCCAGGCCAGGCTGGGCAGCCTCGCCTGCCGGGCCGCCTGGTCCTTGGCCAGCTCGGCGTCCTCACCGGCGGGACGCACCCGCGGGGCCAAACTCCTGATCATGGTGCGGGCGGCCACGATCGGCCTGGCCCAGCGCGCCGCGATGAGCTGGGTGGCCTCGGCCGTACGCGCGTAGCCGCCGATCAGCATGGCCGCGCCCGTCCGGTGGGCGCGCAGGCCGAGGACCTCCCTGGCGTGGGGGTAGGGGGCCAGGCGTTCGGCGTGCAGGTCGTCGCCGTCGTCCCAGATGGCCACCAGGCCGAGCTCCGCGACGGGGGCGAACATGGCGGCCCGGGTGCCCACGACGGCGCGCACCTGGCCTCTGAGGACCTTCAGCCATCGCCTGTACCGCTCGGCCGGTCCGAGGTCGGCCGTGAGCGCCACGTGCCTGCCGGGGCCGAGCAGCCGCTCGAACTCGGCGTCCGCCAGCGCGACGTCCTTGCCGTCGGGCACCACGAGGACCGCTCCCCGCCCGCCGTCGAGGGTGGCGAGCACCGCCTCCGCCATGGCCCCGGCCCATCCCGTGGCGCCGGGCAGCGCCGACCACACGGCCCGGGGGGCGCGGCCGTGGCGCAGCGCGTCCAGGAACGAGGGGCCGGTCGGGTAGGCGTCCCAGGCGCTCTTGCGGCCCTCTGCCGCCCGCTCGGGGGCGTCCCCGTTCACGTGGGCCGGACCGGCCGCCGCCCGGCCGTCCGCGCGGGTCGCCGCCTGCCGGGCGCCGTCCTGCTCGGCCAGCTCGTTCACCGGAGGCGACGCCGCGGGCTCCGGCACCCGTCCCGGGAAGGACGAGCCCGCCACGCCCTGCGCTCCCCCGTCCTCAGCAGGCGCGCCCGGAGCGACCTGCGCGACCGCGACGGCGGGAGACCCGCTCCCGCCGGCGTGGGTCACGGCAGGAGATTCGCTGCCAACGGCCGGCGCCACGGTGGCGGAAGCACTCTGCGCCGCCTCGCCGGAGGGGGCGGGCGGCGGGGCCGGGTCAGCGGGGGGCGGGACCTCGGCCTCGGCCTTGGCGTGGCGTGGCGGAACGGCCAGGCGCAGCACGTCGGTGAGGGTGCCGGCGTAACGGTCGGCCACCGCCCGCGCCAGACCGGCGATCTCCGGCGTGAGCACCTGCTCGGGAGAGACCACCCGTTCGAGCGGCGTCAGCTTGCCCTCGTGATCGCTCTCGTCCACCCGCTCCAGCAGGAACGCGTCGATCAGCTTGCCCGCGAACCGCACCCGCACCCGCACCCCCGGCCGGGCCGCCTCGTGCATGGCGGCGGGCACCAGGTAGTCGAAGGGCCGGTCGAGGTGCGGCAGCGGGCTGTCGACGACCACCCGCGCCACGGGCCGCTCGGGCGCCGCGACCACCGCCCCCTTGGTGTCCTTGGACGACGCAGGAGGCCGCACGGCGTCGAGCGGCAGGAGGGCGTCGTCGGAGTGGGTCACGCACTAACGTCTACCAGACCCCGCGCCCCGCCATCCCCACACCACCGGCGCACGGCCCCGCATCACCCCGGCGACCGGCCCCCACCGGCCACCCGAGCAGCCCACCAGCCCGAACGCCCCGGACAACGCCCACCACACGAACCCCTCGGAGATCACCCAAGGGGGCCTGCCGCACGCCAAGGCGCTCCCCGCCAGGAACACCGCCCCCGCGGGCCGACAGCGCACAGGACGGGCCAAGCACGCAGAACCGCGCCCACCGACGGCCACGACCTCGCGAAGGCGGACCAGCCCACCTCACCGAAGAAGCGAGGCCCCCACCAGAAGCCGCCTTCCCCTCGCCCCACACCGACCACCGCCGACGAACCCTGACGCCCGCCCACCGGCTCCGACGCCCAAGGAACCAGCCCGGCATCGCCCCCGAGCCCCAGGCGCGACGGAAGAGCAAGTCAGCCCGACAGTCGCCGGCGAGCCCGGGACCCCAAGAGATCAGCCGACAGTCGCCGGCGAGCCTGGGACCCCCGAGAGATCAGCCCAACGCCCGCACCGAACCACCCTAGCCGACGACAAGTGCCGCACCCGACCCTCAACGGGCCGGATGCGGCACCTGCAAGAAACCGGAGACCGGGTAGGTCAGAGACCGGCAGCCGTCCGAAGAGCCTCGGCGCGGTCGGTGGACTCCCAGGAGAAGCCCTCACGGCCGAAGTGCCCGTAGGCGGCGGTCTCGGAGTAGATCGGGCGCAGCAGGTCGAGGTCGCGGATGATCGCGGCCGGACGCAGGTCGAAGACCCGCAGCACGGCGGCCTGGATCTGCTCCACCGGCAGCTTCTCGGTGCCGAAGCACTCGACGAACAGACCCACCGGCTGCGCCTTGCCGATCGCGTACGCGACCTGCACCTCGCACCGATCGGCCAGCCCGGCCGCGACGACGTTCTTGGCCACCCAGCGCATCGCGTAGGCCGCCGAGCGGTCGACCTTGGACGGGTCCTTGCCCGAGAACGCGCCGCCGCCGTGGCGTGCCATGCCGCCGTAGGTGTCGATGATGATCTTGCGGCCGGTCAGGCCGGCGTCGCCCATCGGGCCGCCGATCTCGAAGCGGCCGGTCGGGTTGACCAGCAGCCGGTAGCCCTCGGTCTCGATCTCCAGCCCGTCGAGCACGGGGTCGACCACGTGCTCCTTGATGTCGGGGGCGAGCATCTCCTTGAGGTCGATCTCGGCCGCGTGCTGGGTGGAGACGACCACGGTGTCGAGGCGTACGGGCTTGTCGCCGTCGTACTCGATGGTGACCTGGGTCTTGCCGTCGGGGCGCAGGTAGGGAACCTTGCCGGTCTTGCGGACCTCGGACAGGCGCTGGGCGAGCCGGTGCGCGAGCGTGATCGGCAGCGGCATCAGCTCCGGCGTCTCGCGGCAGGCGTAGCCGAACATCAGGCCCTGGTCGCCGGCGCCCTGGCGGTCGAGCTCGTCGGCGTCGCCGCCCACGCGGTGCTCGTAGGCGTCGTCGACACCCTGGGCGATGTCGGGCGACTGCGCGCCGATGGACACCGACACGCCGCAGGAGGCGCCGTCGAAGCCCTTGTGGGAAGCGTCGTAGCCGATCTCCAGGATCTTCTCCCGGATGACGCCGGGGATGTCGACGTAGGTCTCGGTCGTGACCTCGCCTGCGACATGGACCTGGCCGGTAGTGATCAGCGTCTCGACGGCGACCCGGCTCTTGGGGTCGTCCTTGAGCATGGCGTCGAGAATCGCGTCACTGATCTGGTCGGCGATCTTGTCCGGGTGGCCTTCGGTGACCGACTCGGAGGTGAACAGGCGACGTGACAACTCAGTGGCTCCTCATGCAGCGGCTGCTGACGGATGTTGGGCCCGGGACGGAAGAACACGCCAGGGCCTCGCCGAAGTCTAGCCCCACCCGGCGTCCGGTCGCGAAACCGTCCGGTGTCCGTGTCCGGTCACGTGTCCGGCCACGTCTCCGGTCACAGGTCGGGAAGGGGATCCGGCGGCAGCGTCTCCGGTGCGAAGACCTCGGCGTCGGCGGCGGACACCACCGCCGCGTACTCCTCGTCGAACTCGAACACGGTGTTGCCGAGCTCGATGAACGGACCGGGCAGGATCGGGCCGAGCCTGGTGTGCCGCGGGTACGTGGCGAACACCGCGACCGGCCGGTCGCTCCTGAGGGTCCTGGTGGTGAGCACCGAGACGGACGAATCGGTGACGACGATGAGGAAGTGGCCCGTTCCCGTCGGCCCCACGGACAACGCGGGGAAGACGTAACGGATACCTCCCTGATCTTCCAGCAATCTCCTGCAACGATCCCTGACAGCGGAACCCACCGGCATTCCGTCCCCCTTTGCCCCCAAGTATCGGTAGGCGTCCGGGGTGCCGCAACTGGCGATCAGGTAATCGTTCTTGCGCGAAACGCGCGTCAGGACAGGCGGGGCGCGACCAGGTCCCAGACGGCGTCGGCGACGTCGTCCTTGGGGCCGCGCGGCACCTCGACCGGCTCGCCGCCGGCGACGAGGACGGTGGCGGCGTTGTCGGGCGTGCCGAACGCCAGCCCCTCCCCCACCTGGTTGACGACCAGCAGGTCGCAGCCCTTCCTGGCCAGCTTGGCCTGCCCGTTGGCGAGCACGTCGTCGGTCTCGGCCGCGAACCCGACGATCACCCGGGGACCCGCGCCGCCCTCGCGCCGCAGCCGGCCCAGCTCGGCCAGGATGTCGGGGTTCTTCGTCAGGTGGATGGGGTCGGGCTCGCCGTCGGTCTTCTTGATCTTCGTCTCGTGCCGGGACGCCGGGCGGAAGTCGGCCACCGCGGCCGCCATGACGACGGCGTCGGCCTTCTCCGTGGCGGCCAGCACCGCCTCGCGCAGCTCGGCCGTGGACCCCACCCGCACCACGGCGGCCCCCGCGGGATCGGGGAGTGCGACGTTGGCCGCCACGAGGGTCACCTCGGCGCCGCGCGCGACCGCCGTGCGGGCCAGGGCGTACCCCTGGAGGCCGGACGAGCGGTTGCCGATGTAGCGCACCGGGTCGATCGCCTCGCGGGTGCCCCCGGCGGAGATCACCACCTTGCGCCCGGCCAGGTCGCGCGGCCTGCCGCGCAGCACGCGCAGGCAGACCTGGAAGATCTCGGCGGGGTCGGGCAGGCGGCCGGGGCCGGTGTCGGCGCCGGTGAGGCGCCCCACGGCCGGGTCGATGACGACGGCCCCACGCTCGCGCAGGGTCGCGACGTTGGCGCGGGTGGCCGGATGTTGCCACATCTCGGTGTGCATGGCCGGGGCGAACACGACCGGGCAGCGCGCCGTCAGCAGCGTGTTGGTCAGCAGGTCGTCGGCGAGCCCGTGGGCCGCCTTGGCCAGGGTGTTGGCGGTCGCCGGCGCCACCACGACGAGATCGGCGCGCTGGCCGATGCGGACGTGGGGCACCTCGTGAACGTCGTCCCAGACGTCGGCGGTCACGGGGTTGCCCGACAGGGCGGCCCACGTGGGCTCGCCCACGAAACGCAGGACCTCGCGGGTCGGCACGACCCGCACCTCGTGACCTGACTCGGTGAACAGCCGCAGCAGCTCACATGCCTTGTACGCGGCGATGCCGCCGCTGACGCCGAGGACGACCTTCATCGAAGGGGTCAGACCGCGCCTTCGATGGGCTCGGCGTTGAGCAGGCCCTCGGAGACCTCGCGCAGCGCGATGGACAGCGGCTTCTCCTGAGCGTGCGTCTCGACCAGCGGCCCGACGTATTCCAGCAGGCCCTCGCCGAGCTGGGAGTAGTAGGCGTTGATCTGGCGGGCGCGCTTGGCGCCCATGATCACCAGGGAGTACTTGCTGTCGACGATGTCGAGCAGCGCGTCGATCGGCGGGTTGGTGATGCCCTCCGCGGCCGGGGTGGTGCCTGCCACGATTGTCAGACCTCTCGGTTGATGGTGGTGGTGACCCCCTGAGGGTCAGTCATCAAGGCTATCAGCCGGTGGCACACTTCATGGACACTCGTGTTCACCAGCGTGAGGTCGAACTCCGACTCGGCCGCCATCTCGACCCGCCCGGCCTGCAGCCGGCGCTCGATGACGTCCTCCGGCTCGGTGCCGCGGCCGCGCAGCCGCTTCTCCAGCTCCTCCCACGTCGGGGGGGCCAGGAACACCAGCAGGGCGTCCGGCATGGTGGTGCGCACCTGCCTGGCGCCTTCCAGGTCGATCTCCAGGACGGTCGGCACGCCCTGGGCGAGCTTGTCCAGCACCGGCTCGCGCGGGGTGCCGTAGCGGTTGCCCGCGAACTCGGCCCACTCCAGCAGCTCGCCGGCCTCGACCAGCCGGTCGAACTCCTCGCCGTCGACGAAGAAGTAGTGGACCCCGTTGACCTCGCCGGGACGGGGCCTCCTGGTGGTCACCGAGACCGACAGCCACACCTCGGGGTGTGCCCGCCGGAGCTCGGCGACGACCGTGGACTTGCCGACGCCCGACGGCCCTGACAGGACCGTCAGACGCCTCCTGCTCAGGGGGAGGAAGCCGACCTTCGCTCCCGATCCGACTGCCTCGTGGGCCCTTGCTTCGCCGGACCAGGACCTGTCGGTCACTTCCTACCCCCCGTTGAACCTGCGCTTTCTTGTGGAACAGAGATTAGCTCTCGTTGCCACCGAACTCGCGCTCGAGGGAAGCCCTCTGGTTCGCGCCGAGACCCCGCACGCGGCGGGACTCGGCGATGGCAAGCCGCTCCATGAGCTGCTTGGCGCGGACCTTGCCCACGCCGGGGAGCGATTCCAACAGGGCCGACACCTTCATCTTGCCGATGACGTCGTCGGTCTGCCCATCCTTGAGCACCTCAGCCAGAGAAACCGCGCCATGCTTGAGCCGGTTCTTGACCTCGGCACGCTCTTTACGGGCCTTGGCAGCCTTCTCAAGGGCTGCGGCGCGCTGCTCAGGGGTCAGGGGAGGAAGAGCCACGCCGGGTCACCTCGAATTTCTGTCGATGTACTCGGACGGGAAGGGAAACTAGCTGGTCATCGCCCCCTAAGCAACGTCAAGAGCGGTTTCTCTCCTCACAAAATCCACTTCATCACTGTCCGTGAGCGTAAAATTACACACTGCTGATCAAATCGCCCTCACTTCCCGCTTCGCGGGTCCGCCCCAGACGGCGTCCCGGAGCAGGGCGAAGATCGCCCGCGCGGCCCCGGACGATGTCCGAAACCAGGGCCGGACCAGGACCGAAACCAGAATCGCGAAGCGTGCGCGAACGTCCGGCGGATGCATTACGATCTTGTGAGCGAGGGCTGCGCGAACGGTCCGGCGACACCTGCCGCCATGCCCACGCCCGCACGGAGAAGAACACCTCCGCGCACGCGAAGAGTTTGTCCCCGCCCGCGGAGAAGAACACCTCCGCCGCATGCCGGAAGCGTCTCTGCCCGCGCGGAGAAGCTCACCTTCGCGCGTGCCGGAAGCGCGCCTCCGCCCACGCGGACAGGCGCATCTCCGCGTACGCACGGCGCGTGTCCCGCCCATGCGGGCAGGCTCACCTCCGCGCGCCCCAGAAGCCGGCCTCGGCCCGCGCGGGAAGGCACGTCTCCACGCGCGGAGAACCTGCCCCCGCCTCCCGCGGGCCGCAGACGGGCGCCCGAGGGGGGTGCCCCGGGCGCGGGTTCAGGCAACGGTCGTGCGGCGGTTCAGGAGGCGGTCGTGCGGCGCAGTGAGGCGGCGATGGCGGCGGCGGCCGCTCCCGGGTCCGCCGCGCCCGTGATCGGACGGCCGATGACCAGCAGGTCGGCGCCGTCGGCCAGCGCCTGCTCGGGCGTCGCCACGCGCACCTGGTCCTGGACGTCGGCCCCCTGGGGGCGCACGCCCGGCGTGATGAGGGTGATGCCGGGCCCCACCTCGGCCCGCACCGCCGCGACCTCGTTGGGCGAGCACACCAGCGCCGTGGCCCCGGCCTCGACCGACAGGGCCGCCAGGCGGCGCACGGCCTCGTCGGCCGGTCCGGCCAGGCCCATGCGGTCGAGGTCGGACTCGTTCAGCGAGGTGAGGATCGTCACAGCGGCGATCTTGGTCTGCGGGGCGGACTCGACCGCGGCCCGGATCATGGCCGCGCCGCCGGCCGCGTGCACGGTCAGGATGGCCGGACGCAGGCGGGCGACGGCCTTGGCGGCGCCCGCGACGGTGTTGGGGATGTCGTGCAGCTTGAGGTCGAGGAAGATCTGGACGCCGCTGGCGCCGCGCACGGAGGCGATCACGTCGGGGCCGTAGCGCAGGTACAGCTCCAGGCCCACCTTGATGGTGCTGACGTGCGGCGTCACCAGGCTCGCCCACCTGGCGGCGGTCTCCAGGTCGGGGGCGTCGAGGGCGACGGCGATGGGTGCGGGCGTCAAGGGGAGCTCTCCTCGGAGTCGACTGGAAGGTGCCGGGGAGCGCTCCCCGGCGGCCGGTGGGCCAGGCCGACGGCGTCGGCGAGGCGTTGGAAGCCGCGTGCCCGCAGCAGGTCCTCAAGCTCGCGCTCGATGCGCAGGCACGCGTAGGGGTCGTGGAACAGCGCGGTGCCCACCCCGACCAGGCAGGCGCCCGCCAGGATGAGCTGGAAGGCGTCCCTGCCGGTCATCACGCCGCCCATGCCGATCAGCGGCACCCCGGGCAGGGCCGCGTGCACCTGCCACACGCACCGGACGGCCAGGGGCAGGATGGCGGGCCCCGACAGCCCTCCGGTGACGGCGGCCAGCGACGGGCGCAGCGCCTCGGTGTCGATGGCCATGCCGAGCGGGTTGTTGATCATGGACAGGGCGTCCGCCCCGGCGTCCACGCAGGCGCGCGCGACCGAGACGATGTCGGCCACGTCGGGCGCCAGCTTGGCCACCACGGGGACGTCGTAGCGCATGATGGAGCGCACCGAGGCGATCACCTCGGCCGCGGCGCTGCCCTCGCGCGCGAAGACACGCCCCCTGTCCTCCATGTTCGGGCAAGAAAGGTTGACCTCCAGCGCGGTCACGCCGGGCGCGTCGGCGAGCCTGCGGGCCAGCTCGGAGTATTCGGCGACGGTGCCGCCGCCGATCGAGACGATGGTCTTGATGCCGCGCTGGGCCAGCCAGGGCAGCTCGCGCTCCAGGAACGCCTCGATGCCCGGCCCCTGGAGCCCGACGGCGTTGAGCATGCCGGAGGGCGTCTCGGCCATGCGCGGCGTCGGCCGGCCCGCCCGGGGGGCCATGGTGATGGACCGGGTGGTCAGCGCGCCGAGCCGGTGGAGGTCGAAGAACTGGGCGAGCTCGCGTCCGGAGCCCGCGCAGCCGGCGGCCGTGGTGACGGGGTTCGCCAGCTCGACGTGCGCCAGAAACGTACGCATATCAACTGACATGTCGTGCACCGCCTCCGGGGGCGCCGAGCGCGTCGAACGGGATCGTTCCCACGTCCTCGAAGCGCACCCGCTCCCCCCGGAACACCGGTCCCTCCGCGCACGCGCGGACCATCCTGGTCGCGCCGTCGTCGCCGATGACGGGGATGACGCACGTCATGCACACCCCGATGCCGCAGGCCATCGACTCCTCGACGGCCACCTGCACCGGGATGTCGAACTCCATCGCCACCGCCGTCACCGCCCGCAGCGCCGGCATGGGCGCGCAGGCGTAGACGGCGTCGGCCCGGGTGTCGGCGATCACCGAGGGCAGCGCGTCGGTGACCTTGCCGCGCAGGCCGAGCGAGCCGTCCTCGGTGGTCAGGGTCGTCGTCTCGGCGATGCGGCGGGCCCGCATGGCGCCGAAGACGCGGTCGGCCCCGGCGCCGCCGAGCACGAAGTCGACCCGGCAGCCGCGCGCCAGCAGCGCGTCGGCCAGCGGGAACAGCACGGCCGAGCCGTACTCGGCGCCGACCAGCACGCAGTTGACCGGGTCGCGCGGCAGCGGGAAGGGCCGGCCGAGCGGCCCGACCAGGTCGAGCGTGTCGCGGGCGCGCCGCTCGGCCAGCCAGGACGTGCCCGGCCCGGCGGCGGTGAAGACGAGCTCGACCGTGCCGCCGTAGTCGGACTTGACGTCATGGATGGACAGCGCGCGGCGCGTCACCATCGACGTGTGGGCCCCGCCGACCGCCACGGAGACGAAGTGGCCGGGACGGTAACGCTCGGCGATGCCGGGCGCCACCACCGTGAGCGCATGGTAGGCGTCGACCCGGCGCGTCGTCAGCACCGTGCCCGTCACCTGCACAGGTGTGCCGGCCAGTCGTCTTCACCTCCCGCGGGGTCAGCCGCGTAGTGCCTGTGCGTGCTCCTGGAGTGAACGCACGCCGACGTCGCCGCGGACGATCGCCTGGATCCCGGCCGCCGCGGCGGCCAGCCCCGCGACGGTGGTGATGCACGGGATGCCGCGCAGCACCGCCGCGGTGCGGATCTCGTAGCCGTCCAGACGCGGCCCGGACTGGCCGGGGCTGCCGAACGGCGTGTTGACGATCAGGTCCACCTCGCCGTCGAGAATCGCCTGCACGCTCGTAGGCTCACCTCCGGGCCCGGTCCCCTCGCTGTGCTTTCGCACGATCTTGGCATGGACACCGTTGCGGCGCAGCACCTCGGCCGTGCCCTCGGTGGCGAGGATCTCGAAGCCGAGGTCGGCCAGTGCCTTCACAGGGAAGATCATCGCACGCTTGTCCCTGTTGGCCACGGACACGAACGCGCGTCCCTTGGTCGGAAGTTCGCCGTAGGCCCCGGCCTGGGACTTGGCGAACGCCACGCCGAAGAACGCGTCGATGCCCATGACCTCGCCCGTGGAGCGCATCTCGGGCCCGAGCACGGTGTCGACGCCCCGGAAGCGGTTGAAGGGCAGCACGGCCTCCTTGACCGCGATGGACGCCTCCAGCGGCAGCGTGCCGCCGTCGCCGGTGGCCGGCAGCATGCCCTCCGCGCGCAGCGAGGCGATCGAGGAGCCGAGCATCACCCGGGCCGCCGCCTTGGCCAGCGGCGTGGCCGTCGCCTTGGACACGAACGGCACGGTACGGCTGGCCCGCGGGTTGGCCTCCAGGACGTACAGGACGCCGGCGGACATGGCGTACTGGACGTTCAGGAGCCCGCGCACGCCCACCCCGGCCGCGATGGCCTCGGTGGCGGCGCGGATGCGCTTGACGTCGTGGCTGCCGAGCGTGAGCGGCGGCAGCGCGCAGGCCGAGTCGCCGGAGTGGATGCCGGCCTCCTCGATGTGCTCCATGACGCCGCCGAGGAACAGCTCCTGGCCGTCGTAGAGCGCGTCGACGTCGATCTCGATGGCCTCGTCGAGGAACTTGTCCACCAGCACCGGGTGGCCGCCCTCCTGGGCCGCCATGTACGTCGTCAGCGTCTCGTCGTCGTAGACGATGGCCATGCCGGCCCCGCCGAGCACGTACGAGGGCCGGACGAGCACCGGGTAGCCGATCTCCCCGGCGATCTCCAGCGCCTCGGGCACCGTCAGCGCGGTGCCGTGCTTGGGCGCGGGCAACCCGGCCTCGGCCAGCACCCGCCCGAACGCGCCGCGCTCCTCGGCCAGGTGGATGGACTCGGGCGAGGTGCCGACCACGGGCACGCCCGCGTCCTTCAGCGCCTGCGCCAGGCCGAGCGGCGTCTGCCCGCCGAGCTGCACGATCACGCCCACGACCGGGCCGGTCTGCTGCTCGGCGTGCACGACCTCCAGGACGTCCTCCAGGGTGAGCGGCTCGAAGTAGAGCCGGTCGGAGGTGTCGTAGTCGGTCGAGACGGTCTCGGGGTTGCAGTTGACCATGACGGTCTCGAACCCGGCCCGCGACAGCTCGAAGGAGGCGTGCACGCACGCGTAGTCGAACTCGATGCCCTGACCGATGCGGTTGGGCCCGGAGCCGAGGATGATGACCTTCTCCCGCTCGCCGGAGGGGACCTCGGTCTCCTCGTCGTAGGTGGAGTACAGGTACGGCGTCCTGGCGGCGAACTCGGCGGCGCAGGTGTCGACGGTGTTGTAGACCGGCCGCACGCCGAGCGCGTGGCGCAGGGCGCGCACGTGGGCCTCCTCGACGCCGCGGATCTCGGCGATCTGCGCGTCGGAGAAGCCGTGGTGCTTGGCGCGGGTCAGCGCGCCGGCGGTCAGCTCGGGCGCGGCGGCGATCTCCTGGGCCTCCTCGTCCAGCAGGAGGAGCTGGTCGAGGAACCAGGGGTCGACGCTGGTGGCCTCGAACAGCTCGGCCGCGGTCGCGCCCGCGCGCACGGCCTGCTGCATCGTGCGCAGCCGCCCGTCGTGCGGGGTGCGGCAGGCCGCCAGCAGCTCGTCCTTGTCCTGGACGGGCCCCGCCCAGGTGAAGGCGGAGTCCTTCTTCTCCAGCGAGCGCAGCGCCTTCTGCAGCGCCTCGGTGAAGGAGCGGCCGATGGCCATGGCCTCGCCGACGGACTTCATGTGCGTGGTCAGCGTGCGGTCGGCCCCGCGGAACTTCTCGAAGGCGAAGCGCGGCACCTTGACCACGATGTAGTCGAGCGTCGGCTCGAAGGAGGCCGGGGTCTCCTTGGTGATGTCGTTGGGGATCTCGTCGAGGGTGTAGCCGATGGCCAGCTTGGCGGCGATCTTGGCGATCGGGAAGCCGGTGGCCTTGGAGGCCAGGGCGCTGGAGCGGGAGACGCGCGGGTTCATCTCGATGACGATCATGCGCCCGGTGCGCGGGTCGACGGCGAACTGGATGTTGCAGCCGCCGGTGTCGACGCCGACCTCGCGGATGACCGCGATGGCCACGTCGCGCATGTTCTGGTACTCGCGGTCGGTCAGGGTCAGCGCGGGCGCGACGGTGACGCTGTCGCCGGTGTGCACGCCCATCGGGTCGATGTTCTCGATGGAGCACACGATGACGACGTTGTCCGCCTTGTCGCGCATGACCTCCAGCTCGTACTCCTTCCAGCCGAGGATCGACTCCTCCAGGAGCACCTCGGTGGTCGGCGAGGCGTCGAGGCCGGCGCCGGCGATGCGGCGCAGGTCGTCCTCGCCGTAGGCGAAGCCGGAGCCGACGCCGCCCATGGTGAAGCTGGGCCGTACGACCAGCGGGTAGCCCAGCTCGCCGGCGGCGGCCAGGCAGTCCTGCATCGTGTGGCAGATGACTGATTTGGCCGACTCGGCGTTGAGCCCGTGCTCGCGGGCGACCTTGGCGACGATCTCCTTGAACTTCTCGCGGTTCTCGCCCGCCTGGATCGCGTCGAAGTCGGCGCCGATCAGCTCGACCTCGTACTTCTCCAGCACGCCCGACTCGTGCAGGGCGACCGCGGTGTTCAGCGCGGTCTGGCCGCCCAGGGTGGGCAGCAGCGCGTCGGGGCGCTCCTTGGCGATGATCTTCTCGACGTACTCGGGGGTGATCGGCTCGACGTACGTGGCGTCGGCGAACTCCGGGTCCGTCATGATCGTGGCCGGGTTGCTGTTGACCAGGATGACCCGGAAGCCCTCGGCCCGCAGCACGCGGCAGGCCTGGGTGCCCGAGTAGTCGAACTCGCACGCCTGGCCGATCACGATCGGGCCGGAGCCGATCACCAGGACCGACCGGATGTCCTCACGCTTGGGCACGGCTCATGACCTCACAGAACTCGTCGAAGAGATAAGCGGCGTCGTGCGGCCCCGCGGCGGCCTCGGGGTGGTACTGGACGCTGAAGGCGCGCCCGTCGAGCAGGCGCAGGCCCTCCACGCAGCGGTCGTTGAGGTTGACGTGGCTGACCTCGGCCGGGCCGTAGGGGGTCTCGAACGGCTCGCCGATCGGCGCCTCGACGGCGAACCCGTGGTTGTGGGCCGAGATCTCGACCTTGCCCGTGCGCACGTCCTGGACCGGCTGGTTGACGCCGCGGTGGCCGTAGCGCAGCTTGTACGTGGACAGCCCGAGCGCCCGGCCGAACAGCTGGTTGCCGAAGCAGATGCCGAAGAACGGCACCCTGGCCGCAAGGACGCTCCGCAGCGCCGACACGTCGGCGGTGGCGGGGTCGCCGGGGCCGTTGGAGAAGAACACGCCGTCGGGCTCGACGGCCATGATCTGCTCGTACGTGGCCGTGGCGGGCAGCACGTGCACCTCGCAGCCGCGCTCGGCCATGCGCTGCGGGGTCATGCCCTTGATGCCGAGGTCGACGGCGGCGACCGTGAAGCGCCGCTCGCCGGCGGCGGGCACGACGTAGGGCTCGGCCGTGGCCACCTCGGCGGCCAGGTCGGCGCCCTCCATGGCGGGCGCGCGCCGCACCCGCTCGACGAGCTCCTCGACCGTCGCGGAGGGGGCCGAGAAGATGCCGGCCCGCATCGCGCCGCGCTCGCGCAGGTGGCGGGTCAGGGCGCGGGTGCCGGTGATGGCGATGCCGACGACGCCCTGCTGCTTGAGGTAGTCGTCGAGCGAGCGGTCGGCCCGCCAGTTGGAGACGATCCTGGACGGCTCGCGCACGACGTACCCGGCGACCCAGACGCGGCCCGACTCGGGGTCTTCGTCGTTGACGCCGGTGTTGCCGATGTGCGGGGCCGTCATGGCGACGATCTGCCGGTGGTAGGAGGGGTCGGTGAGGGTCTCCTGGTAGCCGGTCATGCCGGTGTTGAAGACCATCTCGCCGAACGTCTCGCCTTCGGCGCCGTAAGAGGTTCCGTGGAAGACGCGGCCGTCTTCCAGGACGAGCACCGCGGAGTTCAAACCAGCTTCCCTTCGAGAACGGTCGGCGTGCCGCGCAGGAACGTGGCGACCACCCGGCCGGGCAACGTCATCCCCTCGTACGGGGTGTTCCTGCTCTTGGAGGCGTAGGCGGAGGGGTCCACCTCGGTGCGGGCCGACGGGTCGTACAGCGTGATGTTGGCCGGCGCGCCCGGCTCCAGCGCCCGCCCGTGGCCGGCCAGGCGGCCGATGCGGGCGGGGGTGATCGACATGCGCTCGGCGACCCCGGCCCAGTCGAGCAGCCCGGTCTCGACCATGGCCTCCTGGACGACGCTCAGCGCGGTCTCCAGGCCGATCATGCCCATGGCCGCGGCCGGCCACTCGGTCTCCTTGTCCTCGACCGGGTGCGGGGCGTGGTCGGTGGCGACGACGTCGATCGTGCCGTCGGCCAGCGCGGCGCGCAGCGCCTGGACGTCGGCGTGCGTGCGCAGCGGCGGGTTGACCTTGTAGATCGGGTTGTAGGCGCCGACCGGGGACTCCTCGACGAGGTCGTCGGTGAGGAGCAGGTGGTGAGGGGTGACCTCGGCGGTGATGTTCCAGCCCTTGGACTTGGCCCAGCGGATGATCTCGACCGAGCCGGCGGTGGAGACGTGGCAGACGTGCAGGCGGGAGCCGACGTGCGCGGCCAGCAGGCAGTCGCGGGCGATGACCGCCTCCTCGGCCACGGCCGGCCAGCCGGTCAGGCCGAGCCTGCCGGAGACGACGCCCTCGTTCATCTGGGCGCCCTCGGTGAGCCTGGGCTCCTGGGCGTGCTGGGCGACGACGCCGTCGAACGCCTTGACGTACTCCAGGGCGCGGCGCATCAGCACGGCGTCGCTGACGCACTTGCCGTCGTCGGAGAAGACCCGGACCCGGGCGGCCGAGTCGGCCATCGCGCCGAGCTCGGCGAGCTGCCTGCCCTCCAGGCCGACGGTCACCGCGCCGACCGGTTGCACGTCGCAGTGGCCGAACTCACGGCCGAGCCGCCACACCTGCTCGACCACGCCGGCGGTGTCGGCGACGGGCGAGGTGTTGGCCATGGCGTGCACGGCGGTGTAGCCGCCGCGGGCCGCGGACCGGGTGCCGGTCTGGACGGTCTCGGCGTCCTCGCGGCCGGGCTCGCGCAGGTGGGTGTGCAGGTCGACCAGGCCGGGCAGCGCGATCGCGCCGCCGCCGTCGACGGTCTCGCCGCCGGGGCCGGCCTCGAGGCCGGTGCCGATCTCGGCGATGCGCCCGTCGGCGATCCGGAGGTCCACCGGCTCCCCGCCGAGGATCCGCACGTTCTTGATGATCACTGGATCTCTCCCCCGAGCAGCAG
Source organism: Nonomuraea sp. NPDC005692 (assembly GCF_040631115.1). Classification (NCBI taxonomy): domain Bacteria; kingdom Bacillati; phylum Actinomycetota; class Actinomycetes; order Streptosporangiales; family Streptosporangiaceae; genus Nonomuraea; species Nonomuraea sp. NPDC005692. The sequence goes on along the minus strand of NZ_JBEXYU010000003.1, from coordinate 217,931 downwards.
GTACAGGACGGCCATGCGGATGGTCACGCCGTTGGCGACCTGCTCCACGATGGTGGAGCGCGGTGAGTCGGCCACCTCGGCGGCGATCTCCATGCCCCGGTTCATCGGCCCGGGGTGCATGACGATGGCCTCGTCCGGCATCTTGGCGAAGCGGTCGCGGTCGAGGCCGTAGCGCCGGGAGTACTCGCGCTCGCTGGGGAAGTAGGCGGCGTTCATCCGCTCCTTCTGCACCCGCAGCATCATGACCGCGTCGGACTTGGGCAGCACGGCGTCGAAGTCGTAGGACACCTCGCACGGCCAGGTGCCGACCGAGACGGGCAGCAACGTGGGCGGCGCGACCAGGGTGACCTCGGCGCCGAGCGTGTTGAGCAGCAGCACGTTGGAGCGGGCGACCCGGCTGTGCAGCACGTCGCCGACGATGGTGACCCGGCGGCCGTCGAGCCCGCCGAGGCGGCGGCGCATCGAGAAGGCGTCGAGCAGCGCCTGCGTGGGGTGCTCGTGGGTGCCGTCGCCGGCGTTGACGACGCTGCCGCGCACCCAGCCGGCCAGCCGGTGCGGCGCGCCGGAGGAGCCGTGGCGGATGACGACGGCGTCGGCGCCCATGGCCTCCAGGGTGAGCGCGGTGTCCTTGAGCGACTCGCCCTTGGAGACGCTCGACCCCTTGGCCGAGAAGTTGATGACGTCGGCCGAGAGCCGCTTGGCCGCCGCCTCGAAGGAGATCCTGGTCCGGGTGGAGTCCTCGAAGAACAGGTTGACCACCGTGCGGCCGCGCAGCGTGGGCAGCTTCTTGATGGATCGTTCCGAGACCCTGGCCAGCTCCTCGGCGGTGTCGAGGATGAGCAGCGCGTCGTCCTTGGTGAGGTCGCCCGCCGAGATGAGGTGCCGGTTCACCTGTCGTCCTCCTTCATGAGCAGGACGGCGTCGCGGCCGTCGATCTCGGAGAGGTAGACCTTGACCTTCTCGCTCTTGGCGGTGGGCAGGTTCTTGCCCACGTAGTCGGCGCGGATGGGCAGCTCGCGATGGCCGCGGTCGACCAGCGTGGCGAGCTGCACGGCGGTCGGGCGGCCGAGGTCGTTGAGCGCGTCGAGCGCGGCGCGGACGGTGCGGCCGGAGTAGAGCACGTCGTCGACGAGGACGACCACCTTGCCGTCGATGCCGTCGGGCGGCAGTTCGGTGCGCCCGAGCGGGCGGACGGGGCCGCGGCGCAGGTCGTCGCGGTACATGGTGATGTCGATCGAGCCGACGGGGATCTTGAGCCCTTCGAACTGCTCGACGCGGTCACCGAGCCGGCGGGCGAGCGTGGCGCCGCGGGTGGGGATGCCGAGGAGGACGACGTCACCGGCGCCCTTGGTGCGTTCGAGGATCTCGTGCGCGATACGGGTCAGCGCCCGGTGGATGTCCGGGCCTTCGAGCACGGCCCTGGAATCGGACATGGAGGGATCTCACCACCTTTCCCGCCTCACGGGACGGGTCTTAAAAGGGTGTTGGTCGGGACACACAGTACCAGGGGCTACCTGGTACAACGTGAGCGCCCCGCCCTGCCGTCCGGGTGTGGCGGGCGTCCTGGCCGGTCGTTCGTCCCGGCCGGCCCGGCGAATTTGGCAATTGCCGACATATCGGTATAAAACCTGCTCTAAGTCTTCTCGGGGGAGGTTTCACATGGCGCAGTCGGCACGCGAGCGGTCGGTGCTCAAGGCCATCGCCCGTCAGGTCAGGGACGAGGACCCCGAGCTGTACGCGGCCATGTCCCGGCACGGCGCCCCCGCATCGCTGGCCTGGCCGCTGGCGCTGATGGCGTTGTGCCTGGCGGTGTTCGCCGTCGTGCTGCTGGTGACGGGTTCACCCGACCCCCTGCCGCACGCCGTGATCAGGTAAAACCCCCGCCACTCCCCGTGTCGGCGTCCTCCGCGTAGGGCACGTCCCCGAGGGCCGTACGCGCTCGGCGGCGGCTCTTCCTGGGGACTCGCGCGGGGGGCACGCATGGGGGAACCACGTCCGCCCTCGGAAGGCGTGACCACGGCGGCGCGCGGGACGCGCCCGGGGCCCGCCGGCGGCCTCGGCCTCGGCGCGGCCGTCGCGCTGGTCATGGGGAACGTCGTGGGCACCGGCATCTTCCTGCTGCCCGCCTCGCTGGCCGCGTTCGGCACGGTGAGCCTGGTCTCCATGGTCCTGGTCACCGCGGGCGCCCTCGCGATGGCGATCGTCTTCGGCCGCCTGGGCGGGCGCATCCCGGCGGCGGGCGGCCCCTACGCCTACGCCCGCGAGGCGTTCGGGGAGTTCGCCGGGTTCTGGATCGCCTGGTCGTTCTGGCTGACCGCGTGGATCGGCAACGCGGCCATCGCCGTGGCGTGGGTGGGCTACGTCCAGTACCTGGCCCACGGGCTGTTCGGACTCGACTGGGGCAGCACGCTCAGCGCCGCCCTCATCGGCCTGACCGGGCTGTGGATCCCGGCCGTGGTGAACCTGGCCGGAGTGCGCAACGCGGCCGCCTTCCAGGTGGTCACCACGGTGCTGAAGTTCACGCCGCTGCTGTTCGTGGCGATCGTGGGGCTGTTCTTCGTACACAAGGCCAACTACCCGGCGTTCAACGCCAGCGGCGGCAGCTGGGTCTCGGCCATCTCCCTGGCGGGGGCGGTCACGCTGTTCATCTACTCGGGCGTGGAGAGCGCCGCCATCGCGGCCGACCGGGTCAGGGACCCGGCCCGCACCATCGGCCGGGCCAGCGTCATCGGCGTGCTGGCCTGCGCCGTCATGTACATCCTCAGCACGGTCGCCGTCATGGGCACCGTGCCGCAGGAGGAGCTCGTCGGGTCCACCGCGCCCTTCGCCGCGGCGCTGGACCACATGTTCGGCGGCACCGGCGGCGGGCTGCTCATGGCGGCCTGCGCCGTCGTCTCCGGCATCGGCGCGCTGAACGGGTGGACCCTGCTGGTCGCCGAGATGCCGCTGGCCGCCGCCAAGGACGGCATGTTCCCGCCCGCCTTCTCCGTGGTCTCGCGCCGCGGCGCGCCCCTGACGGGCATCCTGGCCGGGACCGTCCTCACCTCGCTCATGCTGCTGGTGGGCTACGCCTCCGCCAACGCCTTCGACACGATCGTGCTGCTGGCCTCCTTCACCACCGTCATCCCCTACTTCTTCTCGGCGGCCGCGCAACTGTTCTGGCTGGTCACCCGGGAGCGGCGGATCAACCGCGGGCGGCTGGCCCGCGACCTGGCCGTCGCGGTGCTCGCGCTGCTGTTCTCGTTCTGGATGGCGTACGGCTCGGGGCCCCCCGCCGTGCTCGGCGGGACGCTGATGATGTTGGTCGGCGTGCCCGTCTACATCTGGCTGAAGGCCAGGCACGGCGAGTACGGCCCGCGTGATGTCCGGCGCGCTGAGGGGATATCTGAAAAATGACCTTTCATGTCGATTCAGAGGTCGGCCGACTGCGCCAGGTCCTGCTGCACAAGCCGGAGCTGGCCCTCAAGCGGCTGACGCCCAGCAACAAGGACGCCTTCCTGTTCGACGACGTGCTGTGGGTGCAGCGCGCGGTGGAGGAGCACGAGGAGTTCGAGCGGGTGCTGCGCGGGCGCGGCATCGTCGTCCACATGCTGGCCGACCTCCTGCGCGACGTGGTCGCCATCCCCGAGGCCCGCAAGCACATCCTGGACGCGGTCATCGACGAACGCTGGCTCGGCCCGACCGCCATCGACGACATCCGCAACACCCTCGACGGCATGGACGCCGGCACCCTCCAGATGCACCTGACCGGCGGCATCACCAAGCGCGAGCTGGTCGCGATGGGCTGCGACCCCAAGTCGGTGGCCTTCCACACCACCGCCGACGACGACTTCGTCCTGCCGCCGCTGCCCAACCACCTGTTCACCCGCGACACCTCCTGCTGGATCTACGACGGCGTGTCGATCAACGCGATGCGCAAGAAGGCCCGCATGCGCGAGACGGTCAACCTGGAGGCCGTCTACCGGTTCCACCCGATGTTCGCCGCCGGCTTCGACCGGCCCTACGAGGGCGGCTTCCACTGCTGGCTGCCCGGCCACGCGATGGCGCCGGCCACCCTGGAGGGCGGCGACGTGCTGGTCATCGGGCGCGGCGCGGTGCTGGTCGGGATGAGCGAGCGCACCCAGCCGCAGGCGGTCGAGATGCTGGCCCAGCGGCTGTTCAGCGCCGGGTCCGCGACCCGGATCGTGGCGCTGGACATGCCGAAGGCGCGCGCGTTCATGCATCTCGACACGGTCATGACCATGCTCGACGTCGGGGTGTTCACCAAGTACGCCGGGCTCGGGATGTTGCCGACGTACACCATCGAGCCGGGCGAGACCTCCAAGGAGCTCAAGGTCACCGACCACCCGCCCGAGGACATGCACAAGGCCATCGCCCGCGCCCTGGACATGGACGACATCACCGTCCTGACCCCCCACCAGGACGTGTACGCCGCCGAACGCGAGCAGTGGGACGACGGCTGCAACGGCCTGGCCGTCGAGCCCGGCGTCGTCATCGCCTACGAGCGCAACACCACCACGAACAACCACCTGCGCGACAACGGCATCGAGGTCATCACCATCCGGGGCAGCGAGCTCGGCAGAGGGCGCGGCGGCCCGCGGTGCATGAGCTGCCCGCTGGAGCGCGACGGCATCTAGCGGACGTCCGGCCGGCACCGGAACGGCTTCAGGGAAGGGGCGACATGGCGTTCAACCTGCGCAACCGCAGTTTCCTCAAGGAACTGGACTTCACGCCGGAGGAGTTCGGCTTCCTGCTGCACCTGTCGGCGGAGCTGAAGTCCGCCAAGTACGCCGGGATCGAACGGCAGCGGCTCAAGGGCAAGAACATCGCGCTCATCTTCGAGAAGACCTCCACCCGCACCCGCTGCGCCTTCGAGGTGGCCGCCCACGACCAGGGGGCGCACGTCACCTACCTCGACCCGGCCGGCTCGCACATCGGGCACAAGGAGTCGGTCAGGGACACCGCGCGGGTGCTGGGCCGGATGTTCGACGGCATCGAGTACCGGGGCAGCAAGCAGTCCTACGTCGAGGACCTGGCGGCGCTGTCCGGCGTGCCGGTGTGGAACGGCCTGACCGACGAGTGGCACCCCACGCAGATGCTGGCCGACATGCTCACCGTCCAGGAGCACAGCGACAAGCCGCTGCGCGAGGTGTCCCTCGCCTACCTGGGGGACGCGCGCAACAACACCGGCCATTCGCTGCTGGTCACCGGCGCGCTGCTCGGCCTGGACATCCGGCTGGTCACCCCGGCGGCGCTGCGGCCCGACCGGGACCTCGCGGTGCGGCCCGCCGAGGAGCTGGCCAGGTCCACCGGCGCCCGGATCACCATCACCGAGGACGTGGCCGAGGGCGTCAGGGGCGCCGACTTCCTCTACACCGACGTGTGGGTCTCGATGGGCGAGCCGAAGGAGGTGTGGGACGAGCGGATCGAGCTGCTGCTGCCGTACCAGGTGAACGACGACGTCATCCGGGCCACCGGCAATCCGGACGTGAGGTTCATGCACTGCCTGCCCGCCTTCCACAACCGGGAGACCGGCGTCGGCGCCGACATCTACGCCAGGACCGGCCTGGAGGCCCTGGAGGTGACCGACGAGGTCTTCGAGTCGCCGCGCTCCATCGTCTTCGACGAGGCCGAGAACCGGCTGCACACCATCAAAGCGGTCATGGTCGCAACCCTGGGGGACTGAATGCGGGTCATCGTCGCACTCGGCGGCAACGCGGTGCTCAAGCGCGGCCAGAAGCCGGACGCCGACGTGCAGAGGGAGAACATCGCCACCGCCGTCAGGACGCTGGCCCAGCTGGCCGGCGAGCACGAGCTGGTCATCACCCACGGGAACGGCCCCCAGGTCGGCATGCTGGCCCTGGAGAGCGCCGCGGACCCGAACCTGAGCCGGCCCTACCCCTTCGACACGCTCGGCGCGCAGACGCAGGGCATGCTCGGCTACTGGATGCAGCAGGCGCTGCAGAACGCCCTGCCCGGCCGGCAGGTGCTCGCCATGGTCACCCAGACCCTGGTCAGCGCCGTCGACCCGGCCTTCGACGACCCCACCAAGTTCGTCGGCCAGATCTACGAGGAGGACGAGGCCCGCAAGCTGGCCGCCGAGTACGGCTGGACGGTCAAGCCCGACGGCGACCACTGGCGCCGCGTCGTCCCCTCCCCCACGCCGCAGCGCATCGTGGAGACCCGGCTGATCCGCAAGATGATCCGCGAGGGCGTCGTGGTGGTCTGCGCGGGCGGCGGCGGCATCCCGGTCGTGCGGGACGCGCGCGGCCGCCTGGCGGGCGTCGAGGCCGTCATCGACAAGGACCTGACCGCCTCGATGCTGGCCGAGGCGCTGGAGTGCGACGCCTTCCTCATCCTGACCGACGTCCCCCGGGTGTACCGCGACTTCGGCACCCCGGGCCAGAGCGAGATCGCCTGCACCACCCCGCACGAGCTGCGCGGCCTGCGCTTCCCGGCCGGGTCGATGGGACCGAAGGTCGAGGCGGTGTGCCGGTTCGTCGAGACGACCGGCGACATGGCCGCCATCGGCAGGCTCGACGAGGCCCAGGACATACTCGCCGGTTCCGCGGGCACGATTGTCACGCCCAACGGGATGTGGCCGTTGACGAGCACCCTCTAGGAGACCGACGTGACACTGGCCGCACGGCTGCTGCGCACCAAGCCGACCGAGCGCATCGTGGCCGAGGGCGGGCAGGGCGAGGGCGGCGAGCTGCGGCGCACGATGACGTTGTGGCAGCTCACGCTGTTCAGCGTGGGCGCCACGCTGGGCACCGGCATCTTCGTCATCCTCGGCCAGGCGGTGCCCAAGGCGGGGCCGGCGGTGGTGCTGGCGTTCGTGCTGGCGGCGGTCACGGCGCTGTTCTCGGCCCTGTCGTACGCCGAGCTGGCCGGGACGATCCCGGTGTCCGGGTCGTCCTACTCCTACGCGTACGCGACGCTGGGTGAGCTGGTGGCCTGGGTGTGCGGCTGGTGCCTCATGCTGGAGTACGCCGTGTCGGTCGCGGCCGTGGCCGTGGGCTGGGGCGAGTACCTCAACGCGTTCCTGCGCAGCCTGTTCGGCTGGACGCTGCCCGAGGCGATCACCCGCTCCCCCGGCCAGGACGGCGGCGTGGTCAACGTCACCGCGATCGTCATCGTGCTCCTGGCCACCTGGCTGCTGCTCTACGGGGCCTCGGAGTCGGCCACGGCCAACGCGGTGTTCGTGCTGATCAAGATCGCGGTGCTGGTGTTCTTCTGCGTGGTGGCGTTCACGGCGTTCCAGTCCGGGAACTTCACCCCGTTCGCGCCCCTCGGGGTGGCCGGGATCACCGCGGCCGCCTCGCAGGTGTTCTTCTCCTACATCGGCTTCGACGCCGCCTCCACCGCCGGTGAGGAGGCCAGGAACCCCAAGCGCGACCTGCCCCTGGCCATCCTGCTGTCCCTGCTCATCGTCACCGCCGTGTACGTCCTGGTCGCCGTGGCCGCCATCGGGGCCAAGCCGTGGACCGAGTTCGACCCGGAGAGCACCGAGGCGAGCCTGTCGCAGATCGTCGACCAGGCCACCGGCGCCACCTGGCCGGGCGTGATCGTCTCCTTCGGCGCGGTGATCGCCATCGCCAGCGTCGTGCTCACGGTCATCTACGGCCAGACCCGCATCCTGTTCGCGATGTCCCGCGACGGGCTCATCCCCCGGATCTTCCAGCGGGTGAACCCGCGCCACCAGGTGCCGGTCGCCAACACGCTGATCGTGGCCCTGTTCATCTCGGTCCTGGCCGGGCTGGTGCCGCTCGGCCAGCTCGCCGAGGCCACCAGCATCGGCACGCTGTTCGCCTTCCTCATCGTCAACGTCGGCGTGCTGGTGCTGCGCTACCGCAGCCCGGAGCTGCCGCGCAGCTTCCGTACGCCGCTCTTCCCCCTCACCCCGGTGCTCGGCGCGATCTTCTGCGTCATCGTGATGGCCGGGCTGGCCGGCGTCACGTGGGCCGCCTTCGGCCTGTGGATGCTGGTCGGCCTGATCTGCTATTTCCTGTACGGCTACGGGCATTCACGGCTGAATGCCGAGGTGCGGTGACATGAAGTTCGACAAGGTGCTGGCCGGGTACATCGCCGAGCCGCGCGGCGGGGACGGGCTCGCGCTGGCCGTCGTCCTGACCCGGCAGACCGGGGCCGTCCTGACGGTCGCGACCGTCCAGCCGCCCGTGACGACCACGCCGGGCCCCGCCCGCGCCGACGAGGGCGCCTGGCGCTCCTACCTGCGCGAGCAGGCCGAGACCGCGCTCGCGCAGGCCCGCGAGCTGGCCGGCGACCAGGCCGAGTACGTGCGCCACACCAACAAGGCCAGCGGGCGCGGCCTGGTGGAGGTGGCCCGCAGGCGCGGCGCCGACGTCGTGGTCATCGGCTCCGCGCCCGGCGGCACGCGCTCCCGCATCACCGTCGGCAGCACCGCCGACCAGCTCCTGCACTCCTCGCCGGTGCCCGTGCTGCTCGCCCCGCGCGGCTACGTCGACGACCCGCCGGCCGCGTTCGAGCGCATCACCGTCGCCTACCGCCGCGGGCCCGGCGCCGACGCCGCCGTCAGGGGCGCGGCCAAGGCCGCGGTCACCCTGGACATCCCGCTGCGGCTGGTCACGCTGGTGGTCAGGACCGGCCGCCGCGTCCAGGTCGAGGAGGACATGCTCGTACGGCTGCGCGACCAGGCCGCCGCGGACCTGCGCGCGGCGGCGCGGGGGCAGCGGCGCCGGCTCCAGGTCGAGGTGGAGCTCCTGGAGGGCCGGAACGTGGCACAGGCGCTCGGCACGACCACGTGGCTGCCGGGAGAGCTGCTCGTGTGCGCCTCCAGCGACGCAGGGCCGCTGCGCCGGGTCTTCCTGGGCGACACGTCCATCAAGATCGTCCAGGCCGCGACCTGCCCGGTCATGATTCTGACCCGCGAGACCTGACGCTCGATTTCACTCGTCAAACTATGACGAAGTAGTGTTGCCACCGGTACAAGAGGGGCGTTTGTTGCGTTCCCTCCCGGACCGGATTCGGCATCTTTTTTCCAATCAGCTTGACCTTAGGCTCCCACCCCTTTACCGTCACTGTGCGTAACCACACCGCGCGGCGTTCTGGGGTAAACCCAGGGCCACGGCTACCGATGGTGCCGAGCCTGGCACCGTACCCCCCGGTGGCTGGGGCATATGCCGCAAGGGAGCACAATCTACTAAGAGCGATACATACGAGAGCCGGGGGCCACACGATGCCGTCTGAGTACGCAAAGTCGCTGGGTGCACGACTCCGCGCCATCCGCACCCAGCAGGGGCTGTCCCTGCATGGAGTCGAAGAGAAGTCGCGCGGCAGGTGGAAAGCCGTGGTCGTGGGCTCTTACGAGCGTGGCGACCGAGCTGTCACGGTGCAGAAACTTGCCGAGCTTGCCGACTTCTACGGGGTGCCCGTCTCCGAGCTGCTGCCCGGAGGCGCCGCGCCGAGCCCGCTCGGGCCCACTCCCAAGCTTGTGATCGACCTGGAGCGCCTGGCGACACTGCCGAAGGAGAAGGCCGGAGCGCTCGCCCGTTACGCCGCCACCATTCAGAGCCAGCGTGGCGACTACAACGGCAAGGTCCTGTCGATCCGCCAGGAGGACCTGCGTTCGTTGGCTGTGATCTATGACAAGTCGCCCAGCGAGTTGACCGAGGAGCTCATCAGCTGGGGTGTGCTCGACGCCGAGGCCCGCCGGGCCGTCGAGTCGTTCTAGAACCACCGCTTCACCCCCGAAGGGCCCGCCAATTCCCCTGGCGGGCCCTCCGTCGTACTCGTCCGAAAATGAACTTTCAATTATTCGGCGAACACGACCATTACCCCCCTTCGCCACCAAAGAGCCGGAACCACAATCCGCTTACGGGGAGCCGGCGAAGGCAGCTCGGAACGAGCCCCCTCGGAACCGCACTACGCGAACCGAACGCCACCCAGGCAACCCGTCGGGAAACCGAACACCGCCGGGCCTGAGCAGACGGCCCGCCCTGAGACTGCCTGCCTGGAGCACTGCCTGGGCGCGTGGCTACCGGGCAGCGCGGGAGCCGAACTCCGCCCTCACAGGCGATGCGGACCGTCCCCTGCCCCTTTTGGGCACGCGTGTCAGCGACAGCCGCCTCGCTACGTCATCGGCGTTGCTAGACCCCGCCACCCGCGCTCTTCCGCGCGGCGGCGTCGCCTGGAGAGCCGGGCGGCGGGGTCAGCCCGCCAGCGGCACGTCCACCGGAAGCTGGGGCTGGGCGGGGACGCCGAGCAGGTCTTCCACCGTCGAGACGAACGTCTCGGCCTCGGCCAGGATCTCGGCGGCGTCGGCCGCGCTGATGCCGCGGACCACGCCCGCCTCCGCGGCCGCGCGCTTGGCGGCGCTCACGGAGAAGTAGGCGGCCCACTCGGCGAGGTGCGGCTCGGCCTCGGGCAGCAGCTCCCACGCGCTGCGCAGGCGACGCCTGCGGCCCTCCATGGGACGGGGACGGGCGGCCAGGATCGCCGCAGCCGCACGAAGAGCCGCCAGGTGAGCGGCCACATATCGGGATGCCGGGGTGCGAGCGGCGGTCGCCTCCGCCAGGCAGGAACGTGAATCGGTTAAATGTGCCCGAACCGCAGGCGACAGCCGGGGCCCGGGCGTTTCTCTAGGCCGTGGTGCCATCTTGCGCGCCTCCTTGGAGTCGTGGGCGGCGGCCGGCGTCTCCGCCGGTGAGGCCAACACTCTCAGACGCCACCGACATTTCCGCCGAGCCGGCCGGACGAGGAGCTTCCCCTCTCCCCGTCCGGCCAGGACACGCCCACTCGTCTCCGCCGACGACGAGGACGCGCCCTTCGCCCGTGGAGCCTGGCCGTGGGAATCGCTTGGGGAAGCGAACGGCCCGCGGCCAGGCCCTTGGGTGACGTTGAGCCGCGAGCCTCACCGCCACTAGGTCGAACATAATTTCGATCACGCTCGGTGTCAACCTGTTCCACGAACACAGGTTCGATGACCATGGAGCGAAATGATCGATCCGTCCCGCGACGTCCCTCCGTTCGGGCATGAGATCGCCACCCGCGGGGGCCCGGAGCGCACGAAGCCGCCGCCACCGGGGCCGGCGGCGGCGGCGGGACGGTCAGATCGGACGAGACGGCGGCTCAGGAGACGGAGAGCGCCCCCGACGGGCACAGGGACACCGCACGCCGCACGGCCTCCTCCTGCCCCTCCTCGGGCACCTCGTGCAGCAGCACCACCGTGCCCTCGTCCTCACTCTGGTCGAACACCTCCGGCACCGTCAGGGCGCACATGCCCGCCCCGATGCACACCGTCGTATCCGCTGTGATCTTCATCGTGACCTACCAAGTGACAGGGAGGCGGTGCACTCCATAGACGCTCATGTCCGAACGCATCGGCACCTCCTCAGGCGTTACGGCCAAGCGTAGGCCAGGCAGGCGCCGCAGCAGCGCCGGGTACGCGATGCGCATCTCGGCCCGGGCGAGCTGCTGCCCGAGGCACTGGTGGATGCCGTGGCCGAACGTGAGGTGCCCGCCGACCGGCCGGTGGACGTCGAGGCGGTCGGCGTCCTGGAAGCGGGAGGGGTCGCGGTTCACGGTGGGCAGGTGGAAGGCGACCGACTCCCCCGCCCTGACCAGGTGGCCCTCGATCTCGACGTCCTCCAGGGCGCTGCGCACCGGGCCGAGGTGGATGATCGTGAGGTAGCGCAGCAGTTCCTCCACGCCGTTGTCCACCACCGAGGGGTCGTCGCGCATGGCGGCGAGCTGGTCGGGGTTGGTGAGCAGCGCGTACGTCCCCAGTCCCAGCATGTTGGCGGTCGTCTCGTGCCCGGCCAGCAGGAGCAGGAACGCGACCCCGGTCAGCTCCTCGTGGCTCAGCTCCTCGACGAGCCCGCTGAGCAGGTCGTCGGCCGGCTCGGCCCGCTTGCGCCCGATCAGCTCCGCCAGGTACGCCCCGATCCTGGTGAACGCGGCCAGGGCGTCGTCGGCCTTGGTCTCCAGGTTGACCAGGATCTTGGTCTCCTCCTGGAACACCGCGCGGTCCTCGTACGGCACCCCGAGCAGCTCGCAGATGACCAGCGACGGGATCGGCAGCGCGAAGGACTGCACCAGGTCGGCGGGCGGCCCGGCGGCCTGCATGGCGTCGAGGCAGGAGTGGGTGATCTCCTCGATCCTGGGTTCGAGCGCCTTCATCCGCCGGACGGTGAACTGCCCCATGAGCAGCTTGCGGTAACGCGTGTGCTCGGGCGCGTCCATGCGCAGGAAGAACCCGGGCGGCAGTTCCCGCTGGAGCTGCACCCGGGCGGGCACGACGGGGTGCAGCCGCTCCGGACGGTTGCTGAAGCGGGGGTCGGCCAGGATCGCGCGGGCGGCCGAGTAGCCGGTGACCAGCCAGCCGAGGTGGCCGTCGGCGAAGGTCATGCGGTGCATGGCGCCCTGATGTCGCAGGGCCGTGGCTTCCTCGGGCGGATCGAACGGCCGCCGGCGGGTGATGGGAAAGGTCAGGTCGGACATGCTGGCTCCTTTCCGAGCTCACCATCCAGAAAACCTCAACCGATGCAAAACTTCAATGTATGAAATTCGTATATCGGTGTAGAGTTCCGTCATGGTAGGACTGCGGGAGCGCAAGAAGCAGCGTACGCGCCGGGCGCTGATCGAGGCCGCGCTCCGGCTGTTCGGGGAGAAGGGCTACGAGGAGACCACGCTGGCGGAGATCGCCGCCGCCGCCGAGGTCTCCACGCGCACCTTCTTCAGCTATTTCGCCAGCAAGGAGGACGTGCTCTTCTACGACTCCGAGCACCAGATCGAGCGCGCGCTGGCGTTCCTGTCCGCGCCCGCCCCCGGCCAGACGCCTGCCGACCTGCTGCGCGCCTTCATCGAGGACACGCTGTCGACGCCGCACGAGGGCCAGGACACCTGGTCGGAGCAGTCGGCGCGGCGCCTGGAGCTCATCATGCGCGAGCCGCCCCTCCAGGCGCGGGCGCTGCACCTGCTGTTCGACAGCCAGCTCCGGCTGGCTGAGGCGCTGTCGGCGGCCTACCCCGGCCGGCTCGGCCGGGTCGAGGCGGCGGCGGCCGTGGGGTCGCTGATCGGCGCGGTGAAGCTGGCCGTGATGACCACGCTCATCGACGGCCTCCCGGTGGAGCAGGCCCGCGACGCCGCCCGCCGGGCCGCCGACGTCGCCTTCCACGGCCTCCCCCGCTGACCCGTCCCTCGCCCCGGCCGGCGCGCCCGCGGGTGGCGGGTGACGGCACGCGTCTGGCAGGCTGTCGGCGCGGGTGGCGGGCAGCTGACGGGCCGGCCGTACGAGGGCGGCCGCGCGAGGGGGATCGGTGCGAGAACGGACGGGCACTCTCATCCTGCTGCTGTCCGGGCCGGTACTGGCGGCCGCGTACGCGGCCGTCAACTACGCGGCCCTGCGCACGGCGTCCGGGGCGCGCGGCGACGCCCCTGCCGGTCGCATCACCTCCGACGGCCTGTCGTCGCTGGGCTCGGACCTCTGGTGGATCGTCAGGGGCGTCGCGCTGGTGGCGGGCGTCGCGGCCGTGGGCATCGCCGTGGTGGGCCTGCTGCTGCGCCGCGCGGCCCGGGGTCGCGGCGCGCTGCTGGTGTCGTCGGGCGTGCTCATCCTGCCGTACGCGCTCGGGCTCGCGGTCGCCGTCTACAACCCCGTGCCGCGGCTGGCCGGTTTCTACGATCATCCGGCCTTCGCCGACGCGCTCCCGCCATGGCAGTCGTTCTCGGCGCTGCTCCTGCTGGCGGCGGCCCTGGCCCAGGCCGTGGGCCTGGTCCGGGCGCATACCCTGGCCCGGACGGCGTCACCGCCCCCGGGATGACCCGCCGGAGCAGCGGTCGCTGACCCAGGTGGTCCAGCCCTGCCGGGTGCCGCCCGCGCCGGTCGCGGCCCATCCCGCGGGCGGCGGCCCCGAGTCGGGCGGGACGACTGCGGTGCAGGCGCCGGCCGGCGGCGTACGGTCGTAGTGCTCAAGCTCGGTCCAGGAGACGCGGTAGGCCAGCGGGGCCCGGACGTTCCACGGCACCCGGCGATCCACGGCCACGCGTCCCGGGGCCGTGAGGACCGGCAGCCAGTCGGGCCCGGCGGCGGGCGCGGACTTCGGCGCCAGGCCGGCGGCGAAGACCAGGTTGACGGCCGCCAGCACGGTCAGGACCGCCGGCCATCCCCGGCGGGCGGTCAGCAGCGCCGCTCCCGCCAGGCACGCCAGCAGGGCGAGCGCCGCGAGGGAGGCGGCGACCAGGTCGAAGGAGTCCCGCACCCGGCTGAGGAAGATCACCTCGGGGAAGTCGAAGGCGATGAACGCGTACCGCTGGAGCCGGTCCCCCGCGTACCGGACCACCACGCCGCCGGTCGCCGCGAGCAGCACGGCCGCCGCGAGCACGTGCCGCACGACGGCCCCGCGGCCGGCCCTGGCCAGTACGAGCAGCCCGGCCAGGGTCCACGCGAGCGCCACGCAGGCCAGGTAGCGGCCGTAGGCGTAGTTGCCGACCCGGTGCTCGTCGGGAAGCGCGGCCGAGGAGGCGTAGGCGATGCCCAGGGTCGTGGCCAGCAGGACGGCCGCGAGCACACGCCGCGGTCCCGGTGCCGACCGCCTGGCCACGACGGCGACGGCGCCCGCGAGCCCGACCCCGGCCAGCCCCCAGGTCGCGGCGATGAGGTACCAGAGCTGCCCGGCCGCCCCCGCCAGCGCCCACGCCTGCCCGTCGAGCCCGCTCACCCGCTCGGCCAGGAGGCCGGACAGGTCACGCGCCCCGCCCGGGTACAGCGCCGCGGACAGGACCTGGTTGAGCGCCGTCGCAGCCCCGGCCACCACCACAGCGGCCACCAGCCCGGCCGCGGCGCCCCCGCCGCGCGCGCCGGACACCCCCGCCATGCCCCGGCGGCGCGTGACGAGCATCCCCGCCATCGCCAGCACGGTCACCGCCAGGACGACGGTGCCGCGCAGGTGCACCGCCACGGCGAACCCCGCCAGCCCGCCCGCCAGTGCCCCCGCCCTGACCGACCCCCTGGCCACGAGGTCGTGCAGCGCGACCAGCCAGGCCAGGACGAGGGTGGGCAGGACCGCGTCGGCCAGCGCCAGCCCCGAGAACAGCAGCAGCGACGGCGACAACCCGCCCGCGAACGCCGCCGCCATCGCCGCCCGCGGCCCCGTCCCCAGCCGCCGCAGCAGCAGGTACGCCAGCGGGAACGCCCCCGCCGCCACCATCGCCCCCACCACGACGACCAGCCGGTAGGCCACCACCGGATCCGACGTGAACCAGAACACCGGCGCCAGCAGCAGCGGGTAACCGCCCTGGTAGAAGGTGAAGCCGGTCAGATCCGCCCCGGGCCCGCCGGCCAGCCACCGGGCGGCGATCAGGTATCCGGTCTCGTCCGGATTGGCCACGGGCCCGGCGTGCTGTCGGAACAACCACATCCGCAGCGCGACCTGTGCCACCCACCCGATCGCCAGGAACCACCACGAACGCGACCGGCCCCCGCGCCGCATGTACGGAGTGGGAGCCGGAACACGAGTGGCGAACGACGTCGTCGTCATGGAATCCCCCCTGAAGTCGGGGGAAGTCCAGCAAGAGGCGAATAACCCGGCCGTCACCGGATCCGGTTATGCGGACGTTACGCGCGCCTGAACGCGCCTCTCACATGCACCGGCACACCCTTGCCGAGCAGGCCGGGCAGCACCTCGGCGACGTTCATCGGCATGCGCACGCAGCCGTGCGAGGCCGGGGAGAGCGGCACCGACAGCGCGCCGTGGAAGGCGATGCCGCCGTTGAAGAAGATCGGGTTGTAGAGCTGCCCCAGGTACGACTTGTGCCAGCCGCTCGCCCGCCACGTCGTGCGGAAGTCGCCGGTCGGCGTGCGGGCCGAGCCGCAGAAGCGCTGCTCCTTGCCCTGCCAGGTGGTCGTCTCGCAGTACGGGACGCCGCTGCCGGAGGAGATGTGGGTGATGAGCCGCACCTGGCCGCCGACGTACAGGACCATGATCTGCTTGGTGAGGTTGACCTCGGCGCGGGTCGGCTTGCCGTTGCCCACCAGCACCTTCGGGGTCTTCGGCTGCTCCAGCGCCTCCCACGTCCTGCGGGCGATCGTGCTGGTCGGCGTGATGCCGTTGACCTTCTGGAAGGCCCAGACGGCGGCGAGGGTGGTGCCGCCGTAGCGGCCGTCGGCCTTGCCGGGCAGGTAGCCCAGAGCCGCCAGGCGCCGCTGCAGCCAGGTGACGGACGTGCCCTTCGCGCCCAGCTTCAGCGTCTTGCGCGGCGCCGTGACGGTTGTTGCCGCCGGGCCCGCCTTGGCCCCCGCCGCGGCGGGTGTGCCGGGCGTGCTCGCCGCGCCGGCGATGCCGGTCGTCGCGGCGAGTGTGTCCGTCCGCGCGCCGCAGCCCGTGAGTACGACGGCCCCAGCCGTCAGCAGAGCAGCCACTCCGGGCAGCCGTCGAGCCCCCACCGGTACCACCTCTTTTATCACGAACTATCCGGATCGATGGACCCTACACCACCCACCATGAACAGGTAATAAGGCGGTCAACCTGTTTAGAGTGTCCTCATGTCCGAGAAGTTGCCGGCGAACGCCGTCGTCGTGGAGGCCGCCCTGCGTGCGGCGGGCGCCACCGGAGAGATCGTCGTCCTGCCCGAGAAGGCGCCGACCGCGGCGACCGCGGCCGCCCAGCTCGGCTGCGAGGTGGGGGCGATCGCCAACAGCCTGATCTTCGACGCCGACGGTGCGCCGCTGCTGGTCCTGACCAGCGGCGCCCACCGGGTGGACGTCGAGCTCGTCGCCCGTACGGCCGGCGTCGCCGAGGTGCGCCGGGCCACGCCGGAGTTCGTCAGGGCCGCGACCGGTCAGCCGATCGGCGGGGTGGCCCCGGTCGGCCATCCGGCCCCGGTCCGCACCCTGGTGGACAACTGGCTGAGCAAGCACGAGGTGGTGTGGGCGGCCGGCGGCCACCCGCTGACGGTCTTCCCGACGACGTTCGAGGAGTTGCTGGCGATCACCGGAGGCACTCCGGTCGACGTCGAGTGACGTCGAGTAATGTGCGACGGGTGATCGAGTTTCGCGGGGCGGGCCCGGCCGAGTTCACCGAACGCCTGGACACGGTGATCGACGTCTACACGGCGGCGATGAACCCGCCCCCCGAGCAGATCTCCGGCCGCAAGACCATCATGCGAAACCACGGCACATATCCCCATTTTCAGTGCTATTTCGCGGAGTTGCGGGACCCGACCGGCGTGGCGCGCCCCCAGATCGTCGGTTTCGCGTACGGCTTCCGCGGCGCGACCGGCCAGTGGTGGCACGACGTGGTGATCAGGGCGCTGGCCGACGAGGCGGGCGAGGAGGTCGCGCGCGCCTGGATGGGCCACGCGTTCGAGCTGGCCGAGATCCACGTGCACCCCGATCACCAGGGCAAGGGCATCGGCCGGGCCATGATCCGGACTCTGTGCGCCGGCCGCGCCGAGCGTTCGGCCGTGTTGTCCACGCACGACCGCCCCACGGCCGCCCGCCACCTCTACGCCGACATGGGCTTCACCGACCTGCTGACCCGCTTCGTCTTCCCCGGCGGCTACGAGGAGTACGCGATCGTGGGCCGCCCGCTCCCCCTCGACTGAGGGCGCCGCACATCACCGCAGGTAAAGCCCGTACTTGCAGGGTTTGCCGGGTCATGCCCGAGGGCATCTTCATGACAGAAAGTGACGGACACGTTACCGACTGGATACCACCCCCTGCCCGTCACCCGCCCGGTCCCCCTGCGGGCGGGTGACGGGCATCCGCTCGTGCGGGGTCAGGGTGGCGGGGCCGGTCAGGCGGTGGCGGCGACCGGCGTCAGGCGCTGGAACACCTCGCGCGAGGCGCTGGACCGGTTGAACGTGATGAAGTGGATGCCGGGCGCGCCCTCGTCGAGCAGCCGCTGGCACAACTCCGCGCCGTGCTCGATGCCGAGCGCCCGCACCGCGGCCGGGTCGTCGGCGACCGCCTCGAAGCGGGCCGCCACCTCGGCCGGGAACGGCGCCCCCGACAGCTGCTCCGATCGCGCGATCGTGCTCATCTGGGTGACCGGCATGATGCACGGGATGATCGGCGTGTCGCAGCCCTGGGCCGCCACCCGGTCGCGCAGCCGCAGGTAGTCGTCGGCCTGGAAGAACATCTGGGTGATCGCGTAGTCGGCCCCCGCGCGGCACTTGCGCACGAAGTATTCGGTGTCGGACTCGATCGACGGCGAGCGCGGATGCTTGTACGGGAACGCCGCCACCCCGACGCAGAACTCGCCCGCCTGCCGGATGAGCCGCACCAGCTCCTCGGCGTAGAGCACGCCCTCGGGATGCCGCACCCACTCGGCGGTCGGGTCGCCGGGCGGGTCGCCGCGCACGGCCAGGATGTTGCGCACCCCCGCGTCGGCGAAGCGGCCGACCAGGTGACGCAGCTCACGCAGCGAGTGGTTGACGGCCGTGAAGTGCGCCACTGGGGTGAGCGTGGTGTCGTGGGCCAGGCGCTCGACGATGTCGACCGTGCGGTCGCGGGTCGAGCCGCCGGCGCCGTAGGTCACCGAGACGAACGTGGGGCGCAGGGACTCCAGCTCCCTGATCGCCTTCCAGAGCTGCCGCTCGCCCTCGTCGGTCTTCGGCGGGAAGAACTCGAAGGAGAACGACCGGCCACCGGTGGCGAGCAGCTCGCGGACGGTGGGGACACGATCGGGCAGGATGGAGGGTCGACCAAGCGCCATGGAGCAAGCGTACAGGCCGGTGTCCGGATCGGCCGCCCCTAGACCGGGGACCCGACCCCGAGTCCACGCCCACTAGTCTCAAGGCATGACCACTGACGCCGCGAGCATGGACGCCCTGCGCACCCAGGTGGAGCGCGCCCTCGGGGAGTTCGTCGAACGGCAGCTGCCCGCCTCGGGCGACGCCGAGCTCGAACCGCTGCGCGCCGCCGCGGGCGACCTGCTGGCCGGCGGCAAGCGCCTGCGTCCCGCGTTCTGCTACTGGGGCTGGCGCGGCGCGGGCGGCACCGACGTGCCCGAGATCTTCACCGCGGCCGCGTCGCTGGAGCTGTTGCAGGCCAGCGCGCTCGTGCACGACGACGTGATGGACAAAAGCGACCTGCGCAGGGGCATGCCGGCCGCCCACCGCCGCTTCCAGTCCCTGCACGAAAAGGAGGGCTGGCACGGCTCGCCCGAGCAGTTCGGCGAGGGGGCCGCCATCCTGCTGGGCAACCTGCTGCTGGTGTGGTCGGGCGAGATGTGGCGCACCAGCGGCCTGCCGCCGGCGTCGCTGGCCGCCGCCCAGCCCGTCCACGACCACATGCGCACCGAGCTGATGTGCGGCCAGTACCTCGACCTGCTGGAGCAGGCCCACGGCGAGAACACCTTCGAGTCGGCGCTGCGGGTGGCGCTGTTCAAGAGCGGCAAGTACTCGGTGGAGCAGCCGCTCAGGCTCGGCCTGGTGCTCGCGGCCGGCGGGCTGGAGCCGTGGATGGACGAGCTGTGCACCGGCTACGGCCGCCGCGTCGGCATCGCCTTCCAGCTCAGGGACGACATCCTGGGCGTGTTCGGCGACCCGGCCCAGACCGGCAAGCCGGCCGGCGACGACCTGCGGGAGGGCAAGCGCACGATGCTGGTGGCCCGCACCCTGGCCGCGGCGGCCCCGGAGGCGGCCGCGACGGTGCGCAGGCTGCTCGGCGACCCCGCGCTCGACGAGGACGGGGTGAGCGCCCTGCGCGAGATCATCACGGACAGCGGCGCGCTGCGGGAGTGCGAGGACCTGATCGCCGGCTATCTCACCGACGCGCTGGCCGCGCTCGACGAGGCGCCGGTCACCGCCGAGTCGCGCACGGCGCTGACCGAGCTGGCCATCGCCGCGACCTCCCGCAAGACCTGACCCCGGGCCTCTGGCTCCGGACCTCCGACCTCGGCCTCCGGTACCGGCGGCCGGCCTGAGCGCGCGCCCGGGTCTGGGCGTCCGGTTTGAGCACGCTTCCGGGGGCGGGCATCCGGGGATGGGCATCCGGCACGCGCATCCGGCTTCGGCGTGCGGCTTCGGCGCGGGGCTCGGGCGCCCGTCGTGGACGGGCGCCCGGTCGTGTCAGGGGGTCAGGCGTTTGGCGAACTCGGCCGCCGCCGCCCCCGGGTCCTCCGCGTCGGTGATCGCGCGTACGACCACCACGCGGCTCACGCCGTACGACATGACCTCGTCGAGGTTGGCGAGGTCGATGCCGCCGATCCCGAACCACGGCCGCGCCGCGCCCGACCCCGGGGCCGACCCTGGGGCCGGTCCCAGTGAGGCCGCGTGCCGCAGCAGCGCCGGGCCGGGCGCGTGGCGGCCCGGCTTGGTCGGCGTGGGCCAGATCGGGCCGCAGCAGAAGTAGTCGACGCCCTCCTCCACGGCCGCGGCGGACGCCTCGGCGACGGAGTGGGTGGACCGGCCGATGACGATGTCGTCGCCGAGTATCTCTCGCGCGACCGTCACGGGAAGGTCGTCCTGCCCCAGGTGGAGCACGTCGGGACGGGCGGCGAAGGCGATGTCCGCCCGGTCGTTGACGGCCAGCAGCTTGCCGTGCCGGTCGCAGGCGTCGCGGAAGACTTCCAGGAGCGCGAGTTCTTCGCGTGCCTCCAGGCCCTTCTCCCGCAGCTGGATGATGTCCACGCCGCCGGCCAGCACCGAGTCGAGGAACTCTGCCAGGTCGCCGCGGTCGCGGCGGCCGTCGGTGCAGAGATAGAGGCGGGCCTCAGAAACCGAGGGCCTGGGCACGCCGCTTGACCTCCGTGTGACGGCCGGCCTTGATCGCTTCGATGGGCGACCCCGGCAGGGACTCGTCTGGGGTGAAGAGCCAGCGCAGCGACTCGACGTCGTCGTAGCCGGCGTCCTGCAACACGGTCAGTGTGCCGGGCAGGCCCTTCATCACGTCCTTCCCGTCGATGAACACCGCGGGAACCTGTGGCCCGCCGCCGCCGCGGCGCACGCCGAGCAGCTTGTGGTCCTTGAGGAGTTGCTTGGCCCGCCCGATCGAGAGATCCAGGCGTGAGGCCACTTCGGGGAGAGTGAGCCACTCGTCGACGAGCTGGTCGGTCTCCCGGTCGATCTGTGCAACAGAAAGCGTCACGAAACCACAACTACCACATGCCGTCCTTGCTCAAACAACACAATCCCGTAGGGGGACCTCTGGATCTACCAGGCGTTCTGTGTCGAGGCGATGACCGCCCTCGATGATCCTACGGCCCTGCACGTAGTCCCGAGGCCGGTCGACGGCCAGCACGGCGGCGAGGGTGTCGCCGGAGGTCAGCCAGACGGCCGACCACTTGCCCTCGGGCTCGCCCCGGTAGAGCAGGCGGTCGCCGGAGGGGTGGTGGCCGATGTACTGGACCATGTGGCCGAACTGCTCGGACCAGAAGTAGGGCGCCGGGTCGTAGACGGCCTCCTCGCCCAGCAGGGTCGCGGCGGCGACCTCGGGCGAGCCGAGCGCGGTGTCCCAGTGCTCGACGCGGAGCCGGACGCCGTAGCGGCGCGACCACCAGGCCGCGCAGTCGCCGGCGGCGACCACGTTGGGCATGGACGTGCGCAGGTGCTCGTCGGTGACGACGCCGTTGTGCAGGTCGATGTCGGAGCCGGCCAGCCATTCGATGGCCGGGCGCACGCCGATGCCGGTGACGACCACGTGCGCCTGGACGAACTCGCCGCCCACCAGCCGCACGCCGCCCTCGTCCACCTCGTCGACCATGGTGTTCAGGCGCAGGTCGATGCCGTCGTACCAGTGTCGGGTGCGGGCGCCGATCTCCGGGCCCACGGCGTTGGCCAGCGGGGTGGGGCCGGCCTCGATGACGGTCACCGAGCAGCCGGCCTTGCGGGCGGCGGTGGCGACCTCGGCGCCGATCCAGCCCGCGCCGATGATCGCCACGTGCGCCCCGGCCACGAGCCCGGCGCGCAGCTCGTGGGCGTCGTCGAGGGTGCGCAGGACGTGCTGGGGGCCGTCGCCGGGCACGGTGATCGGCTCGGCGCCGGTGGCGATCACGAGGCCGTCGTAGCCGAGCTGGCCCTCGGTGGTCTCCACGACGCCCTCGCGCAGGGCCTTGGCGGTGACGCCGGGCCAGAAGTCGACCTCCAGCGCGTCGAGGTCGGCCTCCAGGAAGCTGGAGTCGGCCGCGCCGGACAACACGGCCTTGGACAACGGCGGACGGTCGTAGGGCCGATGGCGCTCCTGGCCGATCAGCGTGATCCGTCCGGTGAAGCCGCGCCCGCGCAGCGCCTCCGCGCTGCGCAGCCCGGCCAGGCCCGCTCCCACCACTACGACATGGTTCACGTTCATGACCATAACGGGGGCGGTGCCGGTGCGTCGCGCCGAGGCCGTAGGCTGGAGGCGCAAGACGCGCGGGAGTCCGGCCGTCACCGGGCTGAGAGGAAGGCTTGAGCGGGCCTTCGACCGCAAGACACCTGATCCGGATCATGCCGGCGAAGGGAGCGCGGATGAATGTGATCGTGGGCGGCGGGGTCGTCGGGTTGTCGATCGCCTGGCGGCTGGCCCGCGAGGGGCTGCCCGTCACGGTGGTCGACCCGGCCCCGGGCCGCGGGGCCTCCTACGCGGCGGCCGGGATGCTGGCGCCCGTCAGCGAGGTCGCCTACACCGAGGAGCCGCTGCTGCGGCTGGGGGCCGCCTCGCTGAGCCGGTGGCCGTCCTTCGCCGCCGAACTGGCCGCCGACGCGGGCCTCGGCCCGGACCTCAGCGCGGGCCGCAGTGCGGGCCTCAGCGCGGGCCGCAGTGCGGGCCTCAGCGCGAGCCTCGGGCCAGGTCTCGGCGCGGGCCTGGGCGGCGGGGCCGGGACGAGGTCCCGGGAGGCGTTCGGGGGCACGTTCGGGATGATCGGGCCGGAGGGGGCCGCTGGTCGTGCGCTCGACCTGCGCGCCGACGGCACGCTCGACGTCGCCTTCGGGGCCGACGACCTCGCGGCGCTCGACGACCTGGCGGCGTTCATGGACAAGCTGGGCCTGCGGGTCGAGCGGCTGACCGGGCGCGAGTGCCGCCGTCTGGAGCCCATGCTGGCGCCTTCGGTGCGCGGCGGGCTGCTGGCCCCCGGTGACGCCTGGGTCGATCCGCGCCGGGTCACGGCGGCGCTGCTGGCCGCGCTCGACCGGCTGGGCGTGCCCGTGGTGCGGGCGCGGGTGACCAGGCTGCTGCGCGACGGCGACACCGCTCCAGGCGTCGTGACAGGCGCTGGGATCGGCGCTGGGACCGGCGGCGGGACCGGCGGTGCGGCAGGCGCTGCGGCGGGTGCTGTGACCGGTGTGCGGCTCGAGCCCGTACCCGGTCAGCCTGAGCCGGCGGTGCGGGAGATCGCGGCCGAGCGGGTGGTGCTGGCCGCCGGGGCGTGGAGCGGGGAGCTGGCCGACGTGCCCGTCCGGCCGGTGAAGGGGCAGATCATGCGGTTGCGCTCGCCGCAGCCGCTGCTCGGGCGGTGCGTACGCGGGATGGTGCACGGCGCGCCCGTCTACCTCGTCCCCAGGGGCGACGGTGAGCTGGTGCTGGGGGCGACCCAGGAGGAGCTCGGGTTCGACACCCGGGTGACCGCGGGCGGGCTCTACGAGCTGCTGCGCGACGCCAGGGAGCTGGTGCCGGGCGTCACCGAGCTGGAGGTCGCCGACGTGGTCGCCGGGCTGCGTCCGGGCACCCCCGACAACCTGCCGATCATCGGGACGGGCGAGGTCCCCGGGCTGGTGCTGGCGACCGGCCACCACCGGGGCGGGGTGCTGCTGGCGCCCCTCACGGCCGCCCTGGTCACGGCGGCGGTGACGACCCCGGCCACGACCCCGGCGACGACCCCGGTGACGACGACGGCGCCCCCGCAGGCGCCCTCGACGGCGGCCTTGGCAACGGCCCGGACAACAACACAGACAGCGACACAGACAGCGGCCCAGACAGCGGCCCAGGCGGGGCTTTCGACGGGCGCGGGGATTCTGACGGGTGAGGAGGGCGAGCTGGCCGCGCTGTGCTCGCCCGCGAGATTTCGGGATATTTCATGATTGTGACGATCAACGGCGCCCCGCACGAGGTGGCCGACGGCACCACCGTGGCCCAGGCCGTACGGACGCTGACCACGGCCACCACCGGGGTGGCCGTGGCCGTGAACGACGAGGTGGTGACGCGGAGCACGTGGGAGACGACGGCGCTCGGCGACCGCGACCGCGTCGAGGTGCTGACGGCGGTGCAGGGTGGATGAGCTGATCATCGCCGGGGAGAAGTTCGCCTCCCGGCTCATCATGGGCACCGGCGGCGCACCCTCCCTCGAGGTGCTCGACCAGGCCCTGGTCGCCTCGGGCACCGAGCTGACCACGGTGGCCATGCGGCGGCTCGACCCCGGCGCCCGCGGCTCGGTCCTCGACGTGCTGCGCCGCCGCGACATCAAGGTGCTGCCGAACACCGCGGGCTGCTTCACCGCGGGCGAGGCCGTGCTGACGGCCCGGCTGGCCCGCGAGGCCCTGGGGACGAACTGGGTCAAGCTGGAGGTCATCTCCGACGAGCGCACGCTGCTGCCCGACCCGATCGAGACCTTCGACGCGGCCGAGCGGCTGGTGGCCGACGGGTTCGTGGTGCTGCCGTACATCGGCGACGACCCGGCGCTGGCACGGCGGCTGGAGCAGGCCGGCTGCGCGGCGGTGATGCCGCTGGGCGCGCCGATCGGCTCGGGGCTCGGGATCAGGAACCCGCACAACATCGAGCTCATCGTGGAGGCCGCCGAGGTGCCGGTGATCCTCGACGCCGGCATCGGCACGGCCAGCGACGCCGCCCTGGCCATGGAGCTGGGCTGCGACGCGGTGCTGCTGGCCACGGCGGTCACCCGGGCGCAGCGCCCCGAGCTCATGGCCTCGGCGATGAGGGCGGCCGTGGTGGCGGGACGCCAGGCGCGGCAGGCGGGCCGGATCCCGCGCCGTCGCTACGCCGAGGCGTCCTCGCCGACGACCCCGTAGGGATCCCCTGACCCACTGGAGCCGACGACCCCCTAGCGACCCCCTGAGACCCACTGGAGGGCCGGCTCGCGCCGGCCCTCCCGCCGGTCGGGGCCGCCCTAGCGAGAACGTCTCCGCATCGGTTTCGGGCGCGCGGGCCCTGCCGGTGGCAAAACGCCCGTAAACTCAGGGGGGTGGTGGATAAGACGACTGCGGACCCCCTGGTCGGGCGGCTCCTCGATGGGCGCTACCGCATCGAGAGCCGGATCGCCCGGGGCGGTATGGCGACCGTCTACCTGGCGCTCGACGTCCGGCTGGATCGCACTGTCGCGTTGAAGGTCATGCACCGCTCGCTCGCCGAGGACCCGGCCTTCGTCCGCAGGTTCATCGGCGAGGCCAAGTCGGTGGCCAGCCTGTCCCACCCCAACGTGGTGCACGTCTTCGACCAGGGCACCGACACCGACGTCGTCTACCTGTCGATGGAGTACGTGCCCGGCCGCACGCTGCGCGACATCCTGCGCGAGCGCGGCAGGCTGCCCGCCCGCGAGGCGCTGGAGATTATGATCCCGGTGCTGGCCGCCCTGGGCGCGGCCCACCAGGCCGGGATGGTCCACCGCGACGTGAAGCCCGAGAACGTGCTGATGACCGACGACGGCCGGGTCAAGGTCGTCGACTTCGGGCTGGCCAGGGCGATCGAGGCGACCAACCAGACCCGTACCGGCGTGATGATCGGCACGATCGGCTACATGTCGCCCGAGCAGGTCACCACCGGCGGCGCCGACGTGCGCAGCGACGTCTACGCCGCGGGCATCATGCTGTTCGAGCTGGTGACCGGGCAGCAGCCCTACGACGGCGAGACGCCGATGTCGGTGGCCTACCGGCACGTGCACGACACGGTGCCGCCGCCGTCGTCGCTGGTGCCCGAGGTGCCGCCGCTGATCGACACGCTGGTCGGGCACGCCACGGCCCGCGAGCCCCACGACCGCCCGGCCGACGCCACGGCGATGCTCGTCGAGGCGGTCGACGCCCACCGGATGCTGCCGCGGCTGAGCACCCCGCCGGCCATGACGGCCGTGTTCAACCAGTCGATGCCGCCGCGGCCGAGCGGTGCGGGCGCCCCGTCGATGCCGCTGGCCGCGCCGGCGCACACGCTGATCCAGCCGCGCGCCGAGGTGACGCCGCCGGGGTCGCCGCCGCCGCCGTCCAAGCGTTCGTTCAGGCCCAACTGGTTCCTGGTCGCGCTCGCCGCGGTCATGGTCGTGGCGGTGGCGCTGACCGGCTGGTACTTCTCCCAGACCAAATACGTGCTGGTGCCCGACCTGGTCGGCCAGAACATGGTGGTGGCCGAGCGCACCGCCACGAGCAAGGGCTTCAAGGTCCACAAGGTCGCCGGCGAGTACGACGAGGACACCGCCGAGGGGCTGGTGCTGCGTACCGACCCCGAGGGCAAGACCGAGCTGGAGAGCGGCAGCACGATCACGCTGGTGCCCTCGCTCGGCCCCAAGCGGGTGATCGTCCCCAGCGTCAAGGGCCTGACCAGCGACGAGGCCCGCATCAAGATCGCCGAGGCCGGGCTCACCGTGGGCAGCGTCAAGCGCCTGCCCAACGGCGAGGTCGAGCGGAACAAGGTGATCCGCAGCTCCCCCGAGGCCGGCGAGAAGGTCAAGGAGGGCGCCAAGGTCGGCATCTTCGTGAGCGCCGGCATGGTGATGCCCGACGTGACCGGCATGCCGAAGGACGAGGCCGCCGCCTACCTCGGCGGCCAGGGCTTCCAGGTGCAGGTCAACGAGGTCGACGACGACGCCGAGCCGTGCACGGTCATCGCCCAGGCGCCGAAGGCCAAGTCCGAGGTCGACAAGGGCACGCCCGCGATGATCACGGTGGCGCGCTGCCAGACCGACTTCTGGGACTGGTTCAAGGGCGACAACGAGGCCCGCGACGACCAGGAGTTCCGCCTGGTGCCCGCGGTCATCGGCAAGAACGTCAAGGACGCGAAGTCGGAGCTGGAGTCGCTGGGTTTCCGCGTGCGGATCCAGCGGCTGGCCAACGGCGGCGTCGTGCAGTACCAGCGGCCGTTACCGAACAGTGAGCGGCCGCCCGGCGCGACCGTCTTCCTCTGGCAGTAGTCCGCCGGGTCAGGCCAGGTGGCCGTGCAGGCGCACCCTGGCCAGCCCGCCGTCGGGGTAGATGTCGACCCGTACGTGGGTGACCGGTTCGGGGTGGCCGAGCCGGAAGCGGTGGGGGGCGTCGGGCTGCAGGCGGGTCTTCGGCAGCAGCGTGACCTCGCGCCCGCCGGACAGCCCGGTGAGCGCGACGTGGCCGGGGGCGTTGAAGATCAGGTTCGTGGTGTCGATCTCGGCCAGGCGCACCAGGCCCGGCCCGGCCAGGCGGATGAGCAGCCAGTCGTTGCCCGGCTCGCGGCGGCGCGCGGTCTCCCAGCCCTCTGCCTGGTGGCGGGCCAGGCCGGGGGCGATGACGTTGTTGGGCGCGGAGTAGAACTCGTCGGAGCAGGCGGTGACCAGGCCGCCGTTCTGGAGGGCGGCCAGGTCGAGGCTCAGCCCTTCGTAGACGGACAGGTCGGGGCGTACCTCGCCGTGCACGCGCAGGCGGGCGATGCCGCCGTCGGGGTACATGTTCAGGCGTACGTGGGTGTAGCGGGTGTCGTCGCCGGTGACCTCGACGTGGTGCTCGGCGTCGCCCTTGAGCGCGGTCCTCGGGACGATCTCCGTCCAGTCGGCGGCGGCCAGCTCGGCGGGCGAGGGATGGCCGGGCACGGCGGCGGCCTCGACCGAGGCGTACGGCGGGTAGTTGCCCTTGAACCAGGCCGTGTCGATCACCACGCCGCGGATCGCGCCCGGCAGGCCCAGCCGCACCAGGGCCCAGTCGTGGCCGGGCGTGCGGCGGCGGCGGGTCTCCCAGCCGTCGTACACCTGCCCCTTGTTGCCGAACGTCTCGGCGCGGAAGCCGGGGCGGCCCGGCCTGATCAGGCTCTCCTTCTCGGCGAAGGACTCGTCGCTGGCCGCCACGACCGCGCCGCCGAGGGTGCGCAGGGCCAGGTCGGGCAGGGTGGTGAAGCCGGGCATCTACTGCTCCCCCAGGATGAGGCGGCCGTGCGGCTCGCCGTCCACGGGACGGCCGCGCAGCCAGGTGGTCAGCACCGCGCCCTTGAGCAGGCGGCCGTGGTAGGGGGTGACGGGGTTGCGGTGGTGCAGGCGGGCGGCGTCCACCGGGTTGTCGGCGTCGGGGTCGAAGGCGACCAGGTCGGCGTCGCCGCCGGGGCGGATCGCGCCCTTGCCGGCGAGCCGGGCCGTCTCGGCGGGCGCGGCCGACATCCAGCGGACGACGTCGGCGAGCGTGTGCCCGCGCCGGGCGGCCTCCGTCCAGACCGCGGACAGGCCGAGCTGGAGTGAGGCGACACCGCCCCAGGCGGCGGCGAAATCGGGCACCTTCAGGTCGGCGGGCGAGGGCGAGTGGTCGGAGACGACGCTGCTCAGCACGCCGCCTGCCAGGCCCTCCCACAGCAGCTCGCGGTTGGCCCGCGAGCGGATGGGCGGGCAGCACTTGTACGACGTGCGCCCCTCGGGCACCTGCTCGGCCTCCAGCGTCAGGTAGTGGGGGCAGGTCTCGGCCGTGACCGCCACGCCGCCGGCCTGGGCCCGTGCCAGCACGTCGAGGCACTCGGCGCTGGAGACGTGCAGGATGTGCACGCGCGCGCCGGTCTCGGCGGCCAGCGCGACGACCCGCTCGACCGCGCTGCGCTCGGCGGCTCCCGGCCGCGACTCCAGGAACTCCCGGTACGTCGGCCCGCCCGGCTCGGCCAGCAGCTCAGGGTCCTCGGCGTGCACCACGACGAGCCCGCCGAACCCGGCGACCTCGGTCAGCACCGCCCGCAGCTCGGCCGTGGCGAGCGGCGGGAACTCCTCGACGCCCGACGGGGACATGAAGCACTTGAAGCCCCGGACGCCGCGCTCGTGCAGCGGCCGCAGCTCCTTGAGGTTGCCGGGGATCGCGCCGCCCCAGAACGCCACGTCCACGTGGCACTGCCCGCGGGCGGCCCGCAGCTTGGCCTCCAGCGCCTCCACGCTGACGGTCGGCGGCAGGGAGTTGAGCGGCATGTCCACGATCGTGGTCACCCCGCCCGCGGCGGCCGCCCTGGTGGCCGAGGCGAAGCCCTCCCAGTGGGTCCGGCCCGGCTCGTTGACGTGCACGTGCGTGTCCACCAGGCCGGGGAGCAGGGGCAGGTCGCGCAGGTCGATGTCCTCGGCGGCGTCGAGGGGCTCGGCGTAGTCGTACAGGGCCTGGACGCGTTCGCCCCGTACGACCACGGCCGCGGCCCGCTCCCCCTCGGGCGTGACCACCCTGCGGGACCGGACGACGAGGTCGTGGTCGGTCATCTGCCCTCCAGATGCTCGGCGGCCACGCGGGCGGCCAGGCGTTCCAGGAGCGGCCCGGCCTCGGCCATGCACCGGGCCGGGTCGGGCTCCAGGTCGGTCAGGGCGTAGGCGGCCTCGATGCCGGCGTCCTTGAGCTCGGTGTCGCCGAGGGTGCGCCGGCCGCAGACCGCGACCACCGGCACGCCCGCCCTGGCCGCGGCCTGGGCCACGCCGATCGGCGCCTTGCCGCGCAGGGACTGCTCGTCGAGCGACCCCTCGCCGGTGATCACCAGTCGCGCGTCCTGGACGAGCGCGCCGAAGCCGAGCAGGTCGAGCAGGTATTCGATGCCGGGCCGCAGCTCGGCGTGGAGGAAGGCCAGCGCGGCGAACCCGACGCCGCCCGCCGCGCCCGCCCCTGGGGCTCCGGCCACGCCCATGGCGCGCGGGGTGTCGTCGTGCTCGACGGCGCCGAGCAGGCCGTGGGTCTGCGTGGCGACGGCGGCCAGCCGGGACAGGCCCGCCTCCAGCACCTTGACGTCCTCGGGGGTGGCGCCCTTCTGCGGGCCATAGACGGCGGCAGCTCCGTGCGGGCCGAGCAGCGGGTTGTCCACGTCGCCCGCCACCACGAACTCCACCCCGGAGACGTCGGCGAACCCGGACAGGTCGATGCGGGCCAGCCCGCGCAGCGCGGCGCCGCCGTCGGGCAGCTCGGCGCCGTCGCCGTCCAGCAGGCGGGCGCCGAGCGCGCGGACCATGCCCGCTCCCCCGTCGGTGGAGGCGCTGCCGCCGAGCCCGAGGACGACCCGCCGCGCGCCCCTGCGCAGGGCGTCGGCGATCAGCTCTCCGGTGCCGTAGGAGGTGGCGGTCAAGGGGGCGGGCCCGGCGGACAGCCGCCGCAGCCCGGACGCCTCGGCCAGCTCCACCACGGCCGTCGGCGTGCCGCCGGCCGTCCGCCAGGCGTACGCGGCGCTCACGCGTTCGCCGGTGGGCCCGGTGACCTCCACGGTGACGCGGTCGAACCCGCAGGCCACGGCCGCCTCGACGGTGCCGTCGCCGCCGTCGGCGACCGGCAGCTCGACCGTGGGCACCCCGAGCCCCGCCGACACCCGCGCCGCGACCTCGGCGGCCGTGAGGGAGCCCTTGAACTTGTCGGGTGCCACCAGAACCTGCTTTACCACTACGAACTCCCACAAGATGCTGAACAATGGCCGGACACGCCTTCCTGCCCGGTGCGAGCGGGCAGGAAGGCGTGACTCATCATCACATCAGCCCCCCGGCCGGCGGCGGCCGAGGGTAGGTGCCCTCAGTGAAAGGTGCCCTCAAAGAAGGTGCCCTCAGTGAAACAGGCGCCCGCACCCGCCGCCCATGGGCCGCGAGCACGAACCTGAGCGGTTCTGACGGGTTCTGAGGTGTGTGATCCTCCAATTAGGCTCACATCCCGTAAGGAGGCGTTTCATGCGCATATCTGAGCGGGAGAGGCGGCGCCGGCTGGGCGTGCGCCACAGCCTGGCGGCCAAGGCGGCGACCCCGGAGGAGGCGACGGCGTCCGTGGTGGCGCTGCACGCCACCGACCCGGCGACCGTGTTCCTGTCGGCGGGCGCCCGGCTCACCGCCCCCGGGACCGAGCCGGTCGAGCGGGCCCTGTACGAGGACCGCACGCTGGTGCGCATGCACGGGATGCGCCGCACGGTGTTCGTGGTCCCGGCCGCGCTGGTGCCCGTCGTGCACCACTCCTCCACGCTCGCGGTCGCCACGAGGGTGCGCAAGGCGCTGGTCAAGGAGCTCACCGCGGCCGGCGGCTGGGACGAGCCGTGGCTGGCCGACGTGGAGTCGTCGGTGCTGCGCGTCCTGGCGGAGGAGGGCACGGCGACGGCGGCCCGGCTGGGAGTGCTGGAGCCGCGGCTGCGCGAGCAGTTCCGGGTGGCCGTGGGCAAGCCGTACGAGGCCGTGCACAGCGTCGGTCAGCGGCTGATCACGCTGATGGGCATGGAGGGCCGGCTCGTCCGCCAGGGCCGCCCGTCCGGCTCGTGGACGAGCACGCAGCACCTGTGGGCCGTCGCCCCGCCCATGGACGAGACCACGGTCCCGCAGGCCCAGGCGGAGCTGGTGCGCCGCTGGCTGGCCGCGTTCGGCCCCGGCACGGAGGCCGACGTCAAGTGGTGGACCGGCTGGACGCTGCGCGAGGTGCGCGCCGCGCTGGCCGCCGTCGGCGCGGTCGAGGTCGAGCTGGACGAGGGCGCGGGATACGTCCTGCCTGACGACCTGGACGGGACGCCCGAGCGCGGGCCGTGGGCGGCGCTGCTGCCCGCCCTGGACCCGACGCCGATGGGCTGGCAGGGCCGCGACTGGTACCTGCCGAAGGAGCACCGGGCCGAGCTGTTCGACCGCAGCGGCAACGTCGGCCCGACCGTGTGGTGGGACGGGCAGGTCGTCGGCGGCTGGGGGCAGCGGCCCGGCGGCGAGATCGTGTGGCGGGCGCTCACCGACCTGGGCTCGGACGCCGTGGCCGCCGTGGAGGCCGAGATCGCCGGTCTGGCCTCCTGGCTCGGCGGCGTGCGGATCACGCCCCGCTTCCGCACGCCTCTGGAGCGCGCGCTCGCGGAGTAGGCCGTCAGGAGACCACGCGGATGAACTCCTCCAGCGAGTAACGCCCGTCCTGGTCGGAGTCGGCCTCCTGGCTCAGCGCCCCGAGGGCCTCGGCGGGCAGGTCGGGGAAGTGCCGCTTCAGCTCGGCCTCGCTGACGAAGCCGTCGCCGTCGGTGTCGATCTCGGCGAAGGTGCTCTTGAGCTGCGCCAGCCGCTCACCGGGGAGTTCTGCCGACACGGGACCGCCTTTCGGTACTGAATGCCACGTTCCGGACATTCACCACCCTAGTGCTGGATCTCCCTGCCCGCCGAGTGCCCGCGCTCGGCGGCCAGCCGCATCAGCCTGCGGTGGGCCTCGGCGCCCGCCCGTCCGGCCGCGTCGTGGGACGTCGTCCGCAGCTCGCCGTCCTCGACCACGGTCCGGCCGCCGACCAGGACGCGGGCCACCGGCGGCGGGGGCCCGAACACCAGCGCGCACACCGGGTCGGCCACGGCGGCGGTGAAGGGCCCGCCGGTCCGCCACAGGACGACGTCGGCCAGCTTGCCGGGCTCCAGCGAGCCGAGCTCGGCCTCGCGGCCCAGGTTGCGCGCCCCGCCCAGGGTGGCCAGCTCCAGCGCCTGGCGGGCCGACAGCGCGCGGGGGCCGTACCTGGCCCGCTGGAACAGCAGGGCCTGCCGCATCTCCCCGGCCAGTGAGGTCAGCTCGGAGGAGGCGCTGCCGTCCACGCCGAGGCCGACGTTCACGCCCTGGCGCAGCATCTCCGACACGCGGGCGATCCCGGCGCCCAGGCGGCCGTTGGAGGAGGGACAGTGGGCCGCGCCCGTGCCGGTGCGGGCGAGCTTGGCGATGTCGGCGTCACTGAGGTGCACGGCGTGCGCGAGCCACACGTCGGGCCCCAGCCAGCCGAGCTTGTCGATGTAGTCGACCGGACGCACGCCGAACTGCTCGACGCAGTGCTCGTCCTCGTCGAGGGTCTCGGCCAGGTGGGTGTGCAGGCGGACGCCCTTGGCCCTGGCCAGGGCCGCCGACTCGGTCATCAGCTCCGCGCTGGCCGAGAACGGCGAGCACGGCGCCACCGCGACCCGCACCATCGAGGACGGCGACGGGTCGTGGTGGGCGTCCACCGCCTCGGCCGTCGCGGCCAGCACGTCGTCGAGCTCCTCGACCACCTCGTCCGGCGGCAGCCCGCCCTGCGAGCGGCCCAGGTCCATCGAGCCGCGCGCCGGGTGGAAGCGCAGGCCGATCTCCCGCGCCGCCTCGACCTCGGCCGCGAGCAGGTCGCCCCGGCCCTTGGGGAAGACGTAGTGGTGGTCGCTGGAGGTGGTGCAGCCGGCCAGCGCCAGCCAGCCGAGCCCGGCCGTGGCCGCGCCCCTGACGACCTCGGCGTCCATGGCCGCCCACACGTCGTAGAGCGCCACCAGCCACTCGAACAGGGTGGCGTCCTGGGCCAGCCCCTGGGAGGCCCACTGGTAGAGGTGGTGGTGGGTGTTGACCAGGCCCGGGGTGGCCAGGCAGCCGGAGCCGTCCACGCGCCGGACGCCGGGGGTGGCGGGCGCGGGGCCGGGGCCGAGCGCGGCGATCCGGTCGCCCTCGACGACGAGGTGGCCCGAGGGGATCTCGGGGCCGACGACGGGCGCGATGTGCACGTTCTCGATCAGCAGGGTCATCAAGGCGCCTTCCGTGCGACGGCCAGCCGGACCGCGTCCAGGATCTTCTCGTAGCCGGTGCAGCGGCACAGGTTGCCCGCCAGCGCCTCGCGGATCTCCGCGTCGGACGGCCGGGGCACGCGTTCGAGCAGGTCATGGGCCTGTACGACGAGCCCGGGAGTGCAGAACCCGCACTGCACGGCCCCGCACTCGACGAACGCCTCCTGCACCGGGTCGAGCCGGTCGCCCGCGGCCAGCCCCTCGACCGTGCGCACCCGCCGCCCCTCGGCCTGCCCGGCGGCGACCAGGCACGAGCAGACCGGCAGCCCGTCGAGATAGACCGTGCACGAGCCGCACTCGCCCTGCTCGCAGGCGTTCTTGGAGCCGGGCAGCCCGATCCGCTCGCGCAGGACGTACAGCAGGCTCTCCCCCTCCCAGACGTCGTCCACGCTGTGGGCGCGGCCGTTGACGGTGACGTTCAGGCGCATCAGGCGGCCCTCCTCGCGAGGTGGTCGTTCCAGGCCCAGGTGAGCGTGCGCCGGGCCATCACGCCGATCGCGTGCACCCGGTAGGCGGCGGTGCCGCGCACGTCGTCGATGGGCGCGGCGGCCCGCGCGCACAGCTCGCCGAAGCGGGCCAGCAGCGCGGGGTCGAGCGGGGCGTGCCAGTCCAGCTCCCCGGCCAGCAGGTCCTCCGCCTCCAGGGCGCGGCGCGGCGTGGGCGCGGCCGAGCCGATCCCGGTGCCGACCCGCCGCTCGCCCGGGTGCAGCGCGACCGCGAACGAGCACACCGCGATCACCATGGCGTTGCGCGTGCCGACCTTGGAGAAGTACTGGGGCCCCTGGGCGGGTTCGACGCGCACGGCCCTGATCAGCTCGTCCGGCTCCAGGGCGTTGCGCTTGACCCCGAGGTAGAACTCGGCGGCGGGGATCAGCCGGGTGCCGCGCTCTCGTGACTCGACCTCGACGACCGCGCCCGCCGCCAGCAGCGGCGGATGGCTGTCGCCCGCGGGCGAGGCCGCGCCGAGGTTCCCGGCGACGGTGCCGCGGTTGCGGATCTGCGGCGAGCCGACCGTGCGCGCGGCCTGCGCGAGCCCCGGCAGCACGCCGCCCAGCTCGTCGACGACCGTGGCGTACGTCACCCCAGCCCCGATCCGGCAGACCCCGTCGGTCATGCCCCATTCGCGCAGTTCGGCCACCTGGTTGAGGTCGAGCAGCGCCTCCGGCCTGCGCACGTCGAAGTTGATCTCGACCATCACGTCGGTGCCGCCCTGGACGGGCAGCGCTCCGGGCCGGTCCGCCTTGGCGGCCAGCGCCTCAGCCCACGTGGTGGGCCGCAAGAAGTCCATCGTCCTCACTCCCAGGCGAATCCCGCGTCGGGTGCGTCCTCACACAGCACACTGCCCTCGATCAGCCCGTAGGGACGGTCGGCGGCGTAGAAGACCTCGTTCTCGTTGTCCAGGCCGAACGGCGACAGGTCGACCAGGAAGTGGTGCTTGTTCGGCAGCGTGAGCCGGACCTCGCAGACCTGCGGGCAGGTCGTCAGCACCCGCTCGCCCATCGCGTACAGGGTCTGCTGCAACGACAGGCTGTGCGTCTGCGCGAAGGCGTCCAGCAGGCAGGCGCGCACCCGCGCGTACGGCGGGCGCTCGCCCGTCCCGGTGTGCCGCCAGCGGGCGGTGACCGCGGTGGCCAGGATGCGGTCGGTCGTCGGCTGGAGGGTGGTGTACTCGTCCACGATGTAGCCGTGGAACTCCGAGCCGGTCGAGTTCAGCACGACCAGGTCCGTCAGGCCGGACACGACGGTGGTGCGGCCGTCCCTGTCGTGGTGGACGACGCACGTGCGCACCTCGCCGCCGTCGCGCACGAAGGAGTGCCGCGACTCGCCGGGGATGCGGTTCCAGGCGTACTCCTCGATCTCCACCCGCGCGTGGTGGATGGACGGGTGCGCGGAGACGTAGTGGCGGGCCAGTAAGAGGGCGAAGTCCTCGATCTCGCCGACGCCGTGCTTCCTGGCGAAGGCGTAGGCGGTGTTCTTCTGCGTGTCGGTGGGCAGGACGGCGGCGTTGCCGCCGTTCCTGTGCGCCTCCTCCATGTCGCCCGACAGCGAGGTGCTGACGTTGATGTCCTTGAGATGGTGGACGGCTCCCTCCCTGACCACGCGGACCAGCCTGGTCTCCGCCTTGCCGTAGCGGTTGGGGCCGAGCTTGACGGTCATCTAGCTCCCTCGGTAGGTGGAGTAGGCGTACGGGCTGAGCAGCAGCGGCACGTGGTGGTGAGCTCCGGGGTCGGTGACCGTGAAGGCGATGACGACCTCGGGGTAGAAGGTGTCGGCCAGGTAGGCGCCGGTGTCGAAGACGACGCGGTGCACGCCCTCCTCGGTGTCCCAGCCCTTGATCCGCCCGTCGTCGTCGGTGCTGCCCCGGGCCAGCACGCGGCCCTCGTGCTCCAGCCGGACGCCCACCCCGGCGGCCGGGCGGCCCGAGACCGCGTCCAGAACGTGCGTCGAGAAGCTCATCTCCCCTCCCCTTCCATGAGCTTCCCCAGCCGGAGCCGGGTGATCTTCGCCAGTTCTTCGCGGACGACCCCGCGCTCGGTCTCCTCGTCGTTGTCCAGCCGGGCGCGCAGCCGGGCCAGCAGCTCGGCCCCGCTGAGGCCGGTGGCGCAGACCAGGTAGACGTACCCGAACCGCTCCTCGTAGGCGCGGTTGCCCGCGGCCAGCGCGGCCCGCAGGTCCTCACCGCCGGGCGCGTGCTCCTGCGCGCCCGCCTGCTCCTGGCGCGACCAGCGCGACTCCCGGCCGTCCCCGGACGGTCGTTCCCCGATGCGCGGGTGGGCCGCCAGCGCCTCCAGCACGTCGGGCCACTTCAGCTCGCGCACCGCCGTCTCGGCGGCCTCGGCGAGCCGTTCGCGGGCGGCGTAGGGCCTGCGGGCGGCCACCGCCGCCGCGAACGCGCGGGAGGCGCAGCAGGCCAGCAGCTCCGCCTCCGCCTCCTCGCGCGGCCGCCGGTTGAACCCGGCCAGGGAGTTGGACATGTCAGCAGTACACACACGGGCCTGGTTCCCGGTCCATCCGTGAGAACTCCCAAGTACGCAACGGGATGGCCAGGACTTTTCGTGTCATGCTCCAACCCGGCCCCGGCCGGGACGCCCCTGAGCTGCGCCTACACTGGGAGCCATCATGACCTTGACATCCCAGATCGGCGGGCACGTGTCCGTCACCGGCGGCCTGGCGACCGGCGGCCTGAAGTACATGGCCGAGATCGGCGCCGAGATGATCCAGGTGTTCGTCACCAACCCGCGCGGCTGGGCGCTCAACGACGGCAAGCCCGCCGAGGACGCCAAGCTGGCCGAGTCCGGCGTCACCGCGTTCATCCACGTGCCGTACCTGGTGAACTTCGGCTCGCCCAACCCCGAGACGCTGGCCAACTCCATCGCGGTCGTGCGCCACGGGCTGCGGCGCGGGGTCGAGACCGGCGCCAAGGGCGTCGTGGTCCACACCGGCTCGGCCGTCACCCAGTCGCGCGACGACGCGCTGCGGCAGATCCACGAGACCCTGCTCCCGCTGCTCGACGAGATCCCCGAGGGCGGCCCCGACCTGCTGCTGGAGCCCATGGCGGGCCAGGGCGCGATGCTCTGCGCGACCGTCCAGGACCTGGAGCCCTATCTCGCCGCGCTCGACTGGCACCCGCGGGCCTGCGTCTGCCTCGACACCTGCCACGCCTTCGCCGCCGGCCACGACCTGGCCGCCGAGGGCGGGGTGCGGGAGACGTTCGACGCCCTGCACGCCCTCGCGCCCGGCCGGCTCAAGCTCATCCACGCCAACGACAGCAAAGACGTGTGCGGGGCCAAGAAGGACCGTCACGAGAACATCGGCGCGGGCCACATCGGCGCGCGGCCGTTCGCCGAGATCATGCGGCATCCGGCGGTGGCGGGCGTGCCGATCTGCATCGAGACGCCCGGCAAGGCCGACAAGCACCGCGAGGACATCGAGCTGCTGAAGAAGCTCCGCGACGAGGGCTTTCGCCCCCGTCCCCGGTGACGGGGGCGAAAGCCCTGGTCGTCGATCGTGAGAGGGGCGCCTGCTCGCACGATCCGGCCGCCCCCGAAGGCCGGATCGCGGGGCCGGGGTCCGTGGCCTCCGCAGGCGCCCCTTCACCTGATCGGCAGGCGGGCCCTACCCCCCGGTCAAAGGCCCGACAGCCGTGGTGACCTGGCTGGTCACCGATGAAGCCGGCGCATCAGGCCCTTGCTTGGACCTTGCGGCCCGTCCCCCCCGATGCGCCGGGTGGCTTCCGATGCCGAAACACTACGGTCGCGATCTTGTGGGCGAAACCCTGTTCACGTCCAGCTCGCTGAACGGTCTGTAGTCATCGACATACGGAGGGTGGCCGGACGGCGAGCGGTCACCGGGGCGCGACGAACGGCAGGTTCATGGGTCCTCCCCAGAGCCCGGCGGGTACCCGAAGGGCAACGCAGGAACCGGCCCCAAGGGCCAGACCCCGACGTGACCTGGGAAATCCTTTACCATCGCGGCGGCACGACCGTCCGGCCGCCGGGGCCCGGCACCGGCCGGACACGCCCAGCTTCACGCCTACCCATTGGCACCAGCCCGTAGGGACGCCCGCGGGCGGGCGGTCAGGAGAAGACGCCGCGATGCTGGCGGACGAGCTGTTCGCGCACCTGGCGGCTGTGCCGCCGGCTGACCTGCAACGTCTCGGTGCCGACGGTGAGCGTGACCCGGCCGCCCTCGAAGCGCAGCTCGCTGACGTGCCGGGCCGAGACCAGGGTGCTGCGGTGGACGCGCAGGAACCCCGCCTCCGACCAGCGACGTTCGAGCGCGGCCAGCGACATGCGGACGAGGTAGCTGCCGTCGCCGGTGTGCAGCCGCACGTAGTCGCCCTTGGCCTCGGCGAACCAGACGGCCTGCTGCGGCACGAACCTGGTGCGCCCGCCCAGCTCGACCGGGATCACGTCGTCCTGGCTCGGCTCGGCGAGCGGCGCGGAGGCCGCCTCCAGCCGCCTGACCGCCTCCGCCAGGCGCTCGGCCCGGACCGGTTTGAGCAGGTAGTCGACGGCCTCCAGCTCGAACGCCTGCACCGCGCACTCCTCGTGCGCCGTGACGAACACCAGCTTGGGCGGGCTGGGAAAGCCGCCGACCAGCCGGGCGAGGTCGAGCCCGTCGAGGCCCGGCATCCGGATGTCGAGGAAGATCGCGTCGAGCCGCTCACCGCCGCCGATCATCTGCACCATGTCCTGCAGCGCGGTGACGCCGTCGGCCGCGGTCGCGACGTGTTCGATTCTCGTGTCCTGGCGCAGCAGGTAGGCGAGCTCCTCAAGAGCGGGCACCTCGTCGTCGACTGCCAGGACCCTCAGCATGGCCTCCACGCTGCCGTATGAAAGCAAAGGTCACAAGCGACACGCCAGCCCAGGGTAATGAATTGGCTACAATGAGCTAAATTGTGTCTTCGGTACGCGCAGCCGTACCCGGGTGCCGGCGCCGAGGGCGGTCTCCACGACGAGGCCGTAGCCGTCGCCGTAGATCTGGCGCATGCGCAGGTCCACGTTGGCCAGGCCGATGCCGCCGCCCTCGCGGGCCGGTTCGCCGTCGAGCATGCGCCGGGCGCACTCGGGGTCCATGCCGGTGCCGTCGTCCTCGACGGTGATGTGGGCCTCGGGGCCGGCGTCGCGGACCACGACCCGCACCTCGCCGCCGCCGCGCCGGCCGCGCATGCCGTGCTTGATGGCGTTCTCCACCAGCGGTTGCAGGCACAGGAACGGCACCGGCACCGGCAGCACCTCGGGCGCGACCTGCAGGCTGAAGCGCAGTTTGTCGCCGAAGCGGGCGCGCTCCAGCAGCAGGTACCGGTCGACGCAGGTCAGCTCGTCGGCCAGGGTGGTGAAGTCGTGGGCCCTGCGCAGGGCGTAGCGGGAGAAGTCGGCGAAGTCGAGCAGCAGCTCGCGGGCGCGCTTGGGGTTCGTCCGGACGAACGAGGCGATCGTGGTCAGCGCGTTGTAGACGAAGTGCGGCGAGATCTGGGCGCGCAGCGCGCGCATCTCGGCCTCCAGCGCCCGCCTGCGGGAGGCGTCGAGGTCGGCCAGCTCCAGCTGCCCCGACACCCAGCGGCCCAGCTCGGTCACGGTGCGCACGAGCGCCGCGCTGACCTCCTCGTCGAAGGCCGCCAGCGTGCCCACGACCGTGTCGTCCACGGTCAGCGGCACCACCACGGCCCCGTACGGCCGCCCGGCGAACACCTGCGCCCGCCCGGCGGCCAGGGTGGTGCGGGCGTAGGTGAGCACGTCGTCGGTGCACGGGCCGTCCCAGGCCAGCGCGGCGTCGGTGGAGGTGATCGCGACGGCGCGGGTGCCGAGCAGCGCGTGCAGGTGACGGACGGCCTTGCGCGCCGAGTCGCGGTCGAGCCCGGCGCGCAGGGCGGGCGCGGCCAGCCCCGCGACGTGCAACGCGGTGAAGGTGGCCTCGTGCTTGCCGCCGTCGGGGAGCGCAGGGCGGCGCGTCCTGGCGCAGGCGTAACCGAGGAGGAAGAGCAGGAGGGAGAGCGCCACGCATGCGGTGGTCTGCATGCGCCAAACCGTAGCCAATAACCGGTCGTGTTCGGGTGGAAACCCGGAGCGAAGTCTACGGGGGGCCCTCGCCGGGTTCCTCCTGGTAGGAGTAGCGCTGTTCGCGCCAGGGATCGGCCAGGTTGTGGTATCCCCGCTCCTCCCAGAAGCCCCGCCGGTCCTCCAGGAGGTATTCGACGGCGCGCACCCACTTGACGCTCTTCCACGCGTACAGGTGGGGGACCACGATGCGCACGGGGAAACCGCGGTCGGGGCTGAGCGGCTTCTCGTCCAGCTCGGTGGCGAACAGGGTGTCGGGGGCGGCGAAGTCGGTCATGCGGAGGTTGGCGCTGTAGCCGTACTCGGCCCAGATCATGACGTGGCGCACGCCGGGGTCGGGCGGCGCCAGCTTCATGATCGTGGCCGGGGTGACGCCCCGCCACTCGTTGGCCATGAGGGAGAACTTGGTGACGCAGTGGAAGTCGGCGATGCGCGTGTCCCGGGGCAGCAGCTCGAAGTCCGCCCACGTCAGGCAGTGCTCCTCGCCGGAGGCCGTGGCGCCGAAGACGCGGAAGTCCCAGCTGTCGGGCTTGAACGCGGGCACCCTGCCGTAGTGGATCACGGGGCGGCCGCGCGGGACGTACTGGCCTGGAGGCAGGCGCGACTCCTCCACGATCACTCCCCTCACCGATCTCGCGTCTTGGGCCATCCTGCCATCGGCCCGCCCGCGCCCCGCGTCCGGGGCTGGGGACGGGCCTTTCGTACTCAGGAGTAACTTGAGTACGAAACCCCATGCGACGGCCTGGCCTGCGAGATCACCATGAACTCATGAGCAAGCCCATCCGTCCCACGCAGACCGCCGCGTTCTACGTCCAGGCGGTCCTGTCGTTCGCCGTCTCCGTGTCGTCCGTGGTGATCGCCCTGATCTACCTGCCGGCCTCCGGCTGGATCAGGGCGTTCCTCGCGCTCGGCCTGCTGTACGTGGTCACCTCCACGGTCAACCTGTGCAAGGTCGTACGCGACCGGCAGGAGCTGGCGGAGGTCACCAACCGCGTGGACCAGGCCAGGCTGGACAAGCTGCTGGCCGAGCACGACCCGTTCAAGGTCGACGCGGCCTGAGCTACAGCGTGTACTCCTGGATCGAGTCGGCGAGCTGCACGCACAGCTCCTCGGCGTCGAGCCGCTTCTCGATCTGCTTGAGGTCGTCGATCTTGGCCCGCGTCTCGGCGCGCTTGGGAGCCAGCAGGGAGCAGCAGTCCTCGTCGGGCAGCTCCGAGATCTCCAGCGTGCCGATGCGCCGGGCCTCGGCCATGATCTCGGTCTTGTCCCAGCCCACGAGCGGGCGCAGGATCGGCAGCTCGACCGCGTTGTCCTGGGCGGTGATGTTGGCCAGCGTCTGGGAGGAGACCTGGCCGAGCGCGTCGCCGGTGATCAGCGCGCCGGCGCGGATGCGGTGGGCGACCTCCTCGGCCGTCTTCAGCATGAGCCGCCGCTGGGCGATCACGGCCAGGCGGTCCTGGCCCGAGTTGCGGATCGACTGCTGCGCCTTGCCGAACGGCACCACCCACAGCCGCGACCTGCCCTGGAACCTGTCGAGCTTCCTGACCAGCGCGTACGCCTTGTAGATCGACTCGGAGGTGGTGAACGGGATGCCGGAGAAGTGCAGGAAGTCGACGTGCAGGCCGCGCTTCATCATCCGGTAGGCCGCCACCGGCGAGTCGATGCCGCCCGACATGAGCACCAGCGCCCGGCCGCTGCTGCCGACCGGCAGGCCGCCCTGGCCGGGGATGCCGTCGGTGAAGACGAACACCTCGTCCCGGTCGACCTCGATGAAGACGGTCAGCTCGGGGTTCTTCAGGTCGACGGGCAGCTGGTACTCGTCGTTGATCGCGCCGCCGACGAGCCGGTCGAGCTCGTTGGAGCGCAGCGGGAAGCGCTTGTCGCGGCGGCGGGAGCGCACCGCGAAGCTGGCCTTGCGCGCCACCTCCTCACGGTCGCGGATCAGTTCCAGGCCGGCCTTGAGCACGCTGTCGGGGTCTTTGGCCACCCGCCAGGCGCGGTGGATCCACACCAGGCCGGGCACGTCGGCGACCCGCTGGGCGACCGCGTCGGCCTGCTCGACGTCCGACCCCTCGGGCAGGAAGATCGCGACGACGCCGTGGCGCCTGCGCACGTCCGTCTTGAGGCCGAGATCCTGGAGCGCGAAGCGGATGTTGTCGATCAGACGGCGCTCGAACAGCTCACGGTTCTTGCCCTTGAGAACGATCTCGCCCAGCTTGAGCAGAACGCATGGCTCGCCCAGGGCGGACATCGTCATGGTGGAACCTCCGGGGAAGACGGGGAAAAGCGCGGCCGTAGGAAGGCAACGCCGCGACCTGTCGAGTTTAGTCCGCGTCGAGGCCCTGCTCGATCGCATATCGGACCAGTTCCACCCGGTTGTGCAGCTGGAGCTTGCTCAGCGTGTTCTGCACGTGGTTCTGGACCGTGCGGTGCGAGAGCACCAGGCGGTCGGCGACCTGCCGGTAAGTCAGGCCCTTGGCGACCAGCCTGAGCACCTCCGTCTCGCGCTCGGTCAGCCTCGGGCCGTCGTCGGCGGCACGTCCGGCGGCGGGACGCGCGGCCAGCCGCCGGTACTCCCCGAGCACCAGCCCGGCCAGGCCCGGCGTGAAGACGGCGTCGCCCTCGGCGGTGCGGCGGACGGCGTCGAGGAACTCCTCCCGGCTCGCCGACTTCACCAGATATCCGGACGCGCCAGCCTTGACGGCGGCCAGCACGTCGTCCTGCTCGGCGCTGGCCGACAACACCAGGACCTTGGGCGCCGGCTCGGCCCCGGCCAGCCCGGCGGCCACCTCGGCGCCGGACATGTCAGGCAGGTGCAGATCCAGCACGACGACCTGGGGGCGTACGGCCGCGGCCGCCCTGATCGCCTGCCGCCCCTCCCCCACCACGGCCACGACCTCGTAGCCCGCCTCGGACAGATCCCTGGCCACGCCGTCGCGCCACATGGGATGGTCGTCCACCACCATGACCCGCACCATGACGTCACTCTAACCGGGCCGGTCCCCGCCTATCCGCGCCTATCCGCAGGGAAGACTGATCTCGATCTCGGTCCCGGACGGCGTGGAGGCGACGGCGACCGTCCCGCCCAGGTCGGCGACGCGCCCGCGGATGGACTGCGCGACGCCCATACGGCCCTCGGCGGCGGCCCGCTCCAGGCGTCCCTCCGGGATGCCGGGGCCCTCGTCGCGGACGGTCACCATGACCACGTCGTCGCAGGACTCGGCGAACACCCAGGCCCGCGCGTCCGCGCCGCAGTGCTCGCGCACGTTGTCCAGGGCGGCCCCGACCGCGGCCGCCACGCCCTCGGCCGCCGGCGTGGGCAGGACGAGCGGGGTGGCCGGGGTGGAGACCGTCACCAGCGGCGAGCCGTGCCGCATGAGCAGGGAGCGCAGGTCCGTGGCGCCGGTCGGGGCGGGACGGGCGGCGATGAGCTCGCGCAGCGCGGCCTCCTGCTCACCTGCCAGCCGGCCCAGCTCGGCCGCCTCGCCGCCGATCTGCCGGCCGCGCCGCTGGACCAGGGCCAGCACCTGGAGGACGGAGTCGTGCAGGTCGCGGGCCAGCCGGTCGCGTTCGCGCTGGGCGGCCTCCATCTCGGCCGCGCGCTGCATGCGCTCCTCGGCCTCCTTGGCCAGCCGGGCCACGTGTCCGACAACCACTCCTGACAGGAACAGCAGGACCGCGCCGTTGATCATCACGGGTGCGTCCGGGGCGCGCAC
The DNA here is from genome assembly GCF_040631115.1 of Nonomuraea sp. NPDC005692. NCBI lineage: Bacteria > Bacillati > Actinomycetota > Actinomycetes > Streptosporangiales > Streptosporangiaceae > Nonomuraea > Nonomuraea sp. NPDC005692. Next base: position 174,083 of record NZ_JBEXYU010000003.1, on the reverse strand, counting down.
GCGCAGCCACAGGTCCGCGGCGGCGACCAGGGCCGCCGCCACCGCGCCCGCGCGCCTGCCGCCGTACACGGCCCAGGCCAGGACGGGGGCGGCGACCCAGGTGGCGGGCACGGGCATGGTGCCCGCCATGCCCTGACGGGCGCCCTCCACGTACGGGGAGGTCAGCAGGCAGGTCAGGGCCACCAGCAGGTCGACGGCCAGCAGCGGCCACCCGCGCAGCTTTTCGGACGCGTACGCGTAGGTGGCCGCGGCCGTCCACAACGCCATCAGGGCGATCACCAGCCAGCCGGCGACCGGCTGCTCGTACCCGCGGGACTGGGCCATCAGCACGGCGGCGTACAGCAACGACGCGGCGCGGAAGACCGCGATCGCGCGCCAGAAGGGCCCCTCGATGCTCATGAGACCCTCTCACGTTTCCGACACGCCGGTTGACAGATAGTTGCGTTATCCATGCGGAAGGGACGGATCGGATGACACAATCCGTCAACCCCTAATCACAAGGAATGTCGATATATGACCGCTGTTAATCATTTCACCCACGGACCGCTCACACCGCTGCTGGCGTACCTGATGTCGTGCCTGGGTTCGATGCTCGGACTGCGGCTCACCGCACAGGCGCACGCCAGCCGCGGCGCGTCGCGGGTGCGCTGGCTGATCGGCGCGGCCATCTCCATCGGCGGCACCGGCATCTGGGTCATGCACTTCGTCGGCATGATGGGCTTCGCGGTGGAGGGCACGCAGATCAAGTACGACGTGCCGCTCACCGTCGCCTCGGCCGCCGTGGCCATCGTGGTGGTCGGCACCGGGCTGTTCCTGGTCTCCTACGGCCGCGGCCGGGCGCTGGCGCTGCTCGGCGGCGGCCTGCTCACCGGGCTCGGCGTGGCCAGCATGCACTACCTCGGCATGTACGCCATGAACATGAGCGCCCACGTCTCCTACGACCGCACGATCGTGGCCGGGTCCGTGGTGATCGCCGTCGTGGCCGCCACCGCCGCGCTCTGGTTCACGCTGCGGGTCAAGAAGCCGGTCTGGATCACCGGCGCGGCGATGGTGATGGGCGTGGCCGTCTCGGGCATGCACTACACCGGCATGTACGCCATGCGGGTCACCGTCGACGCCGAGCCCGGCATGGTCACCGGCGCCGACGCCCTCGACTTCCTCGTCCCGCTCATGACCGTGATCAGCCTGATCACGCTGACCATGCTGCTCATGGTGATCCTCGCGCCCTCGGAGGAGGAGCTGCACGAGGACGCCGAGATGGTCGCCCGCCTGGAGCTGCGCCGGCGCACCGCCCAGCAGCAGCAGCGCCTGGCCTACCCCACGCCGCCGGCCGGCGCCCGCCCCCAACAGCAGCAGATGATGCGCACGCGCCGCAGGTAGCGCTCGGCGTGGAGCGTCCGGACGGGGCCGGACACGACGAAGGCGCGCCGGAGGTGGATCACCTCGGCGCGCCCCGCGATCGAGCTATCTCCTGGGTACGGCTTGCGGCGCAAAGTGGGCCGCCGACTCGCTGCGCCCCAAGCCGTACCCCGAGGGGGGTTGTAAGCGGTAACCCCGCTGCCCAGAAGGTACGGCCCGGCGCTTGCAAGCCGCTTTCAGCCAGCCGTAGCGAGCCTCACCCCGAAGAACACCTCAGCCGAAGAACACCTCGGCCTCGGAGTACCGGGACGCCGGCACGGTCTTCAGCTCGGCCGTCGCCTCGTCGAGCCCGACCCGGACGATGTCGGTGCCGCGCAGCGCGACCATCGTGCCGTAGTCGCCCTCGTGCGCGGCGTCGATCGCCTGCAGCCCGAACCTCGTGGCCAGCACCCGGTCGTAGGCCGTCGGGGTGCCGCCGCGCTGGATGTGGCCGAGCACGGTCGTCCGGGCCTCCTTGCCGGTGCGCTTCTCGATCTCCTTGGCCAGCACCTCGCCGATGCCGCCGAGCCGGACGTGCCCGAACGCGTCGAGGGTGCCGGTCTGCAGCTCCATCTGGCCCTCGATCGGGTGGGCACCCTCGGCCACGACGATGATCGGCGAGTACCGGGTGCGGAAGCGGGACTCTACGTACTCGCAGACCCGGTCGATGTCGAACGGCTTCTCGGGGATGAGGATCACGTTCGCGCCGCCGGCCATGCCCGCGTGCAGCGCGATCCAGCCCGCGTGGCGGCCCATGACCTCGCAGATCAGCGCGCGGTGGTGGGACTCGGCGGTGGTGTGCAGCCGGTCGATGGCCTCCATCGCGATGTTGACCGCGGTGTCGAAGCCGAAGGTGTAGTCGGTGCCGGACAGGTCGTTGTCGATGGTCTTGGGCACGCCCACGACCTTGACGTCGCGGTCGTAGAGCTGTTTGGCCACGCCGAGCGTGTCCTCGCCGCCGATGGCGATCAGGGCGTCGACGCCGGTGGCAGCGAGGTTCTCCTTGATGCGGTCGACGCCGCCCTCGATCTTGATCGGGTTGGTGCGGGAGGATCCGAGAATGGTGCCGCCCCGCGGCAGGATGCCTCGTACGGCCTGGATGTCGAGCGGCATCGTGTCGCCTTCCAGGGGCCCGCGCCAGCCGTCGCGGAACCCCACGAACTCATGGCCGTACGTGCTCACCCCCTTACGCACCACGGCCCTGATGACGGCGTTGAGACCCGGACAGTCTCCGCCTCCGGTGAGCACTCCTATACGCATGGCGGGTTCCTCCCGATGGGGTTCACGAACCATTGCTCGGTGACAGCTCGCATTGTGCCTGCCGCGGCGCTCAGTGGTCTAGACCAAACGCCCGGCCCTCGATCATTTCCTGACAGGAGAGACCGTCAACCCAGGGTTGACGATGAAGCACCGTCAACCTATGGTTGACGCATGGATGAATCCGTACGTCTCGACGACCTCATCGCCGCCATCAAGAGCCGTCATCCGGACGGCGACCCGCTCGGCCAGCTCTCCGACGCCGTCACGCTGGGCGAGCACCTCGGAGAGGTGGCCGACCACCTGATCGGCCACTTCGTGGACCACGCCCGCCACTCCGGCGCCTCCTGGACCGACATCGGCCGCAGCATGGGCGTGACCAAGCAGGCCGCGCAGAAGCGGTTCGTGGTCAAGGAGAGCGGCTCCCTGGCCGACGACCTGCGCAACTACGCCCGCTACACCGACAAGGCCCGGGTCGCGGTGGTCAAGTCCCAGGAGGAGGCGCGCCTGGCGGGGCACGACCACATCGAGGTGGGGCACCTGGTGCTCGGGCTGCTGCACGTGCCCGAGGCGCTGGCGGCCTCGACCATGGCCACGCTCGGGGCCTCTCCCGAGGCGGTCAGGGAGGCCGTCACGGCGGCCATGGGGCCCGGCGGCGGGCAGTCGCCCGTCACCCTGCCGTTCTCCGCGCAGAGCACCAAGGCGCTGGAGCTGACCCTGCGCGAGGCCCTGCGGCTCGGGCACAACTACGTCGGCACCGAGCACCTGCTGCTCGGCGTGCTCTCCCTGGATGAGGGCCCGGTGGTGCGGGCCCTCGCCGACCTCGGCGTGCACAAGGAGGCGGCCGAGCGGGAGATCAGGGACCGGCTGGCGGCGATCCTGCGCGAGCGCCACTCATAGCGCCCCCGGGCCGCCCTCGGGCCGCTCCCGGGCGCGGCGTTCTCCGGCGGGCCCGCGCGGCCCTGCGGAGGGTGGGCGGGGCGCTCGGAGAGCCCGGCCGGGCCGGCGGCGAACCGGGTGAGCACGTTCGCCGTGGCGCGGCGGGTGAAGGCGGCCGCGGACTCCGGGACGCCGTGGCCGCAGCGCTTGCCCCGCATCGCGCACACCCAGCGCATCGTGCCCGACGCGAACACCCCCGCCCCGCTCGGCGCCGTGTAGTACGTGCTCTGCGACGTCGTCCCCCGTCCCCCGCACGAGAACGGCGAGTCGGCCAGCACCTCCACGCCCTTCGGCGAGCCGCGCGAGACCTTGTCGGTCTCCGGGCCGACCATGCCGGGGAAGCGCCGGCCCCGGGTGCCCGCGAAGATCCAGTGGCCCGGCCTGCGGACCGTGTAGGCGCCCTGGGCGGGGAAGCAGTCGTACATCTGGCCCACCAGGGCGCTCTCCGGGCGGGAGTCCCGCCACAGCGGACAGAGCCGTTCCTTGTCGCAGGCGACCGTCCTGCCCTTGATCGCGATGCGCCAGTAGACGGCGTTCGCGCCGAGGAAGGCCAGGTTCGTCCCGCTGTCCCTGGCCTTGGTGACGGCCGTGCGCATGGCGGGCGACCAGTACTCGTCGTGGCCGAGCGAGACCACGGCCCGCGCGCCGTCCAGCACGCCGGGGCCGAGGTCGAGGCTGGTGAGGTAGGCCAGGGGCACGCCGCTGCGCTCGGCCACGGCCAGGGCCGACTGCTCGAAGTCGAGGAACAGGCGGGCGCCGCCGCCGTCGTACGGGCGGTCGAAGGTGACCTCGCGCGAGCGGCCGGCGAAACCGCCGGGGCCCAGGTACAGGCTGCGGCCGCCCCACAGGTTGTACGCCTGCCAGGTGGTGACCGCGTTCACCATCACCACGCGGCCCCGGGTGGAGGCCGAGCGGACGGTGATCGGCACGTACCGCTGGGCGCCGGTCGAGGCGTCGAGCCTGATCAGGTACGCGCCCTCCGTCCAGCCTCGGGTGTCCACGGTGAGCGAGGGTTTCCAGTGGGCGGCGGTCACCGTGCCGTCCACGGTCCTGGCCGGAGGCTGGCGCACGCCCTCCACCTGCGGGGACTCCCACACCTTGGCGGGATGCGCCCCCATCCTGAACGCGCCGGCGGTGAAGCGCGGGGCGGTGGTGGAGACGTGCAGGGCGAAGGGCCGGCCGGGCAGGACGCTCACGTGGTCGGCGTAGCCCTCGATCTCGTGGTCGGCCCCGCGGGTGGTGATCCGCCAGGACTCCCCCGCGTTCACCGGCGGCGGCGACGGCCGGCCCGTCTCCGAGGGCTGCGGGACGGGCGGCGCGGGCGACGCGGACGGCGCCGGGCGCACGGGACCGCCGCCGCATCCGGCGGCCGGCAGGACGGCGATCAGCAGGGCGAGGAGCAGCAGGAGCTTGCGCACCCGGCCATCGTCGTGGCCCGCCACGGGGCCGGGCCACGACTTGGCCAGATCCTTACACCGGGCCGCGCCCTTCCCGGCGTTCCTACGCGGGCAGCACGCAGGACGGGCTGGGCACCTCGTACGACTGACCGGCCGGCACGGGCACCCCGTCCTCCAGCGCGAACACGGTCACCTCGCCGGAGTTCTGGTTGGCGACGTACAGGCGGTCGCCGGCGATGGCGAAGTGCCGGGGCCAGGCGCCGCCCGAGGGCACCTCGGCCACCGGGGACAGGTCGGCGGCGCGCAGCACCGAGACCGTGTCGGGCCCGCGGTTGGCGACGTAGACCAGGTCGCCGTCGAGCTGCAGGTGGCTGGGCGCGTTGTCGCCCCCGGCGCGCGAGGCGGGCACGACGGTGCGGCGCTCGCCCTCGACGAGGGTCACGGTGCCGTCCAGCTCGCCGGCCACGTACAGGCGGTCGCCGGCGAAGGCGAAGTGGCGGGGGCCGGTGCCGGGGGCCAGCGCGATCGGGTCGAGCGGGGAACCGTCCAGGCGGTAGCGGCGGATCTCGTCGGTGCCCAGGTCGGAGACGTGCAGGACGTCGCCGTGGAAGACGCACATGTGGGCGTGCGATCCGGCCTGGCGGTCGGGGTCGGGGCCGGAGCCCTCGTGCCGCAGGACGACGGGGTCGCCGGTGAACGCGCCCCGCTCGTCCAGGTGGTGCAGGCCGGCGGTGCCGTCGCCGTAGTTGGCCACGGCCAGCAGGCTCCCCGAGGGGTGGACGGCGACGTGGCAGGGGCTGTCGCCGTCGCTGGACCGTTCGTCCAGCGGGGACAGGCCGCCCTCGGTGGTGAAGGCGGTGAGCCAGCCGCGCTGCAGCTCGCCGGCCGCGTACAGCACCGGCAGGGTGGGGTGGGCGGCCAGGAACGACGGCGAGGCCACGCGGGTCAGCTCGCCGCCCACCGTGACGATGCCGGGGCCGTAGCCGCCTATGTAGAGGTTCACAACGGGATCCTTCTTATGGTTGACTGGGGCAATGAGTTCGTTGACGGAGGCAAGGGTTTCTGAGATCAGAGCCTTCAACCGGTTCTATACGAAAGTGATCGGCGTCCTCCAGGCAGGCATGCTCGACTCGCCCTACTCGCTGACGGAAGTCAGGGTGCTGTTCGAGCTCGCGCACGCCGAGAGCATGGAGACCGGCGAGCTGCGCGGCCTGCTCGACCTCGACGCGGGCTACCTGAGCCGGATCCTCGCCCGTTTCGAGGGCGACGGGCTGATCGCCCGCGAGCGGTCGGCCGCCGACGCCCGCAAGCAGCTCGTCCGGCTGACCGAGGCGGGCGCCGCCACGTTCGCCGGGCTCGACCGCCGCTCGGCCGAGGAGATCGAACGGCTGCTCGGCGGCCTGCCCGAGGCGGACCGGGCGCTGCTGGTCGGCAGCATGGCGACGATCAGGCGGCTGCTCGGCGAGCCCGCCGCCCGGTCGTACGTGATCAGGCCCCCGCGGACGGGCGACCTGGGCTGGGTCGCCTACCGGCACGGCGCCCTCTACAGCGAGGAGTACGGCTGGGGCACCGAGTTCGAGCAGCTCGTGGCCAGGATCGTGGGCGCCTACGACCCCGCCCGCGACGCCGGCTGGATCGCCGAGGTCGACGGCGAGCGCGCCGGATGCGTGTTCTGCGTGCACCAGGACGACACGACGGCCAAGCTGCGCATGCTGCTGGTCGAGCCGTCGGCGAGGGGCCTCGGGATCGGCCGGCGCCTGGTGGCCGAGTGCCTGCGCCACGCCAGGGCCAGGGGCTACCGGCGGATCACGTTGTGGACGCGCGACTGCCTGGTGAGCGCGCGGCGTATCTACCAGGCGTCCGGGTTCGAGCTGGAGTCGGCGGAGCAGGGCGTGGAGAACGGCGCCGAGGTCACCGAGGAGATGTGGTCGCTCGACCTCGCGGCCACCAGTTGAGCGGCCCGGCCAGGCGCATCAGGCTCGGCACCAGCACCGCCCTGATCACGGTGGCGTCCGCCAGCACCGCGACGGCCATGCCGACCCCGAGCATCTGCACGAACGCCACGCGCGCCGTGGCGTAGGCGGCGAAGGTGAGCGCCAGGATGCCGCCCGCCGCGGTGATCAGGGGCGCGCCGCGCTGCATGCCGGTGGCGACGGCCTGCTCGGTGTCGCCCGTCCTGTCGTACTCCTCCTTGATCCTGGACAGGAGGAAGACCTCGTAGTCCATCGACAGGCCGTAGGCGACGCAGAGCATGAGGATCGGGATGCTCGGGTCGAGCGTGCCGGTCGGGGTGAAGCCGAGCAGGCCCGCCAGGTGGCCCTCCTGGAAGACCCAGACGAGGGCGCCGAACATGACGCCGAGGCTGAGGACGTTCAGCAGGGTCGCCTTGAGCGGGAGCACCAGGCTGCCGGTCATCAGGAACAGCACGGCGAACGTGACGCCCAGCATGAGCGCCAGCACCAGCGGCAGGCGGTCCACGACCGAGGCGCGGTAGTCGGCCAGCTCGGCGGGATAGCCGCCGACCAGGACCTCGAAGGGCGGCGGCACCGCCCGTACCGCCTCCACCAGCCGGACGGGGTCGCCGGCCAGCGCCGCGGCGGAGGGCACCACCGACAGCCAGGCGCCCTGCCCGCGGAAGCGGGCCGGGTCGCCGTCGCCCACCCGCCGCCCGGCCGCATGGGCGCCGGCGGCGGAGTCGACCTGGGCGACCCCGGGAACCTGCGAGAGCCGCATCGCGTACGCCGAGACGTCGGCGGCCCGCGCCGCCCCCGCCGAGACGATCTGGATGGCGTCGGTCTCCTCCGCCGGGAAGGTCCGCCGGATGACCTCCTGGGTCTGCCGCGAGGACGCCTCCGGCGGCAGGATGCGGTCGTCGGCCGTGCCGAAGCGCAGGCCGAGGAAGGGCGAGGCGAGCACCAGCAGCAGCGCCGCCGCCAGGCCGCCGGACACCACCGGCCGGCGCATGACCCGGACGGCCAGGCCGTGCCAGAACCCGGCGCCGCCGGCCCGTCCTCCGCTTCGGACGCCCGCGCCGCGCCCGGGACGCCCCGGCCTGGGCAGCATCGTGCCGCCGGCCGAGGCCAGCACGGCGGGCAGCACGACCACCGCCGCGAACAGGCCGCCGGCCACGACCGCGATGCCCGCGTAGGCGAACGAGCGCAGGAAGTCGAAGGGCAGCGCGAACAGCACGGCCAGAGAGGCGGCCACCGTGAGGCCGCTGAACAGCACGGTCCGCCCGGCGTGCTCGACGGCTCCGGCGACGGCCGCCGCACGGTCGCGTCCGTCGCGCACCTCCTCGCGGAAGCGCTGGACGACGAACAGGCAGTAGTCGATGCCGAGCCCGAGGCCCATGGCGAGGGTGAGGTTCAGGGCGAAGGTGGAGATCTCCGCGAACACCAGGACGCCGCGCAGCAGGGCCAGGCCGACCATCATGGCCACCACCCCGGCCAGGATCGGCGCCAGGGCGGCCATCACGCGCCGCTGGTAGAGCCAGAGCAGCACGAACGCCAGCGGGAAGATCACCAGCTCGGCCCGGACGAAGTCCTGCCTGGCCAGCGGCACGGTCTCGCGGAACACCTCCTCCCCTCCGCCGGCCCGCACCTGGAGCGGGCCCTGCTCGCCCACGATCCGCGGCACCAGCTCGGGCAGCACCCGCGTCCGCACGTGGTCGGCGTCGCCGGGGACGCGCACCACGATCAGCGCGTGCCGGCCGTCCTGGCTGCGCAGGGTGGCGGGCCTGCCCCTGGTCCAGTACGAGGAGGACTCCGCGACGCCGTCCGAGCGGCCGATCCGGTCGGTGAGGGCGCGGCCCGCCGCCTCGGCCGCGGGGTCGTCGACGGTGCCCGACTTCGGGGTGACCAGGAAGACCAGGTCAGGGCTGCCGGTGCCGAACCGGCGGACGAGCTCGGCCTGGGCCCTGTCGGACTCCGAGCCCGGCGCCTCGAAGCGGGCCAGGGAGAGACGGGACACCGTGCCGGCGGCCAGGACGCCCGCGACGACGAGCACGAGCGCGGCCAGCGCCAGCACGATCCGGCGGCGGCGGACGAGGAGGTGGCCCAGCCTGCGCAGCGGCGGCTCGGTGGCGGCGCGCGGGCCACGGGTGGCGACGTTCACGGCCACGCGGGCACCGCCCGCGCAGGGCCCGATGGGCAGGTTCGCATGGGATCTCCCGATGAAACTCGGTAAACTGCTCGTGTTTCGCTGTCGAGACCAGAAATACAAGTAAATGCTCGTATTTGTCAACGAGGTGACCCATGCCTGAACGCGCGGTCCGCAGGCAGGCGCGCGGCCTGAAGCGGATGGCCGAGATCCTCGACGCCGCGGAGTCGGTGATCGCCGAGATCGGCTATCCGGACATGACGACGAACCAGGTCGCCGCGCGGGCCGGGCTCTCCCCCGGGTCGCTGTACCAGTTCTTCCGGAACAAGGAGGAGATCCTGGACGGCCTGGTGTCCCGCTACACCGACGACCGGGACGAGTTCTGGGCGGCCCGGCTGGCCGCGGTCACCCCGGACGTCCCGCTGGAGGCACTGGTGGGGCAGCTCGTGGACGAGAGCGTGGCGTTCAAGGCCGAGTCGCCGGCGTACTGGTCGCTGCTGTACGGGTCGGCCACCGGCGACCGGCTCGCGGCGGCCGGGCAGCGTATGCACGCCTCACTGGCGCAGCGGATCGCGGCGCTGCTGCGGCGGCGTTCGCCCGGCTTGCCGCAGGAGCGGGCGCTGCTCAACGCGACGATGGCGCTGGCCATGGTCAAGGCGGTGCTGCCCATGCTGGGACCGGCGACGCCGGAGCGCGGCGCGGAGCTCGTGGCCGAGCTCAAGCTCATGCTGGTCCGCTACCTGACCTGAGCCCGGGGCCCGGTCTGCGCCCGAGAGGGTGTGGTCAGGGGCGGAAGGGGCCGCGGACCTCGAAGGTGTGGCCCTCGGTGCGGCCGCGCCTGGCCGAGAAGTAGAGCCGGTCGCCCCTCGGCGAGAACGCCAGCCCCGTGAGCTCGGCCCCGTCGTGCCCGGTGAGCCGCAGGAACGGTGTGACGGCCCGGTCGGGCGCGATGACGTCGATCTCCGTCGTCTCCCTGGCCACGTAGAGGTCGCCCGAGGGGGCGGCGGTGATGGCGCGCACACCCTCGCACAGCCGGTCGAGCGTGGAGGTCTGCGCGTCGTAGGCCCACAGGCCGGTGTCGCCCTTGGTGGTGAAGTAGCAGACGCCGCCCGCGTAGTGGCAGCCGTCGCCGCCGTCGAAGTGGCGGGCGTCCTCGACCTGGTGGCGGGCCGCGGTGAGCAGCGCGGCCGGGGACGGCACCGGCCGCCATCCGCCCGAGGCGCACAACACCTCCAGCGTGCCCTCCGTCAGGTCGCCCCAGTCGCCGGGACGGAAGCGGTAGAAGCAGCCGTCGTGCTCGTCCTCGGTCATGTAGACGACGCGCCGCTCGGGGTCGCAGGCGGCGGCCTCGTGCCGGAAGCGGCCCATGGCCAGGCGGGGGCGGGCCGCGCGGGCGCCGTAGGGGTCGCACTCGAAGACGCGGCCGCGGTCGCCGAGCTCGCACGACAGCCAGGTGTGCCACGGCGTGGCGCCGCCCGCGCAGTTGAGGTCGGTGCCGGACAGGATGCGGTACGCGTCGGCGACCGTGCCGTCGGCGCGGAAACGCACCGCGGAGGCGCCGCCGAGCAGGGGCAGCTCGGAGTTGGAGACGTAGATCCAGCCGGCGCCGTCGGGGAAGCAGGCGCCGCCGTCGGGCGCGGCGTGCCAGGTGAGCCCGGCCACCTTGTCACCCGACCGGGCCACCACCCGGCCGGTGAAGCCCGGCGGGAGCGCGAGCCCGTCGGCGGACGCCGGCGTGAGCGGCCCGTACGGGCTGATGCCGCCCTGCAAGAGCGGGCCCGTGCGGAGGAGAGTCTTGTGGGACATCGTGGGGCCTCCCTCTAGGTGCCACGCTAGTCGACCGCACCGACATGAATGGCAAGGACTCGTGACATCAAACTCTGCGCAAACCCCGCGCTCCGTCGTGGCGCGGGATCGCCGGCGGCCCCTGGACGATGCGTGACAGTCCGTACCCACTGGGGCGAAGATCGCCCACCTTGGGGGCGGGCACGCGAAAGCCCGGGCACTGTGGTCGTGCCCGGGCTTTTCGGATGGTGCGGCCGGCGGCCGCGCGCGGTCAGCGCTGGGCCTGGAACATCCAGTGCTGCTTGTCGATGTCCTGCGTCACGGCGATGAGCAGGTCCTGGCTGACGGGGTCGGCCTCGTCGGTGGCGCGGATGCGCTCGTACATGCGCTTGCTGATGCCGTCGAGGATGTCGGTGACGGTCGCCACGACCTTGCCGTCCTCAAGCCAGCCGCGCTCGGGCTGCTGGAGCTGGGTGGACTTGGCGACGGTCGCCGAACGCCCGTCGGGGTTCACGCCGAGGGCGACCGCCCGCTCGGCGATGGTGTCCATGTGGGTACGGGCCAGGTCGGTCAGCTCGTCGAGCTGGAGGTGAATCGGGCGGAAATGGGCGCCGACGAGGTTCCAGTGCGCCTGCTTGGCGATCAGCGACAGATCGATCAGATCGACCAGGGCGCCCTGCAGGGCTTCGGCGACAGTGTTCTTGGCTTCACCCGAGAGCGGACCGGTGATCGTAGCCATGTCGTATTTCCTCCCCTTCAGTGGTGCTTATGCCTGGTTACAACGTCATCCGCAGCTGGATTCTTCCGATCTTTCCATCATTGACAGTGTAATAGTGACAGTGTCATTGTGGAGGTATGAGCGACACCTGGACCATCGGCGAGCTGGCCGAGCACGCGGCGCAGGCGCTGCGCGCGGGCGCCCAGCCGGTCAACGGCCGGGTCCGCGACGTGCCAGGGGAACGCCTGATCAGGTGGTACACCACCATCGGCCTCGTGGACCCGCCCCTGACCCGGCGCGGCAGGATCGCCCGCTACGGCCGGCGGCACCTGCTGCAACTGGTGGCCGTCAAGCGCATGCAGGCGGAAGGGCACTCGATCGCCGAGATCCAGACGGCGCTGGCCGGCGCGACGAACGCCACGCTGGCGGCGGCCGCCGGTCTCGCCGACGTGCCGTCCGCGGGTGAGGGGCGGGCGGTTCCTCGTCCTCCGCTGGACGGCCCGCCCTTCGCGGGGCCCGCGTCCGTCACCGCGACGACGAACGGGACCTTCGGCGGCCAGCCGGGCGGGCGGGCCGGAGGCGAACCGGGCCGCGAACGCTTCTGGGCCGAACGGCCGGGCCGCCGCGCCCCGGCCGAGAGCGAACGGCCCGGCGGCGCTGGCGCGGAAGGCGAGCGCGCCGGAGGTGGGCCGGTCGCGGGGGTCGTGCTCGCGGACGGTGTGCGGGTGATGTGGGACGGGGGGCGGCCTCCGTCCGAGGACGACGTTCAGGCGGTGCTGGCGGCGGCTGGGCCGCTGCTCGCGGTGCTCGTAGAGAGGAGACTGCTGTGAAGATCACTTCGCTGGAGCCCGCACGGTGCCTGCCGGTGCCGGACGCCGGGTTCGGCGCGCTGCTGACCGAGCGCGGAAACCTGCCGCTGGACAGCGTGGACGTGCACGCCGACATCGCCGGGCTCGTCGCCGGGGTCGAGGTCGAGCAGGGGTTCCGCAACCCGTTCGACGTCACGCTGGAGGCGACCTACGTCTTCCCGCTGCCCGACCGGGCGGCGGTGACGGGGTTCAGGATGGAGGCCGACGACCGGGTCGTGGAGGGCGTGCTGAAGGAGCGCGGCCAGGCCAGGGCCGACTACGACCAGGCGCTGCGCGAGGGCAGGCGGGCGGCCATCGCCGAGGAGGACCGGCCCGACGTGTTCACCATCAGGGTGGGCAACATCCTGCCCGGCGAACGCGTCTCGGTCCGGCTGACGATGAGCCAGCCCCTCCCCTACGAGGACGGCGCGGCGACGTTCCGGTTCCCGCTCGTCGTGGCCCCGCGGTACGTCCCTGGCACCCCGCTCGACGGCGAACCGGCGGGCTCCGGGGTGGCGCCGGACACCGACGCCGTGCCCGACGCGTCGAGGATCACGCCGCCGGTGCTGCTGCCCGGCTTCCCCAGCCCCGTACGGCTCTCGCTCACCGCCCGCGTCGACGCCTCCGGGCTCGACCTGCGGGAGCTGGCCTCCAGCCTGCACGTGGTCGAGGAGGACGGCCACACCGTGCGCCTGCGTCCGGGCGAGCGCCTCGACCGCGACTTCATCCTGCGCCTGTCGTTCGAGGCGTCCACGTCCCTGCAGTTCGACGGGCGGGGGACGTTCGCGCTCACCGTCGTCCCACCCGCCCTCCAGGCCGCCCGCGCGCCGCGGGACGTGGTGCTGGTGCTCGACCGTTCGGGCAGCATGGGCGGCTGGAAGATGGTCGCGGCGCGGCGGGCGGCGGCGCGCATCGTCGACACGCTGACCGCCCACGACCGCTTCAACGTGCTGACGTTCGACTCGGTGGTCGAGGCGGCGTTCGAGGGGCTGGTGGAGGCGTCCGACCGCAACCGGTACCGCGCGGTCGAGCACCTCGCGCGGGTCGACGCGCGCGGCGGCACCGAGCTGCTCGAACCGCTCCGCCGCGCCATCGCGCTCCTCGGCGCGCCCGGCGGCAGGGAGCGGGTGGTGGTGCTGGTCACCGACGGCCAGGTGGGCAACGAGGACCAGATCCTGGAGCAGGCCGGCGGCGCGCTGTCGGCGATGCGGGTGCACACGGTCGGCATCGACCGGGCGGTGAACGCCGGGTTCCTCGGCCGGCTCGCCGGGCTGGGCGCCGGCCGGTGCGAGCTGGTCGAGTCCGAGGACCGGCTCGACGCGGCGATGGAGCAGATCCACCGCAGGATCGGCGCGCCGCTGGTGACGGACCTGTCCCTGAAGGGGCTGGAGACCGAGCCCGGCACGGTGACCCACCTCGGCTCGATCTTCCCGGGGGTGCCGCTCCGTGTGTACGGACGGTGCCGCGAGGGCGCCGAGGCCGTCACCGTGCGCGGCACGTCGGCCGAGGGGCCGTGGGAGGAGCGGGTCACGGGGGTGACCACCGACAGTCCAGCCCTCCGTGCCGTCTGGGCCCGCGCCCACCTGCGTGAGCTGGAGGACCGGTACGCCATGGGCGAGCACGGCCTGGAGTCGCGGATCGTCGAGGTCTCGCTGGAGAACGGCGTGCTGTGCCGGTTCGCGGCGTACGTGGCGATCGACACCAGGCAGGTCGCGGAGGGCGCGCCCGAGCACCGGGTCATCCAGCCGGTCGAGCCGCCCAGCGGGTGGGAGCTGCCGCCGAACCCGTCCATGGGCGGGGGGTTCGTGGCGCAGGCGATGACGATGGCGCGGCCCGCGAGCGCTCCCCGCATGATGCCGCCGGCCCCGTCCTCCTTCGACCAGGGCTTCTCTGCGCCGCCTCCGCTCGGCGTCCCTTCCCCGGCCGACGCCCCCTTCCCGGCCCCGCCCCTCGCGGGCGGTCCTGCCGGTCCCCCGCCTCCCGTCCCCGGCGGCGGGACGCCGTCCGCGCCCGGTTCCGGTGGCGGCCCTGGGTCCGGGGCTTCGCCCAAGTTCGCGCCTCCGTCGTCGCCGCGCCCCGCGCACCGGCTGGAGTCGGTCAGGCCGCAACTGCAGGTCGAACTGGACCGGCTCAAGGCGATGCGCGTACCGAACGCGCTGTACCTGGCCGACCTGGGCTCGCGTCTGGCGGCGCTGGCGGCGTATCTGGGCGGGAACGAGGTGCTGGCGGCGCTGGCCCGCGACCTGGAAGCGGCCGAGCGTCCCGGCACGGACATCCGCGCCCTGCACGACCACGCCGTCCAAACCCTGGCCACCCTCACCGGCACCCCCGCCGACCCCACTCTGCCCACCCCGCCGGAGGACCCCATCGCCCCAGGCGACCCGCTCCCCAAGGACGGCCCGCTGGCCCCAGGCGACCCGACCCCTCCCGACATCCCGGGCTCCTCTCCCGCAGCCGACCCCGACCCCGGCAAGCGCCGCCGCCCCTTCTGGAAACGCAGCTGACGCTCAGCTGACCCCGGCAGCGCTGTGCCACCCCGCAGCGCTGCCACCACCATCCAGAGACGGCCCGACGCGGAAGCGCACCGCAGCGCCCCACCCTCCAACGGCTCAACCGCCCAGCAGCCCAGCGGTCCGGCGGTGCGCTGGTGGGGTGTGGCGACTCGGCGGGTAGCGGGGCCGGTTGGGCTGGACCGGACTTGACGGCATCGGTGTTTCCAAAAAACACCGTTTCCATCAAAGGCGGGAAATCCGGATTCTTCGCCGATTTACTGCTTAATCATCCCGACAACCCGCGATCCCCGACGTGACGGGCCTTACGGTGGGCACTCAAGGACCGGCGGCATCCCAGGACGAGCCCCCGCGCCGCGAACGACCCGGCACACCCGCGTACCGGCGCACGAATGAGCTCCGCACCCCCACGACCCATTATGAATTCCACGCCCGGCGATATCTCAGCCGCGATATTCAGGCGTCCCAAAGAAAAGGCGTGTCATTCCCATGTGCCACCATCCCCCGCGGCCTCCTATTCTGGACGGGTGAGCACACTCGTCCTGGACGGCGGCCTGTCCACCCATCTGGAGTCGCTCGGCGCGGATCTGCGCGACGAGCTCTGGTCGGCGCGCCTGCTGCTGGAGCAGCCCGAGCTGATCAGGCGGGTGCACGCCGACTACTACGCGGCGGGCGCCGACGTGGCGACCACGGCGAGCTACCAGGCCACCATCCCCGGCTTCCAGCGGCGCGGGCTCGACCGGTCCGAGGCCGAGCGGCTGATCAGGCTGTCGGTCGAGCTGGCCGGGCAGGCCCGCGACGAGGCCGGTCGCGGCCTGGTGGCGGCCTCGGTCGGCCCCTACGGCGCCTATCTGGCCAACGGCGCCGAGTACACCGGCGACTACGACCTCGACGAAGAGGGCCTGCTGGCCTGGCACCGTCCGCGCTGGGAGATCCTGGCCGCCGCCGGCGCCGATCTGCTGGCCTGCGAGACCATCCCGTCCTACGCCGAGGCGCGGGCGCTGGCCGGGCTGCTGGCCGCCACGCCGGAGGTCAAGGCGTGGGTGAGCTTCTCCTGCCGCGACGCCGAGCACATCAACGACGGCACCCCGATCGACCGGGCCGCCGCGCTGTTCTCCGGAAACCCGCAGGTGGTGGCGGTCGGCGTCAACTGCACGGCGCCGCGGCACATCCCCGGGCTGGTCGCCCGGCTGTCCGGCGGACTGCCCGTCGTGGTCTACCCGAACTCGGGCGAGACGTGGGACGCCGAGCGGCGCCGCTGGCTGGGCCTGTCCGACCCGGTGGAGTACGGCCTGGCCGCCAAGGAGTGGGAGCGCGCCGGGGCGTCACTGATCGGCGGCTGCTGCCGTACGACGCCTGAGCACATCAGGCAGATCCGCGCCCACCTGACCTGACGCCCGGCGAGACGTCACCGGCACGCCGGAAGCCCCGGCCCCCTACGAACGGCGTCCGAAAGGGGAGAGCCCGCAGGCACGCCATGCCGAGCCGCGGGACCCTCGCGCACGCCGCGCCGGAGGCGTGGGCGCGCGAGGGTCGCGAGCGGCCGTAACGGGCGGGCCGCTACAGCTGGGCGGTCGCCGGAGCCGTGGTGCGGCGACGGCCGAGGAGGGCGTCGAGCGCCAGGGCGCCGCCGCCGGTGAATCCCACCGCCAGGCTCGCCGCCGCCAGCGCGAGGACGAACTCGTAGCCTCCCTCACCGGCCCCGAAGCCGCTGGAGCCGTGGACGAACACGATCGCCCCGATCATGTCGAGGGCCAGCAGCGTGCCCGCGATCGGCAGGGCGGCGCCGAGGATCAGCGCGATGCCGCCGACCACCTCCAGCACAGCCACGGCCGGCGCGGCCACTCCGGCCAGGGGGATGCCCGCGGACTCGAAGAACTTCGTGGTGCCCGCGATGCCCATGTCGGCGAACTTCTGGTAGCCGTGCACCAGGAAGATCACCCCGATGGCGATCCTGGCCAGCAGCAGGGCGATGGGACGCGCCTGGTCGATCATGGCTCCTCCAAGGGAGTCGTTCAGATTTGAACAACCACTCTACCGGTAGTTCAAATCTGAACAACAAGTACACTTGGGACGTGACGGACACCCGCTGGCTCGACGAGACGGAGATGGCCGCCTGGCGCGCCTTCCTGTCGGCCTCCCACCTGCTCGAACGGCGTATCGAGGAGCAGCTCAAGGCCGCGGCCGGGCTGACGCACCCGCAGTACGAGATCCTGGTGCGGTTGTCGGCCGCCCCCGAGCGCCGGATGCGCATGACCGAGCTGGCCCGGGGCGTGGTGGTGTCCAAGAGCGCGCTGACGTACCAGATCACGCAGCTGGAGAAGGCGGGGCTGGTGGAGCGCGCCACGTGCCCGTCCGACGACCGCGGGGTGCTGGCGGTGCTCACGGACGCGGGCGAGCGCTGTCTGGAACGCGTCGCCCCCGGGCACGTGGAGGTCGTGCGGGACTACCTGATCGACCGGCTCAGCCGCGCGGAGCTGACCTCACTGACCAGCGCGATGACGAAAAGCGAACAGGCCCTCAGGAGCTGACCGCGAAGGCGAGCGGGCCCAGGTCTGATCGAAGAAGCGAACAAGCGCCCTCAGGAGCCGGCCTTGGCGGCGGCGCGGCGGGCGCGTTCCATCTCGACCCGGGCGCTGGCGGCGTACTTGTCGACGTATTCCTGGCCGGACAGCTCCATCAGCGCGTACATGATCTCGTCGGTGACCGCGCGCAGGACCAGCCGGTCGTCCTCCATGCCGTAGTAGCGGGAGAAGTCGAGCGGCTTGCCGAACCGGACGCCCGGCCGGATGCCGAGCTTGGGGAACAGCCGCCCGGGCGGCATCATCTCGTACGTGTTGACCATCGCCCACGGGATGACCGGCACGCGCGACTCCAGCGCGAGCCGGGCCACGCCGGTCTTGCCCTTGTAGAGGCGGCCGTCGGGCGAGCGGGTGCCCTCGGGGTAGATGCCGAGGACGTTGCCCTCGCGCAGGATGCGCAGGCCGGTGCGGAGCGCGGCCTCGCTGGCCTTGCCGCCGGAGCGGTCGATCGGCACGGTGCCGACGCCGCTGAAGAACAGCCGGGTGAAGAAGCCCTTGATGCCGGTGCCGGTGAAGTAGTCGGCCTTGCCGAGCGAGATCACCTTGCGGCGGATCTGCAGCGGGCCGAAGAAGTGGTCGGCGAAGGAGAGGTGGTTTCCGGCCAGGATCGCGGGCCCCTGCTTGGGTACGTTGTCCCCACCCTCCGTCCACGGACGGAAGAGCATGAGGATCGGCTTCAAGATGGCCTTGACCACCCAGTAGAACACCCGGTCACCTCTTCCCCAGGACATCGTGATTGAGCAGAGTCATCTTCCCATCCTTGGCGAGATGCAACTACACCAGCTCTCGCACAATCACCCCCGAACGTGCGACGATCGGGCAGTTCCGGGATGAAATTGCGTCAAGGAGCTGTTATGCCGCTCATGCCAGGCGCGGAGCCCTACCACCACCGAGCGGGTCAGGTCGGTGTGCTGCTGTGCCATGGGTTCACCGGCACGCCGCAGTCGCTGCGGCCCTGGGCCGAGTACCTGGCGGGCCATGGGGTCAGCGTCTCGCTGCCCCGCCAGCCCGGGCACGGCACCACGTGGCAGGAGATGAACCGCACCCGCTGGGAAGACTGGTACGCCGAGGTGGAGAAGGCGTTCGCCGATCTCCAGGGGCGCTGCTCGGAGCTGTTCGTGGCGGGCCTGTCACTGGGCGGCTGCCTGGCGCTGCGGCTGGCCGAGGTGCACGGTGACGCGGTCAGGGGCGTGGTGGTGGTCAACCCGTCCATCGCCAGCGACGTGCCGCTGCTGAGGCTGGCGCCGCTGCTGAAGTGGTTCCTGCCGTCGGTGCCCGGCGTCGCCAACGACGTCAAGAAGCCCGGCGTGACCGAGCTGGCCTACGCCCGTACGCCCGTCAAGGCGGCCGCGTCGCTGCCGGGGCTGTGGTCGCTGGTGCAGGCCGACCTGGCGAAGGTCACCCAGCCGCTGCTGGTCTTCCACAGCCGCGACGACCATGTGGTGAAACCGACGAGTGTGGCGATCATTCGCCAGAAGGTCCCGCAGGCCACGATCGAGGAGCTCACGGACAGCTACCATGTTGCGACGCTTGACAACGATGCCGACAGGATCTTTGCCGGTAGCCTCGACTTCATCCGGACACATGCCTCGGTACCCTTGCAGAGGGACTGATCGCACCCAGGGGGAAGTCGCGATCGCTGCGGAGAGGCCCATCTAGGTGACGCCCCAGAGTGACGAGGACGAGGTCTGGCGGCAGATCGTCGCGTCCTTCAACGACACAGCCGAGCGCGACTCGGCCGACCAGCCATGGCCGGACAGCGAGAACGTGCCCGCCGAGCCCACCCGCAGGGTGGTCAAACCGTCCGAGGAGCTCGAACTCGACCAGGACGAGCCCGACCGCGACGACCGCGACCGCGACCATGACCATGACCATGACCATGACCGCGACGACGACGAGGACGAGGGGCACTTCCAGCCGCCTCCCCCGCCGCCGCTGCCCAAGCTCGACCTGCCCACCAAGCTCGCGTGGGTGGCCCTGTTCGGCGGGCCCGCCTACCTGCTGGTGGCGGCGATGGCGAGCTGGCAGATGGAGGGGTGGGCGCTGTTCACCGCGGTGGCGGCGTTCATCGGCGGGTTCGTGGCGCTGGTCGTGCGCATGGGCGACGGCCCGCCCAACGACTCGGGCTGGGACGACGGCGCCGTGCTGTAGGCCGGCCCGCTACGACTTGGCCGTGGTGGTGCGGGGGGCGAAGGACTCCACGACGTCGGTGTAGCGGTCGGCCGTGTCGACGGCGTGGCCGACCGCCCACAGCGCCCCCTTGCCGGCCAGGTAGGCCACCGCCTGGAGGCGTACGCTGCTGCGGCCCTTCTCCGCGGCGCCGCGGATGATCTGGCAGGCGTCCTTCTCGCAGCGCATCACGAACGGCTGGGCCGCCTGCTCCGGGTCGTAGCCGGTCATCCAGTAGCGGCCCTTGCCGTCGCCGGTGACGCCGTAGAGGCGGGCGCCGGTGGCCGGGATCGCCAGGCGCTGCCAGCGTTTGCCGTTCCAGGTGAGCACGAGTGGCGAGATCTCGCCGGGGCCGTGGTAGACCCCGCCGACGGCCACCGCCCGCTTGGAGCTGTCGACCTGGATGTCGCGCAGGTAGCCGCCGGGGACGGCGGGCACGGACATCGACTTCCAGGCCCCCGACGTGTAGTGCATGATCAGCGGCGCGCCGCCGGTGTCGCCGACGGCGAAGCCCGAGGCGACCGCGTAGAGCGCGCCCTTCTCCTTGGTCTCCTGGACGGTCCAGGTGTTGCCCTGGCCGGTGAGGATGAGCCCGGACTTCTCCCGGCTGCCGACCGCGACCACCCGGCCCGGCTTGGCGTCGATGCCGCCCAGCCAGTCGCCGGCGTGCAGCCCCTGCGGCCGGACCCGGTCGAAGCCCGTGACGTCGCCGTGGGCCAGGTAGGGCAGGCCGTCGTGGCCGTCGCCGACGGCCCACACGTCGGAGGCCCCGGCGGCGGCCAGGCCGCGCAGGTTGCCCGCGGCGGTGGCGTCGCGCACGGCCACCTCGTTCCAGGACGTGCCGTTCCAGTGGCGGATCGTGCCGCGGTTCTTCCAGACGTCCCAGATTTCCTGCTGGCCGACCGCCCACACGTCGCCCGGCGAGACGGCGAGCACGTCGGAGAGCGAGCCGTCCGCGTCGAGACGCGCGCTCGTCGACTTCTGCCACGCCTCGGCGGCGGGACGGGGCTCGGCATGCGCGGCGGGCGTGACCTGCGGCAAGGCCACGGACGTCGCCAGAAGGACGGAGAGCGCACGCCGCTGAGAGCGACGGGTCATGAACAAATGCTACGGGCTGCCCCGGGCGGCTCGCCCGTCAGAGTCCAACCTGCAACTCGGCGAGCACCGGCAGATGGTCGCTGGCCCCGGCCAGATCGGCGTTCCCGGCCGCCACTCCCCCGCAGGACAGGACACGTGCCTCGCGCGCGGCGAACACCGCGTCGATGCGCTCGGCGGGCCGCGCGGCGGGGAAGGTCAGCCCGTCGCCGGCGGGCGCGACGGCGTGGCAGTCGGACAGCCGGGCGGCCAGGAAACGCCAGGCCGGCTGGTGCCCCCGCTCGTTGACGTCGGCGCCGACCACGATCGCGGCGTCGTGCGCGGCGGCCGCCCGTTCCATGAGGGACACGGCCTCGCCCGCGTGCCGCAGCCGGGCGGCGAGGTGGAGGTCGAGGTGGAGCGAGCCGACGGCCAGCCGCGCGCCGCCGATCTCGACGACGGCGACGGCCAGCACCCGCCGTTCCAGGCCGGGGAACGCCTTGAGCCGGTGCAGCCGCGACTCCAGCACCCGGGCCCGCGGCCCGGCCAGCACGCACACGCCGCCGGCGCGTCCCGGCGTGGCCACCCGCAGCCCGCCGGCCTCGGCCAGGGCCCGGCGCCTGGCCCGCCACCGGGCGAACCTCGGCGCCTCCTGGACGCACACCAGGTCGGCCCGCATGGCGGCGAGCACCCGGCGCAGCGCGGGCACGTCGTCACGCATGCTCCGCACGTTGTACGAGGCGACCCTGACCAGCACGCGCTAGCGCCGCCTGGCCAGGTCGGCGGCCCCGACCACGCCCGCGGACGCGCCCAGTTCGGCCAGCCGGATCTCGGCGAGCGGCCGGTGGCCGTGGCCGGTGAGCTGCCTGGCGAACACCTCGCGGGCCTCGTCGAGGAACAGGTCGGCGGCCCGGGAGACGCCGCCGCCGACGATGAAGCAGCCGGGGTCGAGCACGGCGGCCAGGTCGGCCATGCCCTGCCCGAGCCAGTCGGCCAGGCTGCGGAAGGCGGCCAGCGAGGCCTTGTCGCCCAGCCGGGCGGCCTCGGTCACCTCTTCGCCCTCGATCCGGCCGCCGGCCAGGCCGAGCAGGATCTCGGCGCGGTCGGGCTGCCGGGCGGCGATCTCCCTGGCCTCCTTGACCAGGGCCTGGCCGCTGGCGTACTGCTCCCAGCAGCCGATGTTGCCGCAGCCGCACACCCGTCCGTCGGGCACGACCTGCATGTGGCCGAGCTCGGCGCCCATGCCCCAGCGTCCGCGGTAGAGGGCGCCGTCGATGACGATGCCGCCGCCGATGCCGGTGCCGAGCGTCAGGCAGACCACGTGGGACTGGCCGCGCCCGGCGCCGAACCTGGTCTCGCCCCAGGCCATGGCGTTGGCGTCGTTCTCGATCACGACGGGCAGGCCGACCAGGTCGCCGATCTTCTTCTGCAGCGGCTCCTCGCGCCAGGCGAGGTTGGGGGCGAAACGCACGATCGAGCGGGTCTCGTCGACGAACCCGGCCGCGCCGACGCCGACCGCCTCGACGTCCCTTCCCTCCGACAGCTCGCGGACGACGTCCGCGACCGTGTCGGCGACCACGTCGGGCCGGTCGGCCGCGGTCGGCCTGAGCGTGTGTTCGACGATCTCGCCGTTGTCGTCGACCACGCCCGCGGCGACCTTGGTACCGCCGATGTCGACACCGATCGTGAGCATGCCGCGTGTCTCCCTATCCCAGATCTATGTGTTCCACGTCGCCGCGGTCGCGGTCACGGGTGTCGCGCGGCCCGCGGGGGGCGGGCCTGCTCAGCGCGTCGAAGGCCCCGCGCACCGCGGCGAACAGCTCGCCGCCTGCGGCCACCAGGTGGCCGGTCACGTCGGAGCCCGACTCCCGCTGCGCCGCGATCGCCCGGCACACCGGGCAGGCGCGGCAGATGTACTCGTCGTGGGGCTCGGACACCGCCTCGCTCCACACGTCCCGCTCCTTGCGGGCGCCGCCGCCCGTGAAGGAGTTGTAGACGGTCTTGCCGACCTGGCGCGTGGCGCGTCCCTGGATCGTCTCGAACAGCTTGCGCGCCTCGTCGGCCACGGTGCCGATGGGGTCTCTGTCGTTGTTCTCGGTCATCTGGCCCTCCCTGCGTATGGTTCGCTCATCCTGCTCAACTCATTCGGAGCCGGATTCGCTCCCCACACTGAACCGTATTCTCAGCGCGCCGTCGCGGAGCACGGCGGAGCCGATCTTCCTGCGGGCCAGCGCCGCGGGCAGCGCCAGGATCCTGCGGTACGGGCCGGCGGTGATGATGAGCTCGTCGCCCTTGCGGGCCAGGTCGACGTCGTCGCGGTCGGCGCCGGGCAGGGCGAGCGTCAGCTCGTCGGCGCTCAGCCGCAGCGGCGGCTCGACGGCGGGCGCCGCGAACGGGTCGGTCTCCCCGTAGACGGAGGCGCCCACCTCGGCCAGCGCGCGTCGGCCGACCGGCTCGGCGGGCAGGTACGGGACGGTGTGGACGGGCAGCGGCGCGAACGACTCCTCGGCCTCGGCCAGCAGCTTGGCCTGGGCCGTCACCCAGTTGGCCCGCCACTCGTCGGCGCCGCCGGCCGGGAAGACGCGGTTGGCGATGACGGCGTCGACGCGGTAGCCGTACAGGTTGAGCGAGGTGAGGGTGCGCCTGGCCTCGGCGAGCACCACGGCCTCGGGGGTGAGCACGAGCCGCACGGACGCGCTGTCGCCGGTGAGCAGCTCGCGCACCTCCATCAGCCCGCGGTGGAAACGCTCGGCGGCGTTCATGACGTCGTCGCCCGGCGCGCTGACCCGGGCCACGCTGCGCATGAACGGCGAGACGACCTTGACGAGCTTGCGGCCGACCGGCATGAGCCTGGTGACGTGCCAGTCGAGCGCCTCGGGCAGGGCCAGCAGCCGCAGCGTCTCGGCGGTGGGGGCGCAGTCGATCACGATGACGTCCCAGGCGCCCTGGCGGGCGTGCTCGCGCAGTTCGAGCAGGGCGATGACCTCCTCGGCGCCGGGCAGCACGGTGATCTCCTCGGAGGTGATCTCGTCGAGGCCCAGCTCGGTGAGCACGCCCCTGGCGTAGTGCTGCAGCTCCCCCCAGTGGCGCTCCAGCGTCTTCTGCGTGTCGACCTGGTGCAGGTGGAGGCCCGGCGCGATCTCGCCGGGCTCGACGGCGAGCGCGTCGGCCAGCGAGTGGGCGGTGTCGGTGGAGACGATCAGCGTCTTGAGCCCGCGCTCGGCGGCCAGCGTGGCGGTCGCGGCGGCGGCGGTGGTCTTGCCCACGCCGCCCTTGCCGGTGAAGAGCAGGACCCTGGGGTTCACCGGGGACGGCCCTCGACGCGCTTCTTCAGCCCCTTGAGCGCGGTGTCCACGATCACCTTCTCGGCCTTGCGCTTGATCATCCCGATCATGGGCACCGTGAGGTCGACGGTGAGCTCGTACGTCACGTCGGTGCCACTGCCCGTCTCGGCGAGCTGGTAACTTCCGCGCAGGTCGCCGACCATCTTGCCCGGCTCGACCACCTGCCAGCGCACGCCCTCGTCGCCGTCCCAGGTGTAGGCCAGGGTGTAGGTGTCGTTGATCACGCCCGCGTCGAGGACGAACCGCACCTGCTCGGGCCGCCCGTCGGCGCCCGTACTGACGACCTCGGCGCGCTTGATCGATCCGGCCCATTCGGGATAGGCGGGGAAGTCGGCGATGACCGCCATGACCTCTGCGCGGCCGGCGCCGATGGTGGTGCTCGAAGTGGTGCGATCAGCCATGCGACCACCGTAATGCAGAATCCGCCCGTTGCGGCGGAGCGCCGGTCACGGGCCGCCCGGCTCACCATTCCAGGACGAACGGCTCACCTCTTCCGCGGAAGTGGCCGACGTTCACGCACTCGGTGCGGCCGATGCGGGCGCGGCGGTGGAGCGGCTGGTGCACGTGGCCGAACAGGGCGTAACGCGGCTGGGTGCGCCGGATGGCCGCCAGCGTGGCCTCGCTGCCGCGCTCGAAGCGCCTGGCCACGACGTCGTAGAGCAGCTCGGGCAGGGCGGGCGGGATGTGGCAGCACAGCACGTCGACCTCGCCGATCGCCTCGACCTTGGCGGCGTACTCCTCGTCGCCGATCTCGTACGGGGTGCGGTAGGGGGTCTTGAGCCCGCCGCCGACGAAGCCGAAGCGCAGGCCGCCGATCTCCACCACCTGGCCGTCGAGCACCTGATGGCCCGGTTTGAGGTAGTCGGGCCACAGGCGGGGAATGTCCACGTTGCCGTAGGTGAGGTAGGCGGGGGTGGGCATGGCGGCGAAGAGGGTGGCGTACTGGGCGCGCACGTTGCGCTCGATGTGCTCGCGCGGGTCGCCGTCGAGGGTGGCCCACAGGCGCGCCGACATGGCCCTGGCCTCGTCGAAGCGCTTGGCCGTGCGCAGGGCGATGAACTCGGCGGCCCGCTCCGCGCCGAACAGGTCGGCGAAGATGCCGTTGGCGTGGTCGTCGTAGTCGATGAAGAGGATCAGGTCGCCCAGGCACACCAGCGCGTCGGCGCCCTCGCCCGCCCGGGCCAGCGCGTCGGCCCTGCCGTGCACGTCACTCACCACGTGGACCCTCATGGGGAAATCCTAGGTGGGACGGCTGCTAGCGTGATGAACGCCCTTCATAACGCTCCCATGACGATGCTACCGGCGCGTAACTTAAGGCGGTAACGTCCAGGCGGTCCCCGTAGAGGAGTTGAAAGTTCGTGCGCGAGTACAGCGTCCCCGTCCTGGTCGATGTGCCTGCCTCAGCAAGCCTGCCCGACACGGTCTTCGACCGGGCCGAGCGGGAGCCCGGCACCGTGATCATGCGCCGCAAGACCGACGACGGCTGGCCCGTCGTGACCGCGGGCGAGTTCCGCGACCAGGTGGTCGAGGTGGCCAGGGGGCTCATCGCGGCCGGGATCGAGCACGGCGACCGGGTCGCGCTGATGTCGCGCACGCGTTACGAGTGGACGCTGATCGACTACGCCCTCTGGTCCGTCGGCGCGGTCACCGTCCCGATCTACGAGACGTCGTCGGTGGAGCAGGTCCGATGGATCCTGGCCGACAGCGAGGCCAAGGCGGCCTTCGTCGAGCTCGACACGCACGAGGAGACCGTCCGCGAGGCCGCGCCCGAGCTGAAGGCCGTCTGGCGGGTCGAGGGGCGGCTCGACGTGGAGGGCGTGCCCGGCTCGGCCGTGGACGAGCGCAGGAAGAAGGTCGTCGCCTCCGACCTGGCCACGATCGTCTACACCTCGGGCACCACCGGCCGTCCCAAGGGCTGCCGGATCACCCACGACAACCTGCTGTTCACCGCCCTCAACGTGCTGCGCGGGCCGCTCGACCGGCTGTTCAGCTCGAAGGACCCGGCGGCGCTGCTGTTCCTGCCGCTCGCGCACATCTTCGCGCGGATGATCCAGGTGGTGCTGGTCGAGGCCGGTGCGATCATGGCGCACACCCCGAACATGAAGAACGTCGCCCCCGACCTCCAGGACTTCAAGCCGACGTTCCTGCTGGGCGTGCCGCGCGTGTTCGAGAAGGTCTACAACGGCGCCGAGCAGAAGGCCGCCGCGGGCGGCAAGGGCAAGATCTTCGCCCGCGCCGTCGACGTGGCGGTGGCCTGGAGCAAGGCCGAGGCGTCCGGCGGCGCGCCGCTCGGCCTGCGGCTGCGTCACATGCTGTTCGACCGGCTGGTCTACGCCAAGCTGCGGGCGGCCACCGGAGGCCGGCTGTCGGCCGCGGTCTCCGGCGGCTCGGCGCTCGGCGACCGGCTCGGCCACTTCTTCCGGGGCGTCGGCATCGAGGTCTTCGAGGGCTACGGCCTGACCGAGACCTCCGCCCCCATCTCGGTCAACATGCCGGGCGCCAACAAGATCGGCACGGTCGGCAAGCCGCTGCCCGGCGTCTCGGTCCGCATCGGCGACGACGGCGAGATCCTGGCCAAGGGCCGCAACGTCTTCGACGGCTACTGGAAGAACGACGCCGCCACCGCCGAGGCGGTCGACGCCGACGGCTGGTACCGCACGGGCGACGTCGGCGAGCTCGACGCCGACGGCTACCTGCGCATCACCGGCCGCAAGAAGGAGATCCTGGTGACGGCCGCGGGCAAGAACGTCGCCCCCGGCCCGCTGGAGGACGCCCTACGCGCTCACCCGCTGGTGTCCCAGGCCATGATCGTCGGCGAGGGCCGTCCCTTCGTCGCCGCGCTGGTCACGCTCGACCCCGAGGCGACGCCCGCCGGCCGGAGCGCGGCCGAGCTGCGTGCCGACCCGGCGATCCTGGCGCAGGTCCAGGAGGCCGTCGACCGGGCCAACGGCATGGTGTCGAAGGCCGAGCAGATCAAGAAGTTCACGATCCTCGAAACCGACCTCACCGAGGAGAGCGGCCACCTGACGCCGACGCTGAAGGTCAAGCGCAACCTGGTGATGCGCGACTACGCCAAGGAGATCGACGAGCTCTACGGCCACTAGCTAGGCGCGCTCGGGCCAGATGAGGCCCTGGTCGGTCCAGACGACGCCCTTGTTGCGGCAGAGGCAGAAGGGGTGGCCGACGGGGTCGGTGTAGACGCGCCAGCCGTAGCCGTCGGGGCCGATGGAGTCCTGGCGCAGCGACGCGCCGAGGGCCAGGACGCGGCTCTGTTCGGCCTCGATGTCGTCGACCTCGAAGTCGAGGTGGAACTGCTTGGGGTGCTCGCTGTCGGGCCACCGCGGGGCGCGGTAGTCCGCCACCGGGTTGAAGGCCAGCTCGATCTCGCCGAACTGGATGCCGGCCCAGTTCGCGTGGCTGCCGTCCTTGATCGGGCGGCCCGTCACCTCGGCGTAGAAGGCCGCCAGTTTCATCGCATCCGGGCAGTCGATGATGAAGTCGGTGAATCGCAGCATCCCGCGATCCTGTCACAAGGTCGCATGAGCCGGACTTCGGGACAGGCCCAGGCCGTCAGGCGGCTCCGGCCAGGTCACCGGCCAGGTCACCGGCCCGCTCGGTCGCGGTCAGGATCGCGGCCAGGGCCTGGCGGGTGGCCTGGAGCTCGGCCATCTGCTCGTCCAGGTCGGTGAGCCGGCCGCGGAGCCGGCCCAGGGTGCACGCGTCCAGCACCTCGCCGGAGCCGGAGGCGCACGGGAGCACGTCCTTGATCACTTTGGTCGGCAGGCCCGCGGCGAGCAGCGTGCGGATGCGCCGGACCACGACGGGCGCGTCCGTTCCGTAGCGCCGGTGACCGCCGTCGGCCCGGTACGAGGTCAGCAGCCCCTGCTCCTCGTAGTAGCGCAGCAGCCGGGGGCTGACCCCGGTCTCCGCGGAGAGCGCGCCGATCTTCATGTGATGCTCCTCACACCCGCTTGCATCTCACATCGATGTGAGCTTCTAGCGTGACGTCCATGAGAGAAATTCCTCGCGAAACTGTACAGACGTTCACCATTGGCGGAGACCTGGAGGTGCGCCGGATCGGCTACGGGTCGATGCGGCTGGCCGACGCCCCCGACCCCGCGCGCTCGGCGCTGGAGGCGCCCATCTGGGAGGCGCCGGCGGACCGGGCGGGCGCCGTGGCCGTGTTGCGCCGGGCGGCCGAGCTGGGCGTGAACCTCTTCGACACCGCCGACTCCTACGCGCTCGGCGCCAATGAGGAGCTGATCGCCGAGGCGCTGCACCCGTACGGGGACGGCGTGGCGGTGGCCACCAAGATCGGCGTGCTGCGGCCCTCGCCCGCCGAATGGGTGCCGCTCGGCCATCCGGCCTATCTGCGCCAGCAGGCCGAGCTGAGCCTGCGCCGGCTGCGGGTGGAGCGCATCGACCTGCTCCAGCTGCACCGCCTGGACCCGGCCTACCCGCTCCCCGACCAGATCGGCGCGCTCAAGCAGCTCAGGGACGAGGGCAAGGTCCGGCACATCGGCCTGTCGGAGGTGAGCACCGAGGAGCTGCGCCAGGCGGCGGAGATCACGCCGATCGCGGCCGTGCAGAACATGTACAACCTGGCCACCCGGCAGCACGAGGACGTCGTGGACCACGCCACCGCGCACGGCATCGCGTTCCTGCCCTTCTTCCCGATCGCGGCGGGCTCCCACGCCGGGCCCGGCACGCCGCTGGCGGCGGTGGCGGCCGAGATCGGCGTCACCCCGGCCCAGGCGTCGCTGGCCTGGCTGCTGCGCCGCTCCCCCACGGTGATCCCGATCCCGGGCACCTCCTCGATCGGCCACCTGGAGGAGAACGTGGCGTCGCTGTCGGTCGAGCTCTCCGACGAGCAGTACGACCGGCTGTCGGCGGCGGTCGCTTGAGGCCGCCGTCCGGAAGCGGGGGCGTGACGCGGCCCCTCACCCCGTGACGGGCCTCATCTTCGTGACGGCCTCATCTCGTGACGGGCCTCATCCCGTGACGGGCCGCGCCTCCGCCAGGACGAGCCGGCCCGCCCGTTCCGACAGCGCCTGCCTGGCCGCCTGCGGCAGGCCGGTGTCGGAGACGACCACGTCGGCCTCGTCGAGCTGGGCGATCGTGCTGATGCCGACGGTCCCCCACTTGGTGTGGTCGGCCAGCACCACCAGCCTGGAGGCCGCCTCGACCAGCGCGCGGTCCGTCTCGGCCTCCATCATGTTCGGCGTGGTGAAGCCCGTCCTCGCGGTCATGCCGTGCACGCCCAGGAAGAGCAGGTCCACGTTGAGCCGGCGGATCGCGGCGACCGCGACCGGGCCCACGAGGGCGTCGGAAGGGGTGCGTACGCCGCCGGTGAGCACGACCGTCTGGTCGGGGCGGCCGGCGTGCTGGAAGACGTCGGCGACGCGGACGGAGTTCGTCACAACGGTCAGGCCGGGGACCTGGCCCAGGTGGTGGGCGAGCGTCCAGGTCGTGGTGCCGGCCGACAGGGCCACGGCCGTGCCGGGGCGTACGAGCGCGGCGGCGTGCCCGGCGATGGCCCGCTTCTCCTCCTCCTGCTGCACGGACTTGGCGGCGAAGCCGGGCTCGTTCGTGGCGCCGATGGTGGTCGCGCCGCCGTGCACCTTGGCCAGCAGGCCGCGCTCGGCCAGCAGCTCCAGGTCACGCCGGATCGTGATGTCGGAGACGCCGAACGCGCGCACCAGGTCCACGACCCTGACGCCGCCGTTCTGCCGGACGAGGTCCAGGATCGCCTGCTGACGCTGCGGGGCGAGCATCGCATCACCAGATCCCAACAGGTTCCGACACAATCCCGTTCGCATCATGACATGACACCGACCTGGTGAATGCGTCGAAAACGCCATGAAACAGTGCGTTGACAGCGGTCGGGCTTCGTCTTTCGATGAATGGGTGTGAGCGAACTCGGGGGAATCTGAAGGGTCCGGCAAGGAGGAACCACCATGGACCGACACATGCCGATCTCCCGTCGCCGTCTGCTCCTCGGAACCGCCGCGTTCGGCGTGCCCGCCGTGCTCGTCGGGTGCGGGTCCGGCAGCCCCTCCACCGGGCCGGGCAGGTCGTCCGGCGGCGGGACGGGCACGGTCACGATCGGCTCGAACGCCTCCGACGAGGTGCCCAAGAAGGCCCTGGAGACCGTGCTGAAGGGCTTCACCCAGGGCGTCCCGAAGGTCAACACGGTCGACCACAACACGTTCCAGGAGAACATCAACCGCTATCTCAAGGGCACGCCCGACGACGTGTTCACCTGGTTCGCCGGTTACCGGATGCGCTTCTTCGCCGAGCAGGGCCTGGCGACCGACATCTCGGACGTGTGGCGGGAGATCGGCGGCGACTACACGCAGGCGTTCAAGGACCAGTCCACCGGCACCGACGGCAAGCAGTACTTCGTGCCGTTCACCTACTACCCGTGGGCCGTCTTCTACCGCAGGAGCCTGTGGCGGGCCAAGGGGTACGAGCCCCCGCGGACCCTGGACGAGTTCACCGCCCTGGCCAGGAGGATGAAGGCCGACGGGCTGGTCCCGATCGCGTTCGCCGACAAGGACGGCTGGCCGGCGATGGGCACGTTCGACATCCTGAACATGCGCACGAACGGCTACGACTTCCACATCTCGCTCATGGCCGGCAAGGAGTCCTGGACCGACCCCCGGGTCAGGCGGGTCTTCGACACCTGGCGGGGGCTGATGGAGTACCACCAGCCGGCCGCGCTCGGGCGTACCTGGCAGGAGGCCGGGCAGTCGCTCGCGCAGAAGAAGACCGGCATGATGTTGCTCGGCATGTTCGTCGCCCAGCAGTTCCCCGAGGCCGACCGCGACGACATCGACTTCTTCACCTTCCCCGAGATCGACCCCGCCCACGGCACCGACTCGATCGACGCCCCCATCGACGGCTACATGATCTCGGCCAAGGCCAGGAACGTGGACGGCGCCAAGGCCCTGCTCAAGCACCTGGCCAAGGGCTCGTCCCAGAACGAGGCGACCAAGCTGGACCCGGGCACGCTGGCGTCCAGCTCCAAGGCCGACACCAGCGGCTACAGCACCCTGCAGAAGCGCGGCGCCGAACTGGTCTCCCAGGCCACCCACCTGGCGCAGTTCCTCGACCGCGACACCCGGCCGGACTTCGCCTCCACCGTGATGATCCCGTCCCTGCAGGCGTTCGTCGGCGCGCCGGACGAGATCGACTCCCTGCTGGCGAGCATCGAGAAGCAGAAGGCCAACATCTTCCGCTGATGACCGTCAAAACCCGTCGCTACTCCGCCCGGGACGTGACCGTGCTGGTCATCGGGCTGGGGATGGCCGTCATCGTCAACGTGGGCCTCATCTGGGGGCCCGCGCTGGCCTCCGTCGCGCTGTCCGGCACCGACTGGAACGGCATCGGGCCGATCGAGTGGGTGGGCGGGCGCAACTACCACGACCTGGCCACCGCGTACCCGCCGTTCTGGTCGGCGGTGCGCAACAACGTGTTGTGGCTGGGCTTCCTGGGGCTGGTCGCGACGCCGTTCGGGCTGTTCTGCGCGGTGCTGCTGGACCGGCGGCTGCGGTGGTCGCGGGTCTACCAGAGCGCGCTCTACCTGCCGGTCGTGTTGTCGCTGGCCGTGGTGGGCTTCATCGCGCAGCTCGTCTACTCCTCCGACTACGGCGTGCTTAACGCGGTCACCGGCCTGACCGTGGACTGGCTGGGCGACCGTTCGATCAACATCTGGGTCGTGATGGTCGCGGCCGGCTGGCGGCACGTCGGCTACGTCATGATCATCTATTTGGCCGGGCTCAAGGCGGTGGACCCGGCGCTGAAGGAGGCCGCCGCCATCGACGGGGCCACCGAGGCGCAGGCCTTCTTCCGCGTGGTGTTCCCGACGCTGCGGCCGGTCAACGTGATCGTGCTGGTCATCACCGTGATCGAGGCGCTGCGCGCGTTCGACGTCGTCTACGCCGTCAACAAGGGCAGGAACGGCCTGGAGCTGCTGTCGGTGCTGGTCACCGAGAACATCGTGGGCGAGGCCGGCCGCATCGGCTTCGGCTCGGCCATCGCCGTGATCCTGCTGGTGATCTCGCTGGGGTTCATCGTCACGTACCTGTCGCAGCTGTTCAAGGAGGAGCGATGACGCTCACCGCGCCCGCCGACGCTCCCCCGGCCCAGGACCGGCGGGCGCCCGCGCGCCGGCCCGTGCGGCCGCTGCGGATCCTGCTGCACGCCTTCCTCGCGCTGGTCGCGCTGGGCTGGATCCTGCCGCTGGCCCTGTCGGTCTACGCCTCGCTGCGGCCGTACGAGGAGACGGCCCGGCTGGGCTACCTGTCGGTGCCCGAGCACCTCACGCTCGGCTACTACGCCGAGGCGTGGAGCCAGGCCGAGCTGCCCCGCTACTACCTGAACACACTGATCATCGTCGTCCCCGGGGTGCTGGTCACGCTGGCGCTGGCCTCGTTCACGGCGTTCGCCGTCGCGCGGGTGCGCGTCCCCGGGCGCAAGGCGCTGCTGATCGTGTTCACCGCCGGGAACCTGATGCCGCCGCAGGTGCTCATCACCCCGCTGTACACCCTCTACACCCTGGTGCCGCTGCCCGCCTGGCTGTCGGACTCCCAGTCGCTCTACGACTCCTACCTCGGGCTGATCCTCATCCACGTGGCGTTCCAGTTCGGCTTCTGCGTCTTCGTCATCGCGAACTTCATGCGGACGATCCCGGAGGAGATCACCGAGGCGGCGCTCGTGGACGGCGCGAGCGTGTGGAAGCGCTACTGGCGGCTCACGCTGCCGCTGTGCAGGCCGGTGCTGGCGGCGCTGGCCACCCTGGAGTTCACCTGGATGTACAACGACTTCCTGTGGGCGCTGGTGCTGATGTCCTCGGGCGACAAGCTGCCGGTGACCTCGGCGCTGAACAACCTGCGCGGCCAGTTCTTCACCGACTACAACCTGCTGGCGGCCGGGTCCCTGCTGGTGGCGCTGCCCACGCTGATCGTCTTCCAGCTCCTGCACAAGCAGTTCGTCGCCGGGCTCACGCTGGGCTCGACCAAGGGCTAGGCGGGCCGGAGCAGGGCGTGGAAGCGGGTGGCCACCTGCTCCCACGTCCACTCGCGGGTGATCCAGTCGCGGCCGCCGGCGCCCATCTTGCGCGCCCGCGCGGGGTCGGAGAGCAGGTCGACGAGGGCCTGGGCGACGTCCGCGACGTCCGCGCCGTCCACGACGAGGCCGGTCTCCCCGGGCCGTACGGCGTCCGGCGCGCCGCCGGAGTTGCCCGCGACCACCGGCAGGCCGGTCGCCGACGCTTCCAGGAAGACGATCCCGAGACCCTCGACGTCCACGCCGTTCCAGCGGGTGCGGCAGGGCATCGCGAAGACGTCGGCCGCCGCGTAGTAGCCGGGCAGGCTCGCGGCGGGGACCGTGCCGGTGAACCTGATCGACTCGTGCCCGCCCGCCAGGCGCTCCAGCCGCGACCGGTACGGGCCGCCGCCCACGAGCAGCAGCACCGCGTCCGGCACCGCGCGCAGCACCCGGGGCCAGGCCCGGATGAGCTGGTCCTGGCCCTTGCGCGGGACCAGCCGGGACACGCAGGCCACCACCGGCCGGCCGTCGAGGCCCAGCGCCGCCTTGGCGGCCCGGGGGTGGAACTGGTCGACGTCGACGCCGGGCGCCAGGCGCACGAGCTTGTGCGGGGGGATCGCCGCGGCCAGCCGCTCGCGCGTGTAGTCGCCCAGGTAGGTCACCACGTCGGCGTGCGCGCCGATCCTGCGCAGCACCGAGCGGAAGCCCGGCGCGCCCGCCCACGACGCCTCGTGGCCGTGGGTGAGCATCACCACCCGCCGCGCGCCCGCCGCGCGCAGGCGGGGCGCGAGCAGGCCGAGCGGCGCGGCCGCGCCGAAGACCACGGTCTCGGCGCGGTGCTCGGCCACCAGCCCGGCCGCCCTGCGCGCGACGGCCGGAGTGGGCAGCATCAGCCGCGTCGGGTGCCGCACGACCCGGTACGGCTGACGCCGGTCGAACTCCTCGCATCCCGGCCAGGCGGGGGCGTAGACGGCCACCCCCGGCGTGCGGAGCGCGAGTCCGTGCACGAACGACTGGATGCCGCCCGGCCTGGGCGGGAAGTCGTTCGTCACGAAGACCACGTCGGTCACGGTTCTGGGACGCCGTTCAGTCTCGCCCACGAGCGGGCCAGGGCGATGCGCTCGGGGCTGGAGGGATGGGAGGCATAGAGCACATATTCCACCGCATCCGGCGACAAGTCGGAAATGTTGGTTATGGCGAGGCGTTTCTGCATCGCGACGAACGTGGCCGGATCCCTGGTGAGGTCGAGGGCGTGCACGTCGGCCCGCGCCTCCACGTGCCGCGTGATCAGGTTCTGGGCCGGGTCGGAGACCAGCGAGGCCAGCGTCATCAGCCCCATGAGCACGCCGATCGCGCGCGGGTCGGCCACCGAGGCGATCCCCGTACGCCGCCGCAGCGGGCCCACCAGCAGGAACAGGCCGATCGTGCCGAAGGCGGCCAGCAGGCCGCCGAGCAGCGTGCCGTCGAGCACGTCGGCGTGCTTGGCGTGGCCCAGCTCGTGCGCGACCACCAGCTCGACCTCCGACTCCGGCGCCTTGAGCAGCGTGTCGTAGACGACGATCCGGCGCGTGGCCCCGAAGCCCGACACGTACGCGTTGAGCGCCGTGGTACGCCGCGAGGCGTCGGCGACCAGCACGTCCTCGACCGGGACGCCGTCCCGCTCGGCCATGGCCAGCAGCTCCGACCGCAGCGAGCCCTGCGGCATGGAGGTGAAGTCGTTGAACAGCGGCTCGAACACCACCGGGTAGACGTACGACACCCCCAGGGTGAGCGCGAACGCGCCCACGGCGGCCGGGATCCACCAGCGGCGCACCTTGCGCGCCAGCGCCACGAGGGCGAGCAGCATGACGGCCATCAGCAGCACGCTGACGCCGGTGTTCTTGAGCCGGTCGGCGGTCCAGCCCGCCCAGTCCTGGGTGGACAGACCGTAGTCGCGCAGGATCGTCTCGAACCACATGCCGAGCGGCCACCTCAGCACCTCGGTGATCGCGGTGAGCACCACCACGCCGAGGACCACCCGCACCCACCACGGGCCCCTGAGCACGCCCAGCACCTTGGCCGCGAACGGCGTCAGGACCAGCAGCCCGGCGAACAGGAGCGTGAGGCCGAGCGAGATGTAGCCGGGCAGGGTGGTGGCCGCGTCGAACGCCTGCGCCCTGGCGATCTGGGCGGCGCTGAAGTCGCGGGCGGGGTCGGGGGCGACGGCGGGCGCGCCCGCCGCCAGGACCCGCCAGGGGGTGGTGAACGCGGCCACGGCCAGGATCACGCCGCCGACCAGGGCGAGGGCGGCGCCGGCCGCGCGCCTGGAGCGGGATTCCGCGCGTTGCCGTTCCCGGGCGATCAGGTGCTCCGCCGTTCCCGTCAGCTTGCCGGGCCGGGGACGGGGCTCGGCGTCGTCGGCGTTCTCGGCGGCGGGGGCGTTCTCGGTGTCCTCGGCGAGGGGGGTGGTGGGGTCGCCGTTGCGCTTGCCGCGGCCCTTGCCCTTGCCCCCGCCCTTGCCTCCGCCTTTGCCGCCCTTGCCCTTGCCGCGGCCTTTGCCGCCCTTGCCCGGGTCGTCCGTGTGCTCGTCGGGGTTCTCGGGGCCCTTCCCGGAGCCGTCCGAGCCCTCGGCGGCGGGGGCGCCGGCGCGGGTCGCGTGGGGGCGGTCGTCGGGGGTGGGGGGCTGGGGGTGACGGGGGTCCTCGGTGTCGGGGTCGGCGTCCGCGTCGGGGCGGGCGTCCGGGTCGTCCGGGTCGTCGGGGTGTCCCGGGGATTCCGGGGGCTCGTTCGTGCCGGACGGCTCCGGCGGTCCACCGTCGCCGGGCCGGTCACCGCCGTCGTCCCTGACGGCCACACCGCCGCCGTGCGCCGCCGCGACCGCCGTGCCGGGCTCGTCGGCCCCTCCGGCGACCGCTCCGGCGGGCTCGTCCCCTTCCCGGGGCGGGTCGTTCCGCTCGCTCATCTGCCTCCCCTTCACGCGAGCTGCTCTCGTACGTACTCGCGCCACCGTGCCGCCAGCGTCTCGGCGGTGAGCCCCACGGAGGCGAGCGCCTGATCGACGCCGGCCACGCGGGCATCACGGTAGAGCCGTACCAGGGTCCCGTCACCGAACCGGTCTGCGAGGAAGCGACACGCCATCCAGGCCTCCTGGTACGCCCGCGCGAGCCGTCCGGGATCGGCGGCCGTGGGGGCGAAAGCCGCAGGTCCGGGCAACTCGCTCGGCAGCCGGCCGGCCCGTACGTCGGCGGCGAGTTCGGCGGCGGCCGTCCCGACGGGGAGCCCGGCGTCGCGGTAGGCCACGTAGTCGGCGAACCCCTCGTAGAGCCAGACGGGCAGCCGGTCGGTGCCCGCGGCGACGTGGGTGAGCTCATGGGTGAGGACGACGTCGCGTCCCGTGGGGGTGAGCCGCGCGAAGGAGCCCGGCACGATGATCACCCTGGCGCCGTCGGCCACCGCGGCCAGCCCGTCCAGCGGGCCCGTGCCCGCCAGCCCGGCCGCCTCGGCGTCGGAGTCCGGCACGACGACCAGCGCGCGTACCGGCCGGCCGAGCACCGCGGACACCCGCCGTCCGGCGAGGTCCGCCCGGCGGGCGAGGTCGGCGAGCACGCCGGGGTCGGCGCGGTGCCCCACGACCACGGACCGCGCGCCGCGGGCCACCTGACCGCCGTCGCCCCACAACCCGCGCGCCCCGGCGGGCAGGACGGCGGCGGGCGGCGCGTCGGCGACCACGAGAACCGCCGTCGACAGCAGCAGCACCGAAAGGAGCAGACGCGGACTGCGGAGGGACGGACGCACCTGCGAGGACACGGCCCGATGCTAGTCGGCCCAGGACGCTCCCGGCCCCTTCACGAGGCCGGCCCCTTCGCCAGACCGGTCCCTTCAGGAGGCCGGTCCCTTCACGAAGCCGGGCATGCGACAGGCCCCGGCCCGGACCGGGGATGGTCCGGGCGGGGCCCGTTGTCACGCGCCGGGACGCACCGCGCCGACGAACGACGACTTCCGCCATCCGCCCAGTTTGTCGATGCGCACCCGTTCGCCGGTCCGCGGCGAATGGACCATCTTGCCGTGGCCGACATACATGCCGACGTGGCCCAGCCCGTTGAAGAACATCAGGTCGCCCGGCTTGAGATTGCGCCAGGAGACCTTGCGCTTGATGCGGGCGAACTGGCTGTTCGTCACGCGCGGGAGTCGCACTCCGGCCTTCTTCCAGGCGTACTGGACGAGTCCGGAGCAGTCGAACGCACCAGGGCCCGTGGCCCCGTACCGGTACGGGTCGCCGACCTGATGCTTGGCGACGGCGACGGCCCTGCGGGCCTTCGACGCCTGCCGCGCGGCCTTCGCCGACTTGGCGGACCTGGCGGTCTTCGCCGACTTGGCCGACTTCGCAGTGGCCGCCTTGGCGGTGCTGGACACCGCGGTGAGCCTGGCGGCCGATTCGCTCACCGTCTGCGCCCCGGCCGGCACGGCATGGAGAGCCGCACCTCCGGCCGTCACGGTCATCGTGAGTGCGACGCCCCTCAGGGCAAGACGGGACAGACGGGGGTTATGCAGGGAGGTAGACAGGATTTCTCCTTGTGTCTTCCACGAACGCCTACCGGGTTAGCTGACGGATTCGGGCCTGGAAGTCGCCCTACGGCGCGATGACGCGCCGATTCACCCCTGATCCCGGGGGATTACGGGATCTTTGGGTCCCCGGCTCCGTGCCTCCTGGCTGCACGGACTCGGCAGGTCGCCGCCCGATGGTTGTCTCTGCATAGGGATATCGGCGGCGACCGATGGATTTTCATCTGGTCCGCATCGGGGGTTCCGATGTCGATCCGCGGTGCGCATGGCTTGCTGACCGCGACGCCAGAAACTACGCGGACGGGTCAAGATTTGGCAAAGGGAGACACCGGCTGTAAAGATCAGATAAAGGTGGGAGTAAAGGGGGAAATCCCTGCTCGAGCAGCGAGTTCCGTTACCGCTTTGTGACCCTTCTCACACTTCGCGGCACACCCGATTGTCAGGACCCTTTCGCCCCGTTTGTCCCTTTCGCCTCAGGGGTCGCGGACAGCCCGAAGCCGCCCGCGATTCCGGTCGCCGGGCGGTCAGGGGGCGGGTCAGGGGCGGATGGCTCCGACCAGGGGGCGGCGGTAGTCGGCGAGGCGGACGACCTTCACGACGTCCCCCGTCTGCGGCGCGTGGACGATCTTGCCTCCGCCCGCGTAGATGCTGACGTGCCCGAGCCCCTCGCTGAAGATGAGGTCCCCCGGCTGGAGGTCCTTGATGTCCACCTTCCGGCCGGCGCCCCAGGCCCACTGCTGCCACGTCGTACGCGGCAGTGTGACACCGGCCGCGCGCCAGGCGGCCTGTGTCAGCCCTGAGCAGTCGTAGCCGCGCGGGCCCGTGCCCCCGTAGATGTACGGCTTGCCGACCTGGGCGAAGGCGAACTGCAGGACGGCGGCCGCGCTGCCCGAGGCGGGACCGGTGTACTTGATGCCGGTGCTGTTGGGGTTGCCCGGGTTGTAGGCCCCCAGCTTGTCCAGGAGCTTCTTCTGCTGGCCGACCAGCTTCAGCACCTCGGCCCGCTCCCGCTGGACGGCGTCCCGCTCCTTGTCGGCGTCGGCCAGCGCGGTCTCGGCGTTGTCGCGCTCGGCCTTGAGGCCCTTGTTCTCGCGGTCGAAGGCGGCCAGCTTCTCCAGCCGCTCGCGCGAGAGCTGCCCGGCCATGGCCAGCCCGGCCAGCAGGTTCTCGGGGTTGTCGACCCCGACCATGCCGGGCAGGGAGGTGACGTCCCCGCCCATCTTGTACGAGTCCACCGCCGCCCTGATGATCTCGGCCCGCAGGTCGGCGACCGTCTGCAGCTTGCGCTTGTAGCGGTCGTTCAGCGTGGTGTAGGCGTCCTTGGCCTTCTTGTAGTTCTCGGTCGCCGTGTTGTACCGGTCGACGACCTTGTCGGCCTTGTCGTTGAGCTTCTCGAGCTTGGCCTTGGCCTGTTTGAGAGTGGGCTTGGGATCAGCGAGCGCCGCACCCATCGGGACCGTCATCAGTCCGATCGCGAGACCCGCGGCCACCGTCACCCGGCCAAACCTCACAGCGTCGCCTCCCAGGGATTACACCTGGGGCGAAATAGTACAGAAGTGGCGGGTGGGGTCTCGCCAATAGTGCTAATTCGTAACTTATGCGCGGCCCAGCCGGCGCAGCAGCAGACCGGACGGAACCGGTCTGGCGCCCATGCGGCGGACGGACTCGGCCACCTCGCGGTCGGAGGAGACGACGGCGATGGCCCGGCCGGGCGGCTCGGCCCGGACGAGCTGGCGGATGAGGTCGTCGGCGATCTCCCCCGGCGCGCTGAACAGCACCCGCACGCCGCGCGGCGCCACCACCTGCACCGGCGCGTTGAGCTCGGCGCCGTCGAAGACCACCGTCACCTCGACCCGGGTCTGGGCGACCAGCCCGCCGAGGCCGGTCATCAGCCGGTTGCGCTGGTCGGCGAGGGTGAGCGTGCCGTAGCCGGTCTTCGTGACGTTGTAGCCGTCGATGATCAGATGGACCTGCGGCAGCGCCAGGAGCTGGTCGAGCAGCTGCGGGTCGTCGTCGGCCAGGGCCCGCGCGGGCACGCCGCGCACCCCCGGACGCTCGCCGGTGCTGGCCGCGACAGAGTCGGCGGGCCTGCTGATCGTGGTGGGCAGCGCCAGCTCCCTGCGCAGCCCGGCCGAGGCGTCCTGGAGGGCGTCGAGCAGCACCCTGACGCGGGCGTC
Organism: Nonomuraea sp. NPDC005692; assembly: GCF_040631115.1. NCBI lineage: Bacteria > Bacillati > Actinomycetota > Actinomycetes > Streptosporangiales > Streptosporangiaceae > Nonomuraea > Nonomuraea sp. NPDC005692. Next base: position 134,194 of record NZ_JBEXYU010000003.1, on the reverse strand, counting down.
CTCGATGCTGCGACCCTCGCGGGCGGCCCGGCGGGAGGCTTCGAGCTGCTTCTCCACGTCGGCCAGGCGCTCGCGCAGACGGCGCAGCTCGGCCTCGCCCGCGTTGCCGGCGGTGGAGGCGGCGTGCCGGGCGTCGTCGGCGGCCTGCTCCATCTCCTCGGCCCTGCGGGTGGCGGCCTTGGCCCGCTCGCGGGCGTCGTGGAGCTTGCGCCGCAGGTCGGAGTTCTCGGCGCGGGCCGCCTTGATCTGCTCGCGCAGCCGGTCGGCCTCCTCCTTGGCGGCGGTCTTCTGGGCGGCGAGCTGCTCGCGCAGCCGCGTCACCGCCTCCTCGCGCTCGGACCCCTCGGCCGCCACGGCGGACTGCTCAAGGTCGGCGCGGGCGGTTTCGATCATCTCCGCCCAGCCGGGCGGCCTGGTGAGATAGGCTGCGGCAGCCACCAGCACGGGGTCGGCGGCGGGCGGCACACTGCCCTCGGCCAGCGCGGCGACCAGCTCGGGCCATCCGGCGGCGACTGATTCTGCGACCAGCTCGCGGAACTTCTTGTCGTTCTCCAGTTGCGCGGCGATCGGCGCGCTGCCCAGCTTGGCGCGCTTGCGCGGGTCGAACTTGGCGATGCCGCGCAGCGGCGGCGGCACGGAGACGGCGGGCATCGTGCCGAGAACCTGCGCGGCCAGGTCGACGACATTGAGGCGCACCTGCTCGGGAAGCGGGCGAGACAGGCCTTCACCCGCTGAACTCATCCCACTTGTCCCTTCGTGACATGCCCTTTCAGACAAGGGTACGGCTCTTGCGTACCTGACCGTAACGGTCCCTTGAACCTAGACAAGCGCTTGGTAGGGGGTATACGACTGAGCCGGGGCAGCGGTTCGGCGTGGAGGTGAGCGGTGACGGAACAGATGCGCACGTCCACGCGTGACCTGGAGGAACTGCGCGAGCGGGCGTCCCGCTGGCTGCGCGGCCGGGTCGGCGGGGACGCCACGGTGTCGGAGCTGTCGCGGCCCTCCGGCAACGGCATGTCGAGCGAGACCCTGTTCTTCACCGCCACCTGGGCCGCCGGGACGCGGCGGTGCGTGGCCAGGCTCGCACCTGCGGAGGAAGCCGTCCCGGTGTTCCCCGCCTACGATCTGCGGGCCCAGTTCGAGGTCATGCGGCTGGCCAGGGAGAAAGCTGGGATCCCAGCGCCCAAGCCGCTCTGGTTCGAGCCCGACCCCGCGCCGCTCGGGACGCCGTTCTTCGTCATGGAGCGGGCCGAGGGCGACGTGCCGCCGGACGTCATGCCGTACACGTTCGAAGGCTGGCTGCACGACGCCGCCCCCGGCGACCGGCGGCGGCTGCAGGACGCGAGCGTCGGGCTCATGGCGGCGCTGCACGAGACGCCGTACACCGGACGGGACGTCGAGGTGCTCGGCCCGCTCGCCCCGGGCGGCACGGACGGCCTGCGCGCGCACGTCGAGGCCCAGCGCGCCTACTACCGGTGGGCGCACGGCGCGCGGCCCATCCCCGTGCTGGAGCGGGCCTTCGACTGGCTCGGCTCACACTGGCCGGACGACCCCGGCCCCGACGTCCTGACCTGGGGCGACGCCAGGATCGGCAACGTGATGTACCGCGATTTCACGCCGGTGGCGGTGCTCGACTGGGAGATGGCCGCCGTGGGCCCGCGCGAGCTGGACGTCTCCTGGATGATCTTTTTGCACCGCTTCTTCCAGGACCTCGCGGTGACGATGGGCCTGCCCGGCATGCCGGACTTCATGCGCCGCGACGACGTTTGCCAGAAATATCGTGAAATAACTGGCTACGAGCCCCGCGATCTCGACTTCTACGAGATGTACGCCGCCCTCCGCCACGGCATCATCATGGCCCGGGTGTGGCAGCGCAGGATCCACTTCGGCGAGCAGCCCATGCCGGACGACCCCGACGACCTGGTGCTCCACCGGGCCGCCATCGAGGAGCTGCTCACCCGCTAGCGTCGTAGACCAGCAGCGCGATCTGCACCCGGTTGTTCAGGTCGAGCTTGGTCAGGATGCGCGAGACGTGCGCCTTGACCGTGGGCACGCTCATGAACAGCTCCCGCCCGATCTCGGCGTTCGACCTGCCCTGCCCCACGGCCAGCGCGACCTCGCGCTCCCGCTCGCTCAGCCGTCCGAGCAGCCCGCGCGCCCGCTCGGTGCGGTCGCGCCCGCCCCCGTCGGACACGTGCGAGATGAGCTGCCGGGTCACCGCCGGCGACAGGATCGGCTCCCCCGCGGCCACCCGCCTGAGGGCGCCGACCAGGTCGCCGGGCGGGATGTCCTTCAGCAGGAACCCGGCCGCCCCCGCGCGCAGCGCCCGCACGACCTGGGCGTCGGCGTGGAACGTGGTCAGCACCACGACCTCGGGCGGCGAAGCGGTGCGGCGCAGCGCCTCGGTCGCGGTGAGCCCGTCGACGCCCGGCATGCGGATGTCCATCAGGACGATGTGCGGCCGGTGCTCGGCCACCCGCGACGGCACCTCGGCCCCGTCGGCCGCCTCGCCCACGATCTCGATGTCCGCGGCCCCGCCCAGGATCATCGACAGCCCGGCCCGCACCATCGCGTCGTCGTCCACGATCAGCACCTTGATCGGCGCGTCCATCGGCCCTCCGTCGTTCAACGTCCGTCCCCGTCCTTGTCTCCCGGCCACGGCAGCCAGGCGCGCACCCGGAACTCGCCGTCGGTCACGCCGTGCTCCAGCCGGCCACCGGCCAGCTCGGCCCGTTCGGTCAGCCCGATGAGCCCGGCGCCCGCCCCCGGCATGCGCGGCCCGTGCCGCGACCACACCGGGTTGCGCACCTCGGCCGAGACCCCCTCGGCCGGCTCCCCCGCCACCGCCACGGCCACCGGCGCGCCGCCCGCGTGCTTGCGCGCGTTGGTGAGGGCCTCCTGCACGATGCGGTAGACGTTGCGGCCCACCCCGGCCGGGACGCCGTCGGCGGCGTCCAGGTCGAGGCGCACGTCCATGCCGGCCTGGCGGCACTCCTCGACCAGCGCGGGCAGGTCGGCGAGCGTCGGCTGCGGCCGGTCGGGCACCGGGTCGGCGGCCCCCGGCGGGGTGTGGCGGAGCACGCCGATCACCTCGCGCAGGTCCTGGAGCGCCAGGTGGGCGTTGCTCCTGATCGCCCCGGCGGCCCTGGCGACGTCCTCGGCGGGCGCGTCGGGACGGAACTCCAGCGCCCCGGCGTGCAGGCTGAGCATCGAGATGCGGTGGGCCAGCACGTCGTGCATCTCGCGGGCGATGCGCTCGCGTTCGAGCCGCTTGGCGTCCTCGGCGGCGGTCTCGGCCCGCTGCCTGAGCGACCAGACGAGCTGCCGCCTGGCCCGGATGACGATGCCCCAGGCGTAGATGGTCAGCACGATCGTGACCCCGAACGCCGCCCCCCACAGCGGCGTCAGGTCCTCCTGGGGCCGCAGCAGCACGTACGGGGCCAGGGTGACCAGCGCCAGCAGCGTGACCGGCCCCGACACCTTGAACGGCCGGTGCACCGCCACGGTGAACAGCGCCACCAGCGAGGCCCCGCCGACCAGCTCCAGATAGGACGACAGCAGGATCGTCACCAGCGCGAACCCCACCGGCCAGCGCCGCCGCAGCCACACCCCCGCGCACGCCAGCGCCCCCACGATCTGCTCGACGGCCAGCAGCGGCTCGGGCTCGTTCCGGATCTCCTCCAGGCTGACGAACGTCACGCCGCAGGCCAGCAGGAACAGCGCGATGTCGGAGACCCAGTCGAGGGTCGAGCGCCGCATCCGGCCCCCGCGCCCGTCGCCGAGCAGCGTGGACGGCAACGCCCACCGGTATTCCAGGGCCGGATCGCCCTCCCCCCGCAGTTCCCTCACATTCGTCGAGGTTATGCCCTGCGCGGGAGCCGGCGACAGCGACCAAAGTCGATGTCGCCGCAGACCGATGGCCGAGGCGGGCGGGCCGCCGCGGCGGCGAGTGTGGAGGGCATGAAAGCGGTGCTGGAGGCGTTCGGCTGGCTGCTGGTCCTGCAGGGGATCGGCGGCCTGATCAACACCCTGTTCGGCTGGTGGCGGTGGGCGCACGGCCTGCTCGTGGTCAACGTGCTGCCCTTCCTCGACGGTTACGAGGTCTTCGCGGCCGTCGTGATCGGGGTGCTCGGGTTCGCGCTGCTCGCGGTGGCCGGCGCGGTCGGCAGGACGGCCGGCCGGGCGGAGGAGGGGCGATGAGCGGGACCGCGCTGCGACCGCCGCGGCACCGTCCCGACCGCCGGGCGGTGGCGTGGTGGACGGTGCAGTGGCTCGTCCTCACGGTCCCCGTGGCGGCGGCGGCCGTGGGCGCGTACCTGGTGTTCACGCCGCGTACGCCGGGGCTCGGGGTGGCGGCGGGGGCGTTCGCGGCGGCGTGCCTGCTGGTGGCGCTGGCCGAGCCGCGGGCGGCCTACCGGGTGCAGCGGTGGGAGGTCACCGAGGAGGCGGTCTACGTGCGCCAGGGGTGGCTGACGCACACGTGGAAGGTGGCGCCGATGTCGCGGATCCAGCGGGTCGACACCGAGCGGGGGCCGGTGCAGCGGCTGTTCGGGCTGGCCGACGTCACGGTGACCACCGCCTCCTCCGCCGGAGCCGTCAGGATCACGGCGCTGGACCACCGGCTCGCCGCCGACCTGGCCGAACGGCTCACCGCGCGCACCCAGGCGACGCCCGGGGACGCGACGTGACCGGCTGGCAGCCGCTGTCGGGCCGGGGCCTGTGGAACGCGGCCGCCAGGTCGCTGGCGTTCGTGGCCGGCGCCGTGGCCGCGCTGGCGCGGTTCCTGGTGGGCCAGGACTGGGAACCGGGCGGCGTCGTCGCGGCGTGCGCGGGGGCCGCCGTGCTGATCGTGGCGGGGGCGGTGGCCTACGAGGCGGCCCGGCTGCGGACGACCGCCTGGCGGCTCACCTCCGACCGGCTCGAACTGCGCTCGGGCGTGACCGTCCGGCAGCACCGCTCGGTCCCGCTGGACCGGGTGCGCAGCGTGGACCTGCGCGCCGATCCGGTGCGCCGGGCGTTCGGCCTGACCGTGGTCAGGGTCGGCACGGGCGAACGCGCGGCCGAGGGCTCGGAGCTGGTGCTGGACGCCCTCGACCGGCACTCGGCCGAGATGCTGCGCCGCACGCTGCTGCGCCAGGAAGCGCCCGCGCCCGAGGACGGCCCCCTCGCCGAGCTGCGCTGGTCGTGGATCCGGTACGCGCCCCTGTCGATCTGGACGTTCACCGGGGCGGCGGTGGTCCTGGGCGCGGCCTACAAGGGGCTCGGCGCCGTCGGGCTCAAGGACTTCACCGACTGGGCGGCGATCGGCCTGTGGGGCTGGGTGAGCGCGCAGCCGTGGCTCGCGGTCCCGCTGGTCCTGGCGCTCAACGCGGCCGTCGGCGCGCTCGGCGCGTTCCTGCTGTACGCCGAGTCCTGGGGCCGCTACCGCCTGGAACGCGAACCCGGCCGGCTCCGGCTGCGCCGCGGGCTGCTGACCACGCGTTCGCTGACCCTGGAGGAACGGCGGCTGCGCGGCGTCGAGATCAGCGAACCGCTGCTGCTGCGGCTGGGCGGCGGCGCCCGGGTCAAGGCCGTCGCGACCGGCCTGGCCAGGACGGAGGACGAGACCGAGGACGTGGCCGCCCTCACCCCGCCGCTCCCCCGCGCCGAGGCCGCCCGCGTCGCCGCCGCGATCGCGAACACGACGGCCGACGCCGGAGCCGGGGCGGGCGCCGGCGCGAGGGGCGGCGTGGGGATCGGCGTGGGGATCGGCGTGGGGATCGGCGCGGCGGGCACGTCGTTGACCGCGCATCCGGCGGCGGCCGGGCGGCGGCGGGTCGTGCGGGCGCTGGCGGCCACGCTCGTGCTGGCGGCGGGCGCGGGGCTCGCCTGGTGGCTGCTGCCCGCGTCGTGGCCGCGCGCGTGGGTGTGGGCGGCGCCCGTCCTGGCGCTCCCGGCGGGGTTGTGGCTGGCCGCCGAGAGCCGGCGCGGTCTCGGTCACGCGCTGGGCCCGCGGCACCTGGTCATGCGGCGCGGCGCGCTGGTCCGCCGTACGGTGGCGCTGGACCGGGCCGGCATCACCGGCTGGACGTTCCGGCAGTCGTTCTTCCAGCGGCGCTCGGGCCTGCTGACCGTCTCGGCCTGCACGGCCGCGGGCGGTGGCCACTACGAGGTGCTGGACGTGGGCCGCGGCGACGGGCTCGACCTGGCGGCGCGGGCGGTGCCGGGACTGCTGGAGCCGTTCCTGACCGGCGGCCCGCACGGCGGGCGGCAGGCCGCGTGATCCACCACGGCTGCCCATGCCCCTGTAGCGGACAAGCGTGATCGCGCGGCCCGGCGGCTTGCTTGTCAATAACGCTATTTGTCGCGCTTGCAACCGAGTTGCAGCCCTGTTGACCGTTGACGTAGATCGCCTGCCGGGAGGATGATCCCCGCGTGGTGCCAGGACCGGCGTTGTCGTGCCGCGCGCTGAGTTGCCGCGCCGGCGGACGTACGATCATCGAAGACCTCACCCTCGAGCTGGCTCCGGGTGAGCGGGTGGCGCTGATGGGCCCGTCGGGCTCGGGCAAGACCACCCTGCTCACCACGCTGGCCGGGCTGCTGCCCCCAGCCGGGGGCCGGGTGATGGTCAGGGGCGTGCCCCTCGACGAGCAGCCCGCCCTGCGCGCCGAGCTGGCGCTGGTCTTCCAGTCCTACGGCCTGCTCAGCCTGCTGACGGCCGCCGAGAACGTCGAGGTCGCCCTGCGGGCCGCGGGCCGCGCGCCGAAGGAGGCCGTCGGCCTGGCCGCGGCGGCGCTGGCGCGGGTGGGCGTGGCCAAGTTCGCCGACCATCTGGTCGAGGAGCTGTCCGGCGGCCAGCAGCAGCGGGTGGCGGTGGCCAGGGCGCTGGCGCTGCGGCCGCGGGTGCTGCTGGCCGACGAGCCGACGGCCGAGCAGGACGCCACGCATCGCGCGCTCGTCCTGGACGAGCTGCTCGCGGTGACCGGCGACGGCACCACCCTCGTCCTGGCCACGCACGACCCCGAGGTGGCCGAGCGCTGCGACCGCGTGATCCGGCTGCGCTCGGCCGTGCGCCACCACTCCGGGAGCCGTCCATGAGCGTGGTCCGGTGCGACGGGATCGTGCAGATCTACAAGGCCCAGGACGTCGAGGTCGTCGCCCTGCGCGACGTGGACCTGATGATCGACGAGGGCGAGACCGTGGCCCTGCTCGGCCCCAGCGGCGCGGGCAAGTCGACCCTGCTCTGGCTGCTGGCCGGCCTGCTGCGCCCGAGCGCCGGCCGCCTCTGGCTGGACGGCACCGACCTGGGCCGGCTCGGCCAGCGCCGCCTCGACCGATTACGCGCCGCCCGCATCGGCGTCATGCTGCAGAACCCCGCGCGCAACCTCATCGGCTACCTCAGCGCCGCCCAGAACGTCGCCTTCGCCCAGCGGGCGGTCCGCCGCGACCGCCGCCGGGCCAGGGACCTGCTGGCCCGCGTCGGCCTGGGCGAGGCCGGCGACCGGCCCGCCGGGCGCATGTCGGGCGGCGAGCAGCAGCGGCTGGCCCTGGCCGTGGCGCTGGCCAACAAGCCCCGGCTGCTGCTCGCCGACGAGCCCACCAGCCAGCTCGACGACGGGACGGGCCGGGCCGTGGTCGAGCTGATCAAGCGGGCCGCCGCCCTCGACGGCACCACGGCCGTCGTGGTCACGCACGACACCACGGTGAGCGAGGCGCTGAGCCGCACGGTGACGATCAGGGACGGCCGGGTCGGCGCGGAGGGCAGGCGCGGGGAGGACTTCGTGGTCGTCGGCAGGGAGGGCGCGGTGCAGGTGCCGCCCGAGTACCACCACCTGCTGCCGCCGGGCTCGATGGCCAGGATCGAGCCCCTGGAGGACGGCATCGCGCTCAGGAGGGCCGAGTCGTGATCCTGCGCGGCCTGTGGGCACGCCGTGCGTTGTCGCTGATCGTGCTGCTCATCGCGGTCGTGCCGATCGCCTCGGCGGCCGTCGGGCCGATCTACTCGGCCGCCGCCCGCACCACCATCGTCCGCGACGCCCTGCGCGCCGCGCCGGTCGAGGGCCGCGGCTGGCGCTACACCACCCACGACGGCGTCATCGAGGCCAGGCTCACCGGCATGGTGGGGAACGCCGGCCTCACCGGCGCGCCGATCTACGGCATGGAGACCACCAGCGGCGGGCTGAACGACCGCCGCTCGTACTCGCTGATGTGGCAGGACGGCCAGTGCGCCCACCTGAAGGTGGTCAAGGGCCGCTGCCCGGCCGCCTCCGGCGAGGTGATGGCCAGCGAGGTGTCCGGTTTCCGGATCGGCCGCCAGGTGCGGCTGGCCTCGCTGGTCCGCGGCGGCTTCGGCGAGGCCAGGCGTACGCCGATGCCGCTGACCGTGGTCGGCGTCTACCGTCCCGGCTCGCCCGACGACCCCTACTGGTTCGGCCGGCCGCTGTTCTCCGCGCCCGGCCCGGCCGCCGCCGAGGACCGGGTGGACCCGCTGTTCACCGTCCCGCAGACCAGGCAGGACAGCTACGCGGTCGCCGGCTCGGGCGACTACGTCAACCCCGCCGACGGCGCGGGCGGCTGGACCGACTACGGCATCGTCTACCTCGACGTCGACCGGCTGACCGGCGCCGACCTCGGCACGCTGGCCGCCGCGCAGGCCGCCGCCGAGGCCGCCGGCCGGGGCTCCAAGGACATCGTCTTCTCCCGCGTCGGCGACACGCTCAAGGGCATGACCGCCAACACCGGCTCGCTCGGGGTGCCGACGCTGCTGGTCATCGCCCAGCTCGTCGGGCTCGGCTGGATGTTGTTGTTCCAGACCGTGGGCGACCTGGTCAGGGCGCGCGGCCCGGAGATCGCGCTGGCCCGGCTGCGCGGTCACGGCCGGGCCCGGGTGTGGCGCTTCGCGCTGACCGAGCCGCTGCTGCTGCTGGCCCTGGCCGTCCCGCTCGGGCTGCTGCTCGGACGGGCCGCGGCGGGCGCGGTGATCGCCGCGCTGCTGTCGAAGGGCGTGCCCGTCGAGTTCCCCCCGGAGGCCGTGCTGGCGGGCGTGGCGGCCATGCTGGGCGGCGTGCTGGCCGCGGCGTCGGCGGCCTGGCGCACCGCGACACGGCCGGTCACCGAGGAGTGGCGGCGCACCCCGCGCAGATCGGCGCGTGGCTGGCTGCTGGACTCCGTGGTGCTGGCGATCACCGCGATCGGCCTGGTCGAGCTGCTGGCCACGAACGTGATCACCGACGCCTCGCAGCAGAGCTCGGCCGCGATGGCCGTCCCCGGGCTGATCGCGCTCGGCGTGGCGCTGCTGGCCAGCCGGGCGCTGCCGGTACTGGCCAGGCGGCTGTTCGGGCTGACCAGGCGGCACGGCGGACTCGGGCCGTTCCTCGCGCTGCGCCAGGTGGCCAGGGGGCCGGTGGCCGCGGGCAGCGTGATCGTGCTGGGGGCGGCGTTCGGGCTGGCCACGTTCGCGGTGTCGGCCTGGAGCGCGACGCAGGGCGACTACCGGCAGACGGCGACGTTCCACAACGGCGCGCCCACCGCCCTGACCGTCAGGCCGGTCGAGCCCACCAGGCTGCGGGCGGCGGTCGAGGCGGCCGATCCCGGCGGCCGGCGGGCCGTCCCGGTGATCAGGGTGCCGGGCACCCCGCAGCTCGTGGCCGCCGACGCGGCGCGGCTGGCCGCGGTCGCCAACTGGCAGCCCGGCCTGGCGGGCGGCACCTCGATGGCCCGGGCCGCCGCCGCGCTGGCGGGCCCGGACACCGCGCGCATGTGGCTGAAGGGCGAGCGGCTGCGGGTGACCGTCCGGCACGACCGGCCGCCCAAGGGCTGGGACGTGCGCCTGTTCGCCACCCTGCGTGTGCGCGACGAGCTGCGGCCCTCCTCGCTGCCGCTCGGGACGCTCGCCGGGCGCGGCGGCGCCCACGAGTGGAACCTGCCGCCCGCCTGCCGGGACGGCGGCTGCGAGCTGCGCGCCTTCCGCGGCGAGGCGATCCCGCCCGAGCAGTACGTCGAGGCCGCCTACGTGCGCACCTCGGTCACCGAGGTCTCCGTGCGCGAGGGCGGCCGCTGGCGGACCCTGAAGCAGCCGCCCTGGCGCGTGGACGAGGCCCCCGACAAGCAGGACGGCGTCTTCGCGATCACGATGACGGGCAACCAGACGCTGCGCCCGGCCACGTACGCGCCCGTGCTGCCGGCGATCTCCGTCGGCGACGTCGGCCGCCGGGTCGTGCCCGGCCTGGACGGCGCGTTCGCCTCGGGCGTGCGCACCGCCGTCGCCGCGGCCGCCGCGCCCGGCCTGACCGACACCGGCGTGCTCGTCGACCTCGAACAGGCCGACAGGATGTCCTACGGCGTGCACGCCAAGGCCGAGTACCAGATCTGGACCCGCGAGTCCGACACCGCTTCGCTGGAGGCGGCCCTGCGCGCGCAGGGGCTGAGCGTGATCTCCCGCCGCAGCGCCGCGGAGCTGGCCACCTCGTTCGCCGGTCAGGGGCCGGGCCTGGCCCTGCTGTTGCTGCTGGTGGCCGCCCTGTCGGCGGCGGTGCTGGCGCTCGGCAGGACCGTGCTGGCCCTGCACACGGCCGCCAAGCGGCGCGGGTACGAGCTGGCCGCGCTGGAGGCGTCGGGCGCGCGGGTGGCGGCGCTGCGGGTCGCGCTGCTGCTGGAGCAGGTGATCACGGTGGCCGCCGGCACGCTGGCCGGGCTCGCCGCCGGGCTGACGGCGGCCAAGGTGGCGCTGGGCCGCATCCCGCAGTTCACCGTGCCGCCGGGCACGCCGCCGCTGCCGCACGAGGTCGGTGCGGTGCCCGTCGCCCTTGTCGTCGGCGCGGCCCTGCTGGTCAGCCTGCTGGTCGCGGGCGTGGTGTCGGAGCTGCTCCTGCGCGGCATCCGCGTCGAACGGCTGCGCGAGGCCCCCGCGTGACGTGCGGGTGAGGACCGCCTGACGCCCCCCGCCTGACGCCCGCGCCCTGACCTCCGCCGCGCGGGCTCAGCTGCCGGCGGGCTGCTTGGCCAGCTCGGCCAGGTACGCCCGTGCCAGGGCGAGCGCGCCGTCCTGTGCCTCCTTCCGCGGCATGAGCCGGACCTTGGGCGAGTTCGCCGGCTCGCTCTTCGGCCGCTCGGCGCCGGAGTAGTCGACCCTGACCACCAGCGCGCCGGTACGCGCGATCACCGTGCCGCTGGAGGCCGACACCTCGCCCTGCCTGGTCTGCACGAACTGGCCGTAGGCCTGGTCGCCGAGCCCCTTGATGTCACTCAGGTCGCCCCAGGTGATGCCGCCGATGGACGATCCGGCGGTGTTCTTGTCTCCGCCGTACTCACCGGCGTAGTACGCCTTGGCCGCACCCGGGTCGATCGCGCCCGCCCGGTTGGTGAAGCGGTGGGTGGTGATCAGCATGCTGCGGATCCTGACGTTCCCGGCGGTGCCCGGCAGGTCGAGGTTGAGCCAGCGGCACTCGGTCTCGTCGTCGTTGCCCGACTCGGTGGCGCGCGCCCTCGTGGCCGGCTTCGGCACCAGGCGGGTGACGGCCTCCGTGACGGCCTGGCAGGCGGGCGGGAAGGCGGCCAGCTCCGTGGGCGAGGGCGTCGGGCGGGCGGTCGGGCTCTGGGTGGCCGCGGCCTGGTCGGGCTTGGCCGGCACGCCGGGATGTTGCGCCTGCCAGGCGGCCACGCCCTTGGCGAAGTACGCGATCAGGCCGCCGACCTCGCGGATCGCGTTCTCCTCGGTGATGGACCTGGTGCTCTCGTTGGACAGGATCCGCGCGTCCTTCCGCTGCTGCCCGGCCTGGAACTTGACCCGGATCGTCATGTCCCCGACCTGGGCGTGGGCCTGGCCGAAGGAGTACCACAGCAGCTTGCCGTCGCGCCGCCAGGTGTACTGGGCGAACGCGCCCTCACCGACGCCGGGGACGTCCTTGACCGGGGAGACGTACTCCTTCTCGTCGGGGTCTAGCGAGGGCTTGGCGGTGGCGCCGTACTTGGCGCCGCGGTAGTCCGTCTCGTAGGAGTTCTGGGCCATCGAGCGGCCGGTCTTGGCGCCCTCGCCCTTGTGCTGCTCGATCCTGACGTCGATCTCCCTGCTGCGCCAGAACTCGCCGAACGAGATGCGCTGGTTCTGCCAGTTGCAGGTGAAGGCGACCGTGTAGTCGGAGTCCCTGGAGGACTTGGTCACCGTCGCGCCGGGCGCCAGCCGTTCGGCCTCGTCCACGGGCAGCATCGAGCAGGCGTCCGGGCCGGGCGCGGCGGCGACCGGCACCACGGACCGCGCCGCCGACGACGACGGCCCGGCGGCCGTCCCGGCGCCGCCCTTGCCGGACAGCAGCAGGTAGGCCCCCACGCCGCCGCCGGCCACGACCACCACGAGCGCCGCGGCGAGGGTGGGCGGCAACCACGCCGGGCGGCGTCCTGGCCGACCGGCGGGCGGCCCCGGCGGCCCGCCCATCGGCCCGGTCGGCCCGGTGGGCGGCGACCCCGGCGGCGCCCACCGCGGCTCCACCGGCGGCCCCCACTGCTGGCCGGGCTGCGGACCGGACTGGGGACCGGACTGGGGACCCGACTGCGGGCGAGGCGGCGGGCCCGGTTGTGGCGCGGGGGGCGAACCGGGCGGCGGCGTCGGCGGCCTTCCCTGCGGCTCGAACCGCCGGCCCGGCACCGGATGAGGGGTGGTCGGCGGCTCGTACTCGCTACCGGGATTCACTGCGACTCCTGAGGTTGCCCTGACTTGCGGTGAGACATGGCGAAACGCCCCTTGCGGCACGCCTGACGGTCATCCCGGCAGCGCCCCGGAGACCAGCCGGGCGATCCGCAGGGCCGTCTCCTTGTCGACCGGCGTCTTCACCGACACCTCGTCACGGTGCCAGACCACCTCGCCGAGCAGGTTGCTGGAACGGAAGAGCACGGTGCTGTCGGACCGGCCGACCGTGCTGGAGGACATCAACAGCTGGAACCGGTTCTGCACGAACGCCGCCTCCCCCACCCCCGCGACGTCGACGACCTCGCCGGCGGCCGCCCGCGCCCGGGTGCCCTGCGCCGCGTTCCTGGTGCCCTTCTCGCTGGTGAACCGGCGCGCGGCCACCTGCGGCCCGCCGAGGTCACCGTCGGGCTTCTCGATCCAGGTGCGTACGGTGATCCGCCGGCCCCGCCGCTCCTCCAGCCCCGCGACCCACTGGCACTCGCCGTCCCGCGTGGCGCTGCGCCGGACGACGCCCTGCGCCAGCTCGGCGGCCTGGGCGTCGGTCAGCAGGCGGCAGGGGTCGGGGGCGGCGGCGTACCGGCCGGTCTCCGGCTGACCGGCCAGGGCGTCCACGGCGTACCAGCCGGCGCCGAGCACCGCGACGCCGGACGCGACGGCCACCGGCAGCAACCACCGCCTGCGACGCCCGGGGACCGGGCCAGAGCGCACCGGCGCGCCGCTGAGCACCTGCCGGACCTGGGCCGCCGTGGGACGGGCGGCGGGCTCCTTGGCCAGCATCGCCATGAGCAGCCCGCCGAACTCGCGGCCCGCCCGCGCGGGGAAGGGCGGGTCGTGCAGCAGCACCGCCGCCGCGACCGCCGCGGGAAGCTGCCGCTCGAACGGCGCCCGCCCCTCCACGGCGGTGTACAGGCTCGCGCCCAGCGACCACAGGTCGGACTCCGGGCCCGGCGCCTGCTCGTTGAGCCGCTCGGGCGCCATGTAGCCGGGCGAGCCGCCGCTGCCGGCGCCCTCGCCCTGACCGCCCAGGGGGACGGCGATGCCGAAGTCGGTCAGCATCGCCGAGCCGTCGGCGTCGAGCAGGATGTTGGCCGGCTTGACGTCGTGGTGGAGGATGCCGTGGGAGTGCGCGACCTCAAGCGCCGACAGCACCTGCAGCCCGATGCGGGCCGCGTACGGGGGCGGCAGCGGGCCGTTCTCACTGATCACCTTGTCCAGGGACCGGCCGGTGACCAGGTCCATGATGATCCACGGCTGGTCGCCGTCGAGCACCACGTCGTGCACGAGCACGATGGCCGGGTCGCGCAGGCGTCCGGCCGACCTGGCCTCGTGGATGGCGCGGCCGGCGAACTCGGCCCGCTGGTGGGGGCTCAGCCCCGGCGGCACCCGCACCTGCTTGACGGCGACCTCGCGGTCGAGCGTCTCGTCCAGCGCCCGCCACACGGTGCCCGCGCCGCCCTGCCCGAGCTGCTCGACCAGCCGGTAACGGCCGGCCAGCAGGTAGTGGTCACTTCGCACGGCGCAACGCCTGCTCGCTCGCCCGTGCCGCCTTGATCGCCGCCTGCCGGACGTCCTCGTCGGTCGGCTTGTCGGCCAGGGTGGCGTACTGGACGGCCACCACCAGGTTGGCGATCCGGTAGTAGACGTGAGCCGAGTGGACGCGGCCGGTCCTGCCCTTCAGCTCGAACGCGAACGCCTCCTCGCCGAGGCCCGCCAGGTCATGGACGGTGGTGCGCGTGGAGCGCATGTTGGTCTTGACGCCGATCTCGGGCCAGGTCCAGTCGATCTGGTCGTACTTGGCCCAGTAGCGCTTCTGGTTCTGGAACAGGGTGCGGGCGGTGGCTGCGGTCATCGACCAGGGATCGACGGTGTCGGAGTCCTTCTGCACCTGCAGCCCGACGCCGGTGCCGGCGGCCGGCCAGCCGCACTCCGGGCCCACCTCGTTGCTGTCCGGCTGGGCCTTGGGCGGGCTCTGGGTGCGCAGCAGGCCGCCGACGTCCTGCGGGGTGAGCAGGGTGCACACGTCCATCGGCACGGTGAACGCGGCCGGCGGCCCGTCGTCGTCGCGCAGCACGACGAAGCCGGTGGCCCCGGCGGCGACCACGAGCACGGCCGCGACCGCGCCCCACAGCAGCAGCGGCCGCCCGCGCCGCCCCACCCGGCGGGGCGCGGTCGCCTGCTCGCCGGCCCCCAGGACCGGCGGCCGGCCGCCCGCGGCCACCTGCCTGAGCGCGTGCACGACGTTGCGCGGATCGGGACGGGCGCCCGGATCGCGTGCCATCATGGCCGCCAGCAGCGGCCCGAGCGGCCCAGGCGCGAGCGGCACCGGCTGCGTCACGGTCGCCCTTACCCGCTCGGCGACCGAGCCCGGGTAGGCGTTCCCGCCAGTCACGGCGACGAACAGGGTCGCGCCGAGCGACCACAGGTCGCTGGACGGGCCGCCGGGCTCGCCCTCCAGCCGCTCGGGCGCGATGAACCCGGGCGAGCCGATCATGCGCCCCTGCTCGGTGAGCGTGGACTGGCCCTCCTGCCGGGCGATGCCGAAGTCGGTCAGCACCACCCTGCCGCTGTCGGTGATGAACACGTTGCCCGGCTTCACGTCGCGGTGCTGCAGCCCCTGCGTGTGGGCGGCCTGCAACGCCTCCAGCACGTCGGCGCCGACACGGGCGGCGTACTCCGGGGGCATGGGGCCGAACTCGCGCACGGTGTCGGCCAGCGTACGGCCCCGCAGCAGCTCCATGACCAGCCACGGCCGCTCGTGCTCGACGATGACGTCGTGCAGCGCCACGATGCCGGGATGGCGCAGCCGGGCGGTGGCCTGCGCCTCGCGCACGGCCCTGGTGACCGCGTCGGCGCGGTCCTTGGGCGGCATGCCCTCGGGCAGGGTGAGCTCCTTGACCGCGACCTCGCGGTCGAGCATCTCGTCCTTGGCCAGCCACACCTTCCCCATGCCGCCTGCGCCGAGTGGGCGCAGCAGGGCGTAGCGGCCGGCAAGTCTTCCCGCGGACATAAAGGGAAGGGTAACTAAGGATCAAGAAGGATGGTTATTCGAGCACGTTTCCCGTTCACCCCCCCTTGTCCTCCCGGCCTCTTTCCCCGCGCTTCGGCGTGGTCCGCCGGAGTAACTGTCGGTCCCCCTCTCTATGGTCTTGGAACGTGGACGCGGTACAAGGCACCCTCGACGAGCTCGGCACCCCGCTGAGCGACGTCACGTTCGTCGTGTTCGACCTCGAGACCACCGGCGGCTCGCCGGCCGAAGACTCGATCACCGAGATCGGCGCGGTCAAGGTGCGGGCGGGTGAGGTGCTGGGCGAGTTCTCCACGCTGGTCGACCCCGGGAGGCCGATCCCGCCGTTCATCTCGGTGCTGACCGGCATCACCGACGCCATGGTGGTGGCCGCCCCGCGCATCGAGGCGGTGCTGCCGAGCTTCCTCGAGTTCATCAAGGGCTCCACGCTGGTGGCCCACAACGCGGGCTTCGACACCCGCTTCGTCAAGGCCGCCTGCGCCGCCCACGGCTACCCCCCGCCCGCCAATCCGGTCGTCGACACCGTCGACCTGGCCCGGCGGGTGCTGACCCGCGACGAGACGCCCAACGCCAAGCTGTCCACCCTGGCCCGGTTCTTCCGCAGCCCCACCGAGCCGTGCCACCGCGCCCTGCAGGACGCCAGGGCCACCGTCGACGTGCTCCACGGGCTGATCGAGCGAGCCGGCTCCTTCCAGGTCCACACGCTGGAAGAGCTGAAGTCGTTCGTCCGCGCCCCCACGCCGGAGCAGCAGCGCAAGCGCCACCTGGCCGAGTCCGTCCCGCACGCCCCCGGCGTCTACTTCTTCGAGGACGACCGCGGCGAGGTGCTCTACATCGGCAAGAGCACCAACCTGCGCAACCGCGTGCGCTCCTACTTCACGGCCGGCGAGACCCGGCCGCGCATCCGCGAGATGATCGGCATCGCCGAGCGCGTGCGCCACGTCGTCTGCGCCACCGGGCTGGAGGCCGAGGTCAGGGAGCTGCGGCTGATCGGCGGCGCCAAGCCGCGCTACAACCGCCGCTCGCGCTTCCCGGAGAAGATGGTCTGGCTCAAGCTCACCGCCGGCCCCTTCCCCCGCCTGTCGATCGTGCGCGAGCTGAAGGACGACGACGCCACCTACCTCGGCCCGTTCAGCAGCTCCCGCCTGGCCGACGAGGCCCGCATCGCCCTGCACGAGGCCGTGCCGCTGCGCCAGTGCACCCAGCCGATCAGCCTGCGCACCCGCCGGGCCGCCTGCGTCCTGCACGAGATGGGCCGCTGCGGCGCGCCCTGCGCGGGCAAGGAGAGCCCGGAGGAGTACGCGGCGCACGTCGAGAGCGCCCGCCGGGCCATGACCTCCGACGCCTCGCTCGTCTACACCGCCGTGTCGGCCCGCATGGAGCGCCTGTCGGTCGAGCAGCGCTACGAGGAGGCGTCCGTCGACCGTGACCGGCTGGCCGCGTTCGTCCGGGCGGCGGCCCGCATGCAGCGCCTGAGCGCCATCACCCGCATCCCCGAGCTCGTGGCCGCCAGCCCTGCCTTCGACGGCGGCTGGGACATCCACGTCGTCCGCTACGGCCGGCTGGCCGCGGCGGGCGTGATGCCGAAGGGCGCCCATCCCACGCCGTTCGTCGCCTCGCTCAAGGCGATGGCGGAGGCCGTCATCCCGGGCCCCGGCCCGGTGCACGCGGCCAGCGCCGAGGAGACCGAGTGCATCCTGCGCTGGCTGGAGTCGCCGGGCGTGCGGCTGGTCGAGGTCGACGGCGTGTGGTCGATGCCCGCCCGGGGCGCCGCCCGCCACAAGGCCCGCATCGACCTGGCCTACCGCGGGCTTGATCAGCGGCGCGACCGAGAGGGACGGCCTTTGCGATGACCGGATACAGTTAATGCATGGTCACGGCAATCGTCCACATCAAGGCCGAGGTAGACCGGATCCCGGAGGTCGCCCAGACGATCGCCGAGATCGACGGGGTCAGCGAGGTCTACTCCATCACCGGCGAATGGGATCTGCTCGCCATGGTCAGGGTCGCCCGCTACGAGGAGGTGGCCGAGGTCATCCCCGGGCGGGTCAACAAGGTCGACGGCGTCGAGCACACCGAGACCCACATCGCCTTCCGCACCTACTCCAGGCACGACCTCGACGCCGCCTTCTCGATCGGCTTCCCCGAGTCCGACTGACCCGCTCCCCGGCGATCCCCGAGATCCCCGCGGTCCCCGCGTAGATTTCCCCGTAAGTCCCCGCATCCGCTTCTGCGCCTGCGTCCGTTTCCGCGTCCGTCTTCCGCGTCCGTCTTCCGGCGTCCGTTTTTGTGTGTCCGTCTTCTGGGCCCGAGCCGTCCCACGGCCGGGCCCGACGCGTTCCCGGGGCCGAGCCGTCCTCGGCAGGCGAGCCGTCGGCAGGCGGCCCGGAACGCGGATCGGCCCGGACGGGGAAACCCCGTCCGGGCCGATCTCGATCAGACGAAACCCTAGTGGGTGAGGCTCCGGTCGTCGCCGGAACCGATCGCGGCGTGCTCGCCGTGCTCCCCGTGCTCGCCGTGGTGCCCGTCGTCGAGCGGGATCTTCTCCCCGCCGTACGCCTTGGACATCCGGCCGCGGAGCTTGCCGAGCGGGCCGCGCATGCCCTTGGGCGGGATGCCGGAGGCGTCCTCGTCCACGGGCAGGGCCGGCACCGCCTCCTTGCCCCGCATGTGGGCCTCGAGGTCGTCGGACGCCGGCGTGTGCACCTCGATGAACTCACCGTGCGGCAGCCGCTTGATGACACCCGACTCCACACCGTGCCCGATGACCGCGGCGTCGCTGCGCTGCAGGCCGAGGCACATGCGGTAGGTGATCAGGTAGGCCAGCGCCGGCCCGACGAAGACCAGCACCCGGCCGATGTACGTCGTCCAGTTGAGGCTGACGTGGAAGTTGGCCGAGATCTCGTCGTTGGCGCCGAGCAGCCACAGCACACCGTAGAACGTCATCGCCGAGATGCCGATCGCGGTGCGGTGGGGGTTGTTGCGCGGACGGTCGGCGACGTGGTGCTCGCGGTTGTCCCCGGTGACCCACCGTTCGATGAACGGGTAGAGCGCGAGACCGGTCATGATGATGCCCATCGGCACCAGCGCCGGGATGATCACGCTCATCGGCAACGTGCCCGCGTGGGCCGTGCCGAACAGGTTCCACTCCCACGGCGGCATGAGCCGCAGCGAGCCTTCGAGGAAGCCCATGTACCAGTCGGGCTGCGAACCGGCGGAGATGTCCGCCGGCGTGTACGGCCCGAACAGCCAGATCGGGTTGATCTGGGCGAACGTCGCCAGCCCCGACACCACGGCGAGCGTGAACAGGAAATACGCGCCCGCCTTGGCCATGAAGGCCGGGTAGAACGGCGCGCCCACCACGTTCTTGTTGTTGCGCCCCTTGCCCGGCATCTGCGTGTGCTTCTGCACCCACATGAGCACCATGTGGGCCGAGACCAGCGCCAGCAGGATGCCCGGGATGAGCAGGATGTGCAGGGAGTAGAACCGGGAGATGACGTCCTCGCCCGGATACTCCCCGCCGAACAGGAAGAACGTGATGTACGTGCCCACCAGCGGCAGCGAGATCGCCACACCCTCGGTGATCCGCAGACCGGCGCCGGAGAGCAGGTCGTCGGGGAGGGAGTAGCCGGTCAGGCCCTCGGCGAGCGCCAGGGTCAGCAGCAGCACGCCGATGATCCAGTTGAGCTCGCGCGGCTTGCGGTAGGCGCCGGTGAAGAACACCCGCAGCATGTGCACCGTCATGCCGGCCACGAAGAGCAGGGCCGCCCAGTGGTGCATCTGCCTCATCAGCAGACCACCCCGGACGTCGAAGCTGATCTCCAGCGACGACGCGTAGGCCTCCGACATCATGACGCCCTTGAGCGGCGCGTACGAGCCGTCGTAGGCGATCTCGCCCATGCTCGGCTTGAACCACAGCGTCAGGAACGTACCCGTGAGCAGCAGGATGATGAACGAGTAGAGCGCGATCTCACCCAGCAGGAACGACCAGTGGTCAGGGAAGATCTTGCGCAGGTTGCGCTTGAGGAAGTTCGCCCCGCCCAGACGGTCGTCGAGGAAGGTCGACGGCCCGGCGATGGCCTTCGGTACGGCGTTCAGGTCGCTCATGCCTGGCCTCCCTTCTCACGGGCCTCGGCCTCGGCGTCGCCGCGCTCCCAGTAGCTGGGACCGACGGGCACGTTGAAGTCACCCTGGGCGATCAGATAGCCCTCGCCGTCGACGGTGATGGGCAGCTGCGGCAGCGGCCGGGCGGCCGGGCCGAAGATGACCTTCGCACCGTCGGCCGCGTCGAAGGTCGACTGGTGGCACGGGCACAGGATGTGGTGGGTGGTCTGCTCGTAGAGCGCCGCCGGGCAGCCGACGTGCGTGCAGATCTTGGAGTAGGCGACGATGCCGTCGTGCGTCCAGTTCTGCTTGACGCCGCTCTTGAGCTCCTCCGGACGGAACTTGATCAGGATCAGCGTGGCCTTGGCGAGCGCGTTGAGGTCGTGCTCGTACCCCTCGGGCACCACCGACAGGATGCCGCCGGGCGAGTTGAAGTCGGCCGCGCGGATCGGCTGGCCGGTGCCCTCGACGACCAGGCGCAGCGGCTTGCCCTCCTTGGTCTTCTCACCCCAGACCGTGTGGCGCAGCAGCTTGTTGAACTTCGCGGCGGGCATCTTGGAGTTGTCGAGGTCACGCAGCAGCACCAGCGGCACCAGGCCGAGCGGCGCGGCGGCCAGCAGCAGCGTGCGGCGCATCAGCTTGCGCTTGACGAAGCCGCTCTCGTTGGCGCCCTGCAGGAACGTCTCGGAGACGACCTCGCGGTCGTCCTCGTCGGAGGCCATCGTGTGGCGCTCCTGGACCAGCGCGTACTTCGGCATGATCTGGCGGACCCAGACCACGATGCCGACCGCGAGGCCGAGGACGGCCAGGGTCAGCGTGCCGCCGAGGGCGAGGTTGGAGACCCCCGTTGCCTCAGGGCTGCCGACCTGGAACACCACGTAGGAGATGAGGAAGGCGATGCCGGCCAGGAAGGTGATCGCGAAGCAGAGCGCCACGATCTTCTCGGCCTTGCCGGCCTTCGTCTCGTCCTGCAGCGTCACGCCCGGGACGTCGCGGTCGGCGACGTCTTCCTTCTCCGCGGCGCCCAGCATCGACGTGCCCGGCGCGGGAGTGCCGATGACGCGCTTGGGCACGCGTTCGTCCGGCTGCTCGATCTCGTGCTCGTTGTCTGTCATGACTTCTGTCGCTTCTTCGCGGTGATCCAGATGGCGGCGAGGGCTAGGGCGGCGATGCCTACCACGAACGCTACGAGACCTTCGGTGACCGGGCCGATGCGCCCGAGGCCGAACCCTCCGGGGTCCTTCTGCTCGCGGACCTGGGTGATGTACGCGATCATGCTGCGCTTCTCCTCAGGCGTGATCGTCGAGTCGTTGAAGACCGGCATCGCCTGCGGGCCGGTGACCATCGCCTCGTAGATCTGCGTCGGTGAGGACTCGTTGAGGTTGGGCGCGTACTTGCCCTGCGTCAGGGCACCGCCGGCGCCCGCCCAGTTGTGGCACTGGATGCAGTTGGCCCGGAACAGCTCGCCGCCCTTGCCGGCGTCGCCGAGCTTCGGGTCGACCTGCTCCTTGCCCGGGACCTGCGGGCCGCCGCCGAGCGACTGCACGTAGGCGGCGACCTGACGGGTCGACTCCTCGTTGACCCAGTGGGCCAGGGGCTTGCGCGGCGCCTGCGGGCCGGGGTTGCCGGCGGGCATGCGGCCGGTGCTCATCTGGAAGTCGACCGCCGCGGCGCCGACACCGACGAGCGTGGGGGCGGTGTTGGTGCCCTCCGCGTTCATGCCGTGGCAGCTCGAGCAGTGGGCCACGAACAGGCTCTTGCCCTCGGCCACGTCGTCGACCTTGCCTGCCGCCAGCGCCGCGTCGGCAGGCTTGCCCGCCTGGACAAAGGCGGCGTATACCATCCCGACCAGCGCCAACGCCAAAATCAGGACGGCGTATCTCGCGAGGGGATGCCGCCGCCAAGCGGTGATCCTAGTCACAGAGATCCCGTTCCTTAACGAATGATGTAGATGGTCGCGAAAAGACCGATCCAGACGACGTCTACGAAGTGCCAGTAGTAGGACACGACGATCGCGCTGGTGGCCTGCTCATGCGTAAAGCGCTTCGCGGCGTACGTGCGTCCCAGCATGAACAGGAACGCGATCAGGCCACCGGTCACGTGCAGGCCGTGGAAGCCCGTCGTCAGGTAGAACACCGAGGTGTAAGCGTTGGCGGACAGGGTCGCGCCCTCTGACGCCAGCTCGCCGTACTCGTACAGCTGACCGGCGACGAAGACCGCGCCCATCAGGAAGCTGACGATGTACCAGAAGCGGAGCTTGCCGACCTGCCCCTTCTCCGCGGCCCACACGCCCAGCTGGCACGTCACACTCGACAGGACCAGGATGATCGTGTTGACCGTCGCGAACGGGATGTTCAGGTGAGCGCCTTCTGCCTCTACGCCTGCAGGAAGGAAGGCAGGGCCCCACTCGATGCCCTTCCCCTCGCTCACCGACCGGATGGTGAAGTACATCGCGAACAGCGCCGCGAAGAACATGAGCTCAGAGGACAGCCAGACGATCGTCCCGACACTGACCAGGTTCGGCCGCCGGTACGACTGTGCTGTCGTCGTCGAAGTTATTGCGGATGCTGTCGCCACGGGCAGCATTATTGCGGCTCCGGTGTTCGGTCCGGCCAACGACCCCCCGTTAGGAGGAACAAACCGGCCATCAACCTGGGATAATTGGGACAAAACGCCTGTCAGACCCGGTGGCCTGGGATTGCATCCCGGCGCAACGGTACGATCCAGGTGACCATACAGCTTCGACCGATAGCGAGCGCGACAGTGACGTCCTCTGGGAGCACCGACGACACGATGAGGGTCCTCGTCTACAGCGACGACGCCACCACCCGGGCCGAGGTCCGCCAGGCGATCGGCCGGCGGCCGGCGGCCGACGTGCCCCTCGTCGAGATCATCGAGTGCGCCACCGAGCCCAAGGTCCACCAGTGGCTCGGCTCCGGCGAGATCGACGTGGCGGTCCTCGACGGCGAGACCCAGCCCGCCGGCGGCATGGGCGTCTCCCGTCAGGCCAAGGACGAGGTCTACGACTGCCCGCCCGTCTGCCTGATCATCGCCAGGCGCGACGACCGCTGGCTGGCCGAGTGGTCCAAGGCCGACGCCGTCGTCCCGCAGCCCATCGAGCCCATGGTCCTGGCCGACACCGTCGCCGACCTGATGCGCCGCCGATCCGCCACCCGACTCAACGCGAAGTAGGTGCCCATGGACTCCCGGACGACCTGGCCTGCCCTGTTCTCCGCGCTCCTTTCCGGCGAGCACCTGTCGGCCGACGAGACGGCCTGGGCGATGCGGGAGATCTTCTCGGGCAACGCCACCTCCGCCCAGATCGCGGGCTTCGCGCTGGCCCTGCGCGCCAAGGGCGAGACGGTGGCCGAGGTGGTGGGCCTGGCCCGGACGATGCTGGAGTTCTCCACGCCGCTCACCGTCGAGGGGCCCGTCCTCGACGTCGTCGGCACGGGCGGCGACCGCGCCCACACCGTCAACGTCTCCACCATGGCCGCCATCGTGGCCGCCGCGGCGGGCGCCAGGGTCGTCAAGCACGGCAACCGCTCGGCCTCCTCGCTGTGCGGGGCCGCCGACGTCCTGGAGCACATGGGCATCAGGCTCGACCTGACGCCCGAGCAGACCGCGCGGGTGGCGCGCGAGGCGGGCATCGCCTTCTGCTTCGCGCCCGTCTACCACCCGGCGCTGCGCTTCGCCGGCCCGGCGCGCAAGGAGATCGGCGTCCCGACGGTCTTCAACTTCCTGGGCCCGCTGACCAACCCGGCCCGGCCCAGCGCCCAGGCCATCGGCGTCTACGACGCCCGCATGCTGCCGGTCATCGCCGGCGTCTTCGCCGAGCGCGGCGTGTCCGCCCTGGTCTTCCGCGGCGACGACGGGCTCGACGAGCTGACCATCACCGGCACCTCCACGGTGTGGGTGGTCCGCGACGGCACGGCCACCGAGGCCAGGTTCGACCCCGCGGTCCTGGGCATCCCCCGGGCCGACGCGGACGCGCTGCGCGGTGGCGACGTGCAGTTCAACGCCCAGGCCGTGCACGACGTGGTGGGCGGCAAGAAGGGGCCGGTGCGTGACGCCGTCCTGCTCAACACCGCGGCGGCGCTGGTCGCCCACGACGGCGCCGGCGACGACCTCGACACGGCGATGATCAAGGGCTACGAGCGCGCCACGCAGGCGATCGACTCCGGCCTGGCCGCCGACACGCTGCGCCGCTGGGTCGAGGTCAGCAGCTCCTACCGCCCGTCGTGACCGTGAGCGCGCCCCTGAGGCGCGCTCACGTCCATCGGTGGTACGTATGCCCCAGGGCCCTGGCAGTGCGTCCAGGGCCTGCTCAGGGCCGGGTGACGGTCAGTCGCTCAGAAGGTGATGCTGGGGCCGTCCTTGAGCGTGCTCCACTTGAGCCACTCCTTCCAGTTCTCCTGCCAGTGGCCCCACCCGTTGGTGGGCTCCAGCTTCCGCGGCGAGCCCGTGATGATGATCGGGTCCCCGATCAGGGTGTTCTTGATGAACCAGGCCGCGTTCTCCGGGCTGACGTTCACGCAGCCGTGGCTGACGTTGGAGTTGCCCTGGGAGCCCACCGACCAGGGCGCGCTGTGCACGTACTCGCCGCTGTTGGAGATGCGCACGGTGTTGTAGACGGTGAGCTGGTAGTAGCCCGACTGTCCCGGGCCGATGCCGGGCGAGGTCATGACGGTCACCGGCTCGCGCGACATCGCCAGGTGCACGCCCGAGGTGGTGTAGTACTTCCACTGGCCGCCCTGCCCGGCGCTCATCGGCATGGTGCGGATGCGCTTGCCGTCCCGGCGGACCGTCAGCACGTGCTCGTCGGTGGTGCCCTTGGTGATCTGCGAGCGGCCGATCTTGAAGTCGAGGGTGACGTCGCGCTTGCCGTACAGGCCGGGGCCGCCGCGCACCCCGGCCAGCTTCGCCTCCAGCCGCACCTTCGTGTACGCCGGCCAGTACTCCTCCGGCCGGAAGTCCACATGGCTGTCGTCGAACCAGTGCCAGGCGCCGTCCACCGGCTTGGAGCTGCGGATGGTGAGGTTGCGCTCGACGGCCACCCGGTCGCTCACCGGCTTGTCGAAGGCGATCATGACGGGCATGCCGATGCCGACCGTCAGCCCGGTGTCGTCCCGGTTGGGAGTGATCGTCTGGATGTCGAACGTCTTGTCGCCCTTGACCGTGGTGAACGTGCTGGAGGTCTCGCTCTGCTTGCCCGCGGCGTCCACGCTGACGACGGTGACCGTGTAGCCGGCGCTCGGCCGGGCGGTGGTCGTGCTGCGCCAGCGGGTGCCGTCACCGCTCAGTACGCCCTTCAGCCGGCCCGCCTTGCCGCCGTCCACCCGGACGCTCTTGATCGTGCCGCCGTGCGCGGACACCACCACGGGCTGGTCGGTGGCCACGTTCGCGGCCTTGTCCTGCGGCGTGACCCCCACCGCCGGCTGCCGCGCGACCGCGGTCAGCTCCTTCGTCTCGTTCGCCGCGCCGCTCAGCGAGCACGCCGTGAGCAGCGCCAGGGCCAGCAGGCCGGCCGATCCATTCGCCACGCGTCTCACGAGTGACCCCCTCGCCCAAGATCCAACCTTCTCCCCCCTTATTACCCTGAGTGATCTATTCACGACATCCGTGACCTGGTAAAGAACACGAAAAAGCGGGCGTCCTCCCCTATGGGAAGGACGCCCGCTTCGAGCCGCTTGTCAGTGCGAGAAGTTGCCCCGGTAGTACTGGAACACGAACCCGATCATGGCCATGATGATCAGGAACACGCCGATGAGGAACATCCAGAAGCCGATCACGAACCCGGCGAAGGCGAAGGCCGCCGCCAGGCACAGGAACAGCGGCCACCAGCTGCTCGGGCTGAAGAAGCCGATCTCGCCGGCGCCGTCGCTGATGTCGGCCTGCTTGTCGTCCTCCGGCTGGGCGCCGATGCGCCGCGCGGTGAACATCAGGTAGTAGCCCACCATGAACGCGAACCCGACCGAGATCGCCATGGCGGTGGTGCCCACGGGCTCACCCTGGCCGGTCGCGGCCTTGGTCCAGAACCAGTAGCCGACGTCGACACCGGCGAAGAACAGGCCGCACAGCAGGAACAGCCAACCCTGGACCTTCATCAGGCCTCCACCTCCTGGGCGGACTTGGCGGACATGTGCGGGTAGTGCAGGTCGAACGCCGGGCGCTCGGACCGGATGCGCGGCAGCGAGGTGAAGTTGTGCCGCGGCGGCGGGCAGGAGGTCGCCCATTCGAGCGAGCCGCCGTAGCCCCAGGGGTCGTCGACGGTGACCTTGGTCCCCGAACGCCAGGTCTTCCAGACGTTGTAGAAGAACGGCAGCGTCGAGGCGCCCAGGATGAACGCGCCGACCGACGAGATCATGTTCAGGTCGGTGAAGCCGTCGGCCGCGCTGTAGTCGGCGTACCGGCGGGGGAAGCCGACCATGCCCAGCCAGTGCTGGACGAGGAAGGTGGTGTGGAAGCCGATGAACAGCAGCCAGAAGTGCACCTTGCCCAGCTTGTCGTCGAGCATCTTGCCGGTGAACTTGGGCCACCAGAAGTAGAAGCCGGCGAACATGGCGAACACGACCGTGCCGAAGACCACGTAGTGGAAGTGGGCGACGACGAAGTAGGTGTCGCTGATCTGGAAGTCGAGCGGCGGCGAGGCCAGGATGACGCCGGTCAGGCCACCGAGCAGGAAGGTGATCAGGAAGCCGACGGAGAACAACATCGGCGACTCGAACGACAGGTGGCCCCGCCACATCGTGCCGATCCAGTTGAAGAACTTCACGCCCGTCGGCACCGCGATGAGGAACGTCATGAACGAGAAGAACGGCAGCAGGACCTGCCCGGTCGGGAACATGTGGTGCGCCCAGACCGTGATGGACAGACCGGCGATCGCGATGGTGGCGCCGACCAGGCCGATGTAGCCGAAGATCGGCTTACGGCTGAAGACCGGCAGGATCTCGGTCACGATGCCGAAGAACGGCAACGCGATGATGTACACCTCGGGATGGCCGAAGAACCAGAACAGGTGCTGCCACAGGATCGGCCCGCCGTTGGCCGGGTCGAAGATGTGGGTGCCGAGCTTGCGGTCGGCCTCCAGGGCCAGCAGCGCGGCGGCCAGCACGGGGAAGGCCATCAGCACGAGCATGCTGGTCAGCAGGACGTTCCAGGTGAAGATCGGCATGCGGAACATGGTCATGCCGGGGGCGCGCATGCAGATGATCGTGGTGATGAAGTTCACCGCGCCGAGGATCGTGCCGAGGCCCGACAGGGCCAGACCCATGATCCACAGGTCGCCGCCGATGCCGGGCGAGTGGATCGCGTTCGACAGCGGCGTGTAGGCGAACCAGCCGAAGGAGGCCGCGCCGCCCGGCGTGAGGAAGCCGGACACGGCGATGACGCTGCCGAACAGGTAGAGCCAGTAGCTGACCATGTTCAGGCGCGGGAACGCCACGTCGGGGGCGCCGATCTGGAGCGGCATCAGCTCGTTGGCGAAGCCGGCGAACAGCGGCGTCGCGAACATCAGCAGCATGATCGTGCCGTGCATGGTGAACAGCTGGTTGAACTGCTCGTTGCTGGTGATCTGCAGCCCCGGCTGCGCCAGCTCGGCCCGCATGATCAGCGCCATGACGCCGCCGATCAGGAAGAAGGCGAACGACGTGATCAGGTACATGTGCCCGATGATCTTGTGATCAGTCGAGGACATCCACTTGGCGATGATCTGGCCCTTGGTGACGGGCCGGACCGGTGCGCGAAGCGGTTCTTGGATGGCGGTCACTGGGCACTCCCAGCCTGGGTCGCGATGTACTGGTCGAACTCAGCCTGCTTGACGAGCTTCACCGAGAACAGCATCCGGCTGTGGTCGACGCCGCACAGCTCGGCGCACCGGCCGGCGTAGACGCCCACGCGGTTGTCGCCGAGCGTCTTGATCTCGAACTTGCGCCCCGGGTTGCCCTCCGGGATGCCGGGGATGATGTCCCGCTTGAACAGGAACTCGGGCACCCAGAACGAGTGGATCACGTCGTCGGTCGAGAGGTCGAACTCGACCTTGGTGTTCGTCGGCAGGACCAGCTGAGGGCCCTGTTGGTAGTCGTGCACCGGCATGCCGGCCACAGGCTTCGTCGTCTTGCCGTTGTAGGTCGTGGTGAAGCGCCAGCTCCACTGGTACGCCTCGACCTTGACCTTGACGGGCGCGTCGCCGGCGACGTCCGTGAGGGCCTTGCTGTCGCGGGCGGTGAAGAAGAAGAACACCGAAACCATGACGAGCGGGACCACGGTGTAGAGGATCTCGATCGGCAGGTTGTAGCGCACCTGGGGCGGCAGCTCGGCCTTCCCCTTGCGCTTGCGGTGGAAGATCGCGGCCCAGACGATCAGGACGATGACGACGACGCCCGTGGCGAGTGCGGCGATCCAGGCCCCGTTCCACAGAGACTGAACGACCTTGGCCTGCTCGGTCACGCCCTCGGGCAGCAGGCCGGTGGACCAGTCGACCTTGGGAACGTCATTAGCACACGCCGTAGCAGTGGCCAGCAGCAACGCCAAAGCGGCGGCGCGCGGCACCCTGCGCCGGGCCAACGAACGCCGCGTCGTACGGCGAGTCGGACTCACGGATCGCCTACCCCACAGATGAAGCCCAAGAGTCTTTCCCTTGGGTGCTCGTATTTCCAAATGCACAGCTGATTGCAGACACATTAGCGTGCAGGTGTCCCGCCCTACCGCGCGACCCCTCGATGGCGCCGCAAGTGGGACGATGGGTCTCGTGGCGTATTTCGACGCGGCCTCGAGCGAGCCGCTGCACCCTCAGGCACGCGAGGCGCTGCTGGCGGCGATCGACGTCGGCTGGGCCGACCCCGCGAGACTGTACACCCAGGCCCGCCGCGCTCACCTGCTGCTGGAGCAGGCCCGCACGGAGGTGGCCGAGGCGCTCGGCGCGCGCCCTGACGAGGTGTCGTTCACCTCGTCCGGCACGCAGGCCGCGCATCTCGGCGTGCTCGGCACCCTACACGGCAGGCGCAGGGTCGGGCGTCATCTGGTCACCGGCGCGGTCGAGCACTCCAGCGTGCTGCACGCGGCCGGCGTGCACGAGCGCGACGGCGGCACGGTCGAGACGGTGGGCGTGAATCTCGAAGGCCGGGTCGACCTCGACGCGTTCGCGCGGGCTGTCGCGGCTCCCGGCACGGCGCTGGCCTGCCTGCAGACGGCCAACCACGAGGTGGGCACGGTGCAGCCGGTCGCCGAGGCCGCCGCCGCGTGCCGGGCCCACGGGGTGCCGCTGCTGGTCGACGCCGCCCAGACGGCCGGCCGCATGCCGATCCCGCCCGGCTGGTCGGTGCTGACCGCGAGCGCGCACAAGTGGGGCGGCCCGGCCGGGGTGGGCGTGCTGGCGGTGCGCAAGGGCACCCGGTTCCGCTCGTTCCTGCCCGAGGACGAACGCGAGCGGCGGCGCGTCCCCGGCTTCGAGAACGTGCCGGGCATCGTGGCCGCGGCGGCGGCGCTGCGCGCGATGAGCGCCGAGGCGGCGCAGGAGCAGGCCCGGCTGTCCACGCTCGTCGCCAGGATCAGGGAGACCGTGCCGAAGGTCGTGCCGGACGTCGAGGTCATCGGCGACCCCGTCGGCCGGGCGCCCCACATCGTGACCTTCTCGTGTCTCTACGTCGACGGCGAGGCGCTGCTCACCGAGCTGGACAAGGCCGGTTTCGCCGTATCGTCCGGAAGCTCGTGCACCGCTAGTACGCTTCGTCCATCGCACGTCCTCGAAGCGATGGGCGTGCTGACGCATGGGAATGTCCGGGTGTCGCTGCCCAGGGGCACGTCCGCGGCCGAGGTCGACCGGTTCCTGGCCGTGCTGCCCGACCTGGTGCGCCGCATCCGGCACGACGCAGGAGTCGCATGACCGAGGTAACTCAGCCGTCATTGACGATCGACGCGCTCGGGAAGAAGTGCCCGATCCCGATCATCATGCTCGCCGAGCAGATCAACCACGTGCCGCTCAACGCCGTGGTGGCGGTGCTGGCCGACGATCCGGCGGCCTACACCGACGTGCCGGCGTGGTGCCGGCTGAAGTCCCACCGCCACGTGGCCTCGTACGAGCTGCCCGAGGGCGGCTGGGCGATCCACGTGATGCGCAACTACTGACGGTTTGTGGGTAGGGCCCTCCCCTGACGGCACATCGACCATTCGGGGGAGACCATGGCCAAGGGGAACGAGACCGCCCGTGACGTGATGAGCACAGGCGCGGAGTGCATCGCCACGCACGAGACGCTCGACCGGGCGGCTCAGATGATGCGCAACAACGACGTGGGCGCGCTGCCCGTGTGCGGGCCCGACGACCGGGTGACCGGCATCATCACCGACCGCGACATCGTGATCAAGTGCATCGCGGCCGGTCACGACCCCGCGCAGGTGACGGCGGGCGAGCTGGCGACCGGCCTGGTCTGGGTGACGGCGGACGCCACCGTGCAGGAGGCGCTGTCGCGCATGGAGCAGAACCAGATCAAGCGGCTGCCGGTGCTGGAGAACGAGCGCATCGTCGGCATGATCAGCGAGGCCGACCTCGCCCGGTGCCTGCCGGACGACCAGCTCGCCGAGTTCGTGCACCGGGTGTACGCCAAGCGCTGACACCCGACGGGGATCGCCCCGCCACGCCTGCGGCGGGCGGGGCGTACGGCTGTCAGGGGTGGTAGCAGCGCACGTGGTCGGCGATGTCGGCCGCGGCCTCGGCGCCGTAGGCGGCCGTGAAGCGCTCCAGGAAGACCTTCTGTCCCAGCTCGTACTCCTGGCCGCCGACGCGCTCCAGCACGTGCGTGGCCGTGAGGTTGCCGATCTGGCCGCAGCGCTCCAGCGGCAGACCCCAGGCCAGACCGGACAGGAAGCCGGCGCGGAAGGCGTCGCCGACGCCCGTGGGGTCGGCCTTGCCGCGCTCGGGGGCCGGGGCGACCTGGATGGACGGCTCGCCCTTGCGGTCGATGACGGCGCCCTTGGGGCCGAGCGTGGTGACGCGGACGCCGACCCGGTCGAGGATCTCCTCGTCGGACCAGCCGGTCTTCTGCTCGATGAGCCCCTTCTCGTAGTCGTTGGAGAACAGGTAGGCGGCGCCGTCGACGAGCTGCCTGATCTGCTCGTCCTCCATGCGCGCGAGCTGCTGGGAGATGTCGGCGGCGAAGGGGATGCCGCGCTGGCGGCACTCGTCGGTGTGCCGCAGCATCGCGTCGGGGTCGTTGGGGCTGATCAGCACCAGGTCGAGGCCGCCGACCCGGGCGGAGACCGGCTGCAGCTCGATCAGCCGCGCCTCGGCCATCGCCCCGGTGTAGAAGGAGGCGATCTGGTTGTGGTGCTCGTCGGTGGTGCACAGGAAGCGCGCGGTGTGCTGCGTCTCGGAGATGTGCACGGACTCGCAGTCGACGCCGTGGCGCTCCAGCCAGGAGCGGTAGTCGGCGAAGTCGTTGCCGACGGCGCCCACCAGGATCGGCTTGAGGCCGAGGCAGCCCATGCCGAAGGCGATGTTGGCCGCGCAACCGCCGCGACGGATCTGAAGGTCGTCGACCAGGAACGAGAGCGACACCCGGTCGAGCTGCTCGGCGATGAGCTGATCGCCGAAGCTTCCTGGGAACGTCATCAGGTGGTCTGTCGCGATGGAGCCGGTTACGGCGATGCGCACGGGATTCTTCTTCCTCGTTGTCAGCAGGCCAATGAGCCCCACGAGAATACGCGAAGGTCCCGCTCGCACAAAGGCGGGCGGGACCCCACAGGCCGAAGCCGTGACCCCTTAGTTGAACGAGTCGCCACAGGCGCAGGAGCCGGTGGCGTTGGGGTTGTCGATGGTGAAGCCCTGCTTCTCGATCGTGTCGACGAAGTCGATGCTGGCGCCCAGCAGGTAGGGGGCGCTCATGCGGTCGGTGACCACACTGACACCGCCGAAGTCCGTCACCACGTCACCGTCCATGGAACGGTCGTCGAAGAAGAGCTGGTAGCGCAGGCCGGAGCAACCACCCGGCTGCACGGCGACCCTCAGCTGCAGACCTTCCTCACCCTGCTGCTCCAGCAGGCTCTTGACCTTCGCGGCGGCCGCGTCAGTCAGGATCAGGCCCTGCGTCGTGGTCTCGCTGCTCTCAACCGTCATCTGCTGACTCCCTAACCCGGCTGTCTGTTTCCGACGTCCTACTGATGACGCTACCAACACCTCGCCCATGCCACACATTCCCGGGTCCCCCTACCCCCGGAATAACCACGTTCGTCCATGTGTCATAGTGAGTATCGTCAAAACGACGATAAGGGGGTATGGCGATGGCCACCCAGACTGGGCTGCCGCTCTTCGTCCTCGGGCAGGGCGCCGATCCGCACAGCGAGAAGGGCGTCGACTGCCCTGGCGAACTGCCGCCCGCGTCCGACCCTGACCTGGTCGAACGCGCCCGCAAAGCCAAGGAGGCGCTGGGCGACCGCCTGTTCGTGCTGGGCCACCACTACCAGCGCGACGAGGTCATCCAGTTCGCCGACGTGACCGGCGACTCCTTCAAGCTCGCCCAGCAGGCCGCCGCGCGGCCCGAGGCGGAGTTCATCGTCTTCTGCGGCGTGCACTTCATGGCCGAGTCCGCCGACATCCTCACCGGCGAGGCCCAGAAGGTGGTGCTGCCCGACCTCGCCGCCGGGTGCTCCATGGCCGACATGGCCACGTTCGACCAGGTGGAGGAGTGCTGGGAGGCCCTTGAGGACGCCGGTCTGGCCGGCGAGGTGGTCCCCGTCACGTACATGAACTCCAGCGCCGACATCAAGGCGTTCTGCGGGCGCAACGGCGGCGTGGTGTGCACCTCCTCCAACGCCAGGAGGGCCCTCGACTGGGCGTTCGAGCAGGGCCGCAAGGTGCTGTTCCTGCCCGACCAGCACCTCGGGCGCAACACCGCGGTGCTGGAGATGGGCATGTCCCTGGAGGACTGCGTGGTCTGGAACCCCCACCGCCCCGGCGGCGGGCTGACCCGCGAGCAGCTCGACCGGGCGCGGATGATCCTGTGGAAGGGCCACTGCTCGGTGCACGGCCGCTTCACCGCCGAGTCCGTCGACGACGTGCGCGCGCGCATCCCCGGCGTGAACGTGCTGGTCCACCCCGAGTGCCGGCACGAGGTGGTGCTCAAGGCCGACCACGTGGGCTCGACCGAGCACATCATCAAGACCCTCCAGGCCGCTCCCGCCGGGTCGAGCTGGGCCGTCGGCACCGAGCTGAACCTGGTCAAGCGGCTGGCCGCGATGTTCCCCGACAAGAACGTGTCGTTCCTGGACCGGACGGTCTGCTACTGCTCCACGATGAACCGGATCGACCTGCCGCACCTGGTGTGGGCGCTGGAGTCGCTGGTGCTGGGCGACGTCGTCAACCGCATCACGGTGGACGAGGACACCGCCCACTGGGCCAGGGTCGCCCTGGACCGCATGCTGGCGCTCCCGTAAGAAGGCTCCCGCGGCGAGGAGCGCCCGCCCTCGCCGCGGGCCCGGCACAGTGTCGGCGCTGCTAGGCGAAGTCGTAGCCGACGCGGACGCCGACGGTCAGCGTCTGGCGGCCGGGGCTGACCGAGGACGCGCTCTCGGCCGCCGCGGCCATCGTGACCAGCGGCTGCGGGCCGCCCCTGACCTCCTCGGAGATCGACACGACCGGGCCGAGCGGGCGGCCGGCCAGCTCGGCGTAGTGGGCGGCCTTGGCCGCGGCGTCCCTGAACGCCCTCGTCCTGGCCTCGCCGAGCACCGACGCCGGGTCGGACAGCTCGAAGGCCACGCCGTTGAGCCGGGCCTCCTCGCCCACGCCGGCGACCGTGTCGATGACGGCGTCGGCCCGCGTCAGGTCCCTGACGACCACCTCGACGCCCTGGGCCGCCCGGTAGGCGGAGACCTTCGGGTAGACCTCGTACTCGGGGCCGAGCGAGAGCTCGACCGTGCGCACGTCGTGGGCCGCGACGCCGGCCCCGGCCAGCGCGTCGGCCAGCCGGGCCGCGGCGGCCCTGACCGCCGTGAACGCCTCGGACGCCGACGCCCTGCGCACCTCGACGCCCGCCAGCAACCGCAGGACGTCGGGCGCGGCCTGCACGCTGCCCTCACCGACGACGGAGATGTCCACGCCTGCCCCCTAAGACTGGGTTCGCCTCGATCCTACGGGCGTGTCCTGCCCCCGCCCACGGCCGGTTCACACGGCGTCGACGATCGCGCCCGGATCGTCCAGCTCGACCTGGTGCCCCGAGCCGGGCAGCAGGATCAGCTTGGCGTCGAGGCAGGCCGCCAGGCTCTGCCTGCGGGCGTCCCGGACGCCCGCGCCGAGCACGGTGACCGGGATGTCGGGAAAGGGATGACCGGCCCGGATGTCCCGGAGGTCGGCGGCCATGTCGCGGCGGGCCAGCCACTCCCCCGCCACCGCCGCGGGCACCTTGCCCATCCGGTACACCCCGAAGGGGTCGCCCATGCCCGTGACCAGGCGGTGC
The DNA here is from genome assembly GCF_040631115.1 of Nonomuraea sp. NPDC005692. NCBI lineage: Bacteria > Bacillati > Actinomycetota > Actinomycetes > Streptosporangiales > Streptosporangiaceae > Nonomuraea > Nonomuraea sp. NPDC005692. The sequence goes on along the minus strand of NZ_JBEXYU010000003.1, from coordinate 99,960 downwards.
GCCGGCGGCCCGGTCAGGCGGGCCAGCACGTTCGCGCCCCACGTGCCGCCGAGCGCGGGCAGCCACTCGCCCAGGGCGGTGGCGAGCGCGAGCGGCCGGCGCACGGGCGTCGGGCTGGGGTCCACCAGGACGAGCTTGGCCACGCAGAGCGGGTGCAACCGGGCGAACGCCTCGGCGTGCCAGCAGGACAGGCCGTGCGCGACCAGGGTGATCTGGGACGGTTGCGCGGGGGCCAGCGCGGCCAGCCGGGCCACCTCGCCGTACAGGGTGGGCCGGTCGGTCGCGGGCGGGCTGAGGCCGAGCCCCGGACGGTCGAAGCGGACGACCCGGTGGCAGGCGGCCAGACCGGCGGCCACGGCGTCCCAGTGGAACCAGGCGCCGCCGAGGCCCGCCGTGATGAGCACGCCGGGGCCCGCGCCCTGGTCGAGGACGTGCGGAGGGCCGCAGGGGGCCTCGTCGTCGTCGTGGACGAGCAGCCTGAGCGCCACGTACACGACCCAGACGGCGACCATCGTGAGCTGGATCCGGTGGGCGACGCCGGCCAGCCGCCCGGCGGCCAGGGCGGCCAGCATGAGCCCGGTGGCCCCCACGTTCAGGCCGGTGAACAACCACGACACCCACGAGCGCCAGCGCGCGGAGAGCACCACCATGGCGGTCAGCACGGCCGTCGTGGCCAGCGCGCCGGCCACCATGTGGAGCCGGTGCGAGACACCCTCGCCGCGGCAGGTCGGGTCGCTGAGCACGGCGCAGTCGAGCGGGACCAGGCCGGAGACGGCCGTCAGCAGCCCGAAGGCGGCCAGCGCCAGCCAGCCGGCCCACTCGCGCGCCACCCTGGGCAGCGTCGCCACGGCGGCCAGGCAGGCCAGCCCGGACAGCACGTCGCTGACCCGGAACAGGCGCGTCCATGGCTGGTCACGGGCGGCCAGCTCGCTCACATAGCCGTCGGTCCGGTCGACGGCGGGCGTGGTGAACTGCCCCGTGATCCAGGCGCTGTACAGCACGGCCGCCACGATGAGCGCCGAGGCCACGGCGACGAACAACCTTCGCTCCACGTGATGATTAGAACACCATCCGTGGTCAAAGGCCCGGAGCACCCCATACCGGGAACCATCGGCCGAGGTCGGCCTCCAGCGGCAGCTCGCCGTCCAGGACGCCTCTGGCCTGCAGTTCGAGGGCGTTGTCGCGCCTGTTCCCGGGCAGCGGCGCGAACGGGTAGAACGTCCCGCGCTTGTACAGATAGACGACCGCCAGCCGTCTGCCCGCCGGATCGGCGAACGACACCAGCGAGCACAGCAGCGAGGGCCCGAACCCGGCCGACTCCAGCGAGGAGTTGACCGCGTGCAGCTCGGTGACCAGGTCGCCGACGTCGTCCGGCGCGCGGCGGACGAGCAGCCAGGTGTAGCCGTAGCCGTCGTCGGACTCCTCGACGCGCCCGCCGAGCAGCGCCTTGACGTCGCTCTCCACCGTCGCGAACGCGCCGCCCTCCGCGGCCCTGAACGACACCGAGCCGAGACCGGTGGGGACGAGACCGGTCGCGGCCTGGAGCGTCACGGCGGCGGACGGCAGCGCGAACAGCGCGTCGAGATCGGGCTTGACCGGCTTGGACCGGCCCAGCAACGAGTCGAGCCAGCCCATACGGCCTCAGCCCCTTCCGAGCTGCTTGGAGACGGACGCGAGGAGTTCGAGCCGGCGCTCCAGCGGCGGATGCGTGGAGAACAGGTTCGCCAGCGTCTCCCCCCTGGCCAGGGCCGGGGCGAAGTAGAAGGCGTTGAACGGCGCCGCCTCGCGCAGGTCGGTGGTCGGGATCCGGGCCATGTCGCCGGTGACCTTGGTCAGCGCGCTGGCCAGGGCCGAGGGACGCTGCGTGAGCAGGGCTCCGGCCCGGTCGGCGGCCAGCTCGCGGTAACGCGACAGGGCTCTGGTGAGCAGGAAGCTGACGGCGTACACGACGATCGAGACGAACATGATGATCAGCCCGACCGGCACGCCGCCCTGGCCGTTGTCCCGGCGCCCGCCGAAGCCGGCGTACAGGGCGAACCTCGTCATCAGCCCGGCGACGATGCCGAGGAACGAGGCGATCGTCATGACCGCGACGTCGCGATGGGCGACGTGCGACAGCTCGTGCGCCAGGACGCCTTCGAGCTCCTGAGGCTCCAGGCGGCGCAGGATGCCCGTCGTCACGCAGACGACGGCCCGCTTCTGGTTACGGCCGGTGGCGAAGGCGTTGGGGACGTCGGAGTCGGCGATCGCCACCCGCGGCTTGGGCATGTCCGCCAGCGCGCACAGCCGGTCGATCAGGCCGTGGAGCTCGGGGGCCTCCTGTGGGGAGACCTCCCGCCCGTGCATCGCGAACAGGGCGATGCGGTCGGACAGGAAGTACTGCACCAACAGCAGCCCCCCGGCGAGCACCAGCACGGTCAGCGCGCGCACGCCGAGGGCGATCAGCACGCCGACGAACGCCACGTAGAGCAACCCCAGCAGGAACATCGTCACGACCATGCGGCGGGTCAGGCCGCTGTCGGACGCGAACCGCGTGCCCACGGGGCTCAGCCCGGGATGAGGCCTTGGTCGCCCAGCATCTCCCGGACCTCCTCGATCGAGGCGTCCGCGGGGGGAAGGATCAGCTCTGACGGCTCAAGGCTGTCGTCGGGAAGCGCCTTGCCCACATGGCGCACCTTGTCGAGCAACGCGTGCAGCTTGACGCGGAAGGCCCCTTCGTCACCGGTCTCGATGGCGGCCTCCAGCTCGCTGTCGAGCTCGTTGAGCACCGCGATGTCGTCCGGCGAGATCTCCACCTGGCCCTCGCCCATGATTCTGACGATCATGCGCCCTCCCCGGGCTGACGCAGCTGCTGGGTGTGACCCTGCTGCGGCTGGGGCTGCTGCTGCGGCTGGCCCTGCTCGATGGCGCTCTTCGGCGCCGGGCCCTGGCCCAGCTCGGCCTTCATCCGGGCCAGCTCCAGCTCGACGTCCATGCCGCCGCCCATGCGGTCGAGCTCGGCCTGGATGTCGTCGCCGCGGGTGCCGCTGAAGTCGTCGAGCGCGCCACTGGCCAGCAGCTCGTCGATCGCGCCCGCGCGGGCCTGCATCTGCGCCGTCTTGTCCTCGGCGCGCTGGATCGCCAGGCCGACGTCGCCCATCTCCTCGGAGATGCCGGAGAACGCCTCGTTGATGCGCGTCTGGGCCTCGGCGGCGGTGTAGGTCGCCTTGATCGTCTCCTTCTTCGTGCGGAAGGAGTCGACCTTGGCCTGCAGCCGCTGGGAAGCCGTGGTCAGCTTCTCCTCCTCGGCCTGCAGGTTGTCGTGCTGGACCTTGAGGTCGGCCATCTGCCCCTGCAGATTGGACCGCCGCTGCAGGGCCTCGCGCGCAAGGTCCTCACGCCCGACGGACAGCGCCTTGCGGCCCTGCTCCTCGTAGCGCCTGGCCTGGGCCTCCAGGCCGTTGATCTGCAGTTCTACCCGCTTGCGCGAGGTCGCCACGTCGGCCACCCCTCGACGCACCTTCTGCAGCAACTCGAGCTGCCGCTGATAGGAGTAGTCAAGCGTCTCGCGCGGATCCTCCATCTTGTCCAGGGCCTTGTTGGCCTTGGACTTGAAGATCATCGAAAGTCTCTTCATCACGCTCATGCGCGTCGGCCGTCCCCTTCTAGGTCGTGCTGGTGTTCACCCAATGCAGCGCAGCCGCCTTGGGATTACCCTACGCATAACGCACGGGGGCGTCACTAAGTTGCAGTCCAGGTAGGGTTGACGTGTGTTGCGACGCCGATCCCAAACCTCCGTGGACGACACCCCCGTCCCCGTTGACGATCCTAAGCCCCAGGGTAAAGGTCGTCCCACACCCAAGCGCCGGGATGCCGAGGGCAGACGACGCCAGCCGGTCTCCGCGCCGAAGGACCGCAAGGAGGCCTATCGGCAGATGCGCGCCAAGCAGGCCGCCGAGCGCGACCGGGCTCGCAAGGGCATGCTCGCAGGTGACGAGCGTTATCTTCCGGTTCGCGACAAGGGCCCGGCGCGCAAGTTCGCGCGCGACTGGGTCGACTCGCGGCGCCTGCCCAGCCAGTACTTCCTGCCGTTCTCGCTACTGATCCTGCTGGCGACCTGGATCCCGTGGCCGATCGAGATCCGCGCCAAGGTGCTCAACATCGTGATCGCGGTCGGCTGGCCGATCATGATGATCGGCGTCCTGGCCACCTCCCTCTACGTGGCGTGGAAGGTGAAGAAGGAGGTCGCGGCCAAGCTCCCGAACGAGAGCGTGAAGGGCGTCGGCTTCTACGCGGCGATGCGCGCTTTGCAGATCCGCAAGCTACGCTTCCCGCCGCCCACGGTGCTGCCGGGCGGTCGGCCCGCGCCGCCCAAGAAGTAGCCCCGTTCTCCCGATTTTTCGGGAAAGCGGCTTATCGGCGACGCCCGCGTGCCCATCACCGTCCGGTGGTGGGCACTCGTGCTTCCTGCCTTCCCGCGTCTCGCCCGCTCAGCGGGCCGGCTTCCAGCGCAGGACGCCGCCGGTGACCACGGGGCGGCGGCCGTCGATCGCGCCGCCCCGTTCGAGGGCGTCGGCGACGGTCCGCAGCAGCGTGTACGACGACCGCAGCCGCCTGCCCGTGACCCCGGCCACCGTCCCGTCGGCCGAGCTCACGGTGGCGTACGCCGTGGCGCCGTCGACGGCGGTGTAGGACAGGATCGGGATCAGCAGGCCGTCCCATGACCCGGCCGGGCGGCGGGCGCACATCTCGCGCCAGGCGTCCCTGATGCCGCGGACGGTGAGGTGGTCGCGGGCCCCGGGGCGGAAGCCCAGGACACCCGCCCCGCGCGCGCCGTTGTGGCGCAGCAGGGAGGCGCGCAGGGCGTCGGGGAAGTCCACGCCCATCTGCGACTCGGCCACGGCGATCGTGCGCGCCCTGACCGGGGCCCCGAGCGTGCGGTACGTGCGGGGGGCGTTGCTCCTGAGCCAGCGTTCGATACGCCGCCACTGGGCGTCCACGGCCCGCTTGACGTCGGGCGCGACCCTGCGCGGGTCGATCGGCCGGCGCCGGGGCGCGCAGTTGGGCGCCTGGGCGGCGGAGGCGGCGGGCGTGGGCAGCGCGGTCGCCACGGGGTCGGCCGGCGGCTCCACGGGCGTCACGGGCTCGCCGACGGGGGGCTCCAGGGGCTCGGCCCCGTCCGGGGGCGCCTGCTGCTCGGCGACGGCGCGCATGAGGGCCTGGGCGTCGCGCTGCGCCGACGTGCCCATCAGGGCGAACGCCAGCGTCAGGGTCACGACGACCCCGATGGCCAGCCACAGCAGGGCCGTCCGGGCGCCCCGCGGCCGCCGGACGGCAGCCGGTACGGACGGCGGCGGCTCGGCCCGCGGCAGGCGGGCCCGGCGGCGCAACCGCACCGCGAGGGCGATCAGGACGGCCGCGGTGAGAGCCTGGCGGACGAGCTTGAGCACGTCGCGCACCCTATCCCGAATCGAATCGGCTCATGTGACGCTCTAAGGTCGAACGTATGGAATTCCGACACCTCGGCCGCAGCGGTCTCATGGTCAGCGAGATCAGCTACGGCAACTGGCTCACCCACGGCTCCCAGGTCGAGGAGGACGCCGCCAAGCTGTGCGTGCAGGCGGCGCTCGACGAGGGCATCACCACCTTCGACACCGCCGACGTCTACGCGGGGACGAAAGCCGAGGAGGTGCTCGGCCGGGCGCTCAAGGGCGTCCGCAGGGAGTCGCTGGAGATCTTCACCAAGGTCTACTGGCCCACCGGCCCCGGCAAGAACGACCGCGGGCTGTCCCGCAAGCACATCACCGAGTCGATCAACGCCTCGCTGCGCCGCCTCCAGACCGACTACGTCGACCTGTACCAGGCCCACCGTTTCGACAACGAGACGCCCCTCGAGGAGACCCTCAAGACGTTCGACGACCTCGTCCGCCAGGGCAAGGTGCTCTACGTCGGCGTCAGCGAGTGGACGGCCGAGCAGATCGGCCGGGCGCTGAAGATCGCCGACGAGATGGGCTTCGACCGGATCGTGTCGAACCAGCCGCAGTACTCGATGTTGTGGCGGGTCATCGAGGAGGAGGTCGTGCCGCTGAGCGAGCGCGAGGGCCTCGGCCAGATCGTCTGGTCGCCGATCGCGCAGGGCGTGCTCACCGGCAAGTACCTGCCCGGCCGGCAGCCTCCGCAGGGCTCGCGGGCGACCGACGCGAGCGGCAGCGCCATGATCGCGCGGTACATGAACGACGACGTGCTCACCCGCGTGCAGGAGCTGCGGCCGATCGCCGACGACCTCGGCCTGACCATGGCCCAGCTCGCCGTGGCCTGGGTGCTGCAGAACCCGAACGTCTCCAGCGCCATCGTCGGCGCAACCCGCCCCGAGCAGGTGCGCGACAACGTCAAGGCGGCCGGCGTCAAGCTGGAGGACGACGTGCTCAAGCGCATCGACGACGTGCTCGGCACGGTCGTGGAGCGCGACCCGGCAAAGACGGTGAGCCCCGCCATCCGTCCGTGACCCGGAAAACGAAAAACCCCTTGAGCCACAATGCGCTCAAGGGGTTTTCCTTTTTTCGCGGATCACTCCGGACGCAATGACATTCCCGTGTATTCGACGCGGTCCTCGTCGAGCAGCGCCACCTGCTCGACGCCGGATTCGAGCAGCTCACGCCAGTTCTCCCCGAGCCAGGACTCCGCATCGGCCTGACTCGGGAAAACCTCTCGCGGCAAAGGGCGGTCCGTCACCTCACCACCATTTGCATCTTCATAACGCCACCGCCATGTCATGCCATACGCTCCTTCTCCGCGGGTTCGCCGGCGCCTTCCCTCCGACGGCACTGGAACCCTACTCCCGAGCTCGGAGGTCCATCGATGCTGCGCGCGGGCCGTGTTGCCGCGGCGGCCGTCCTGGGGGCGGCCGCCGTACTTCTTCTCCCCTCCTCCGCGCTCGGCTCACCCTCCTCGCGGCCCGGCGGTCCCGTGCCGGGAACCGCCGCGGAGCCGGGGGCCGTGCGGCTGTGGGGGGTCTGGCGGAGCGACGGCACGGCGTGGCTGGCGTCCACGGCCGCGTACGAGCCGGCGGACGGCTCGGTCGTCGGGTGGCGCTTCACGGTCTCGGCCGACGGGTCGGCGGGCGAGCCGCCGGGCGGTGAGCTGCCGTCGTTCCCGGCGGTGTGCGTCCAGGACGCGGCCGGCTCGGGGCACAAGCGGGTGGCGGTCGCGGTGGACTTCGGGGACGGGGAGGGCGACGTCCCGCCCGGCGACCGGCCGCCGGCGCATCCGCTGCTGCGCTGCGTGACGGGCGCCGAGGACGCGACCGCCGCCCAGCTCCTGGCCTCCGCGGCCAGGGTCGGCGTGAACGGGCGCGGCGAGGTCGTGTCGGTCAGCGGCTACCCGTCCCAGGGCGCGGGGACCGTCCCGTCCCAGGAGACGGACGCCGCCGGGCGGGCCGCCGCGCCCGCGAGCGCGCCCGGCGGGTCTCCGGCGCTGCTGATCACGGGCGGCGCGGGGGCGCTGTTGCTGATCGGCGGGGGCGCGGCCCTGGCCGCCCGCCGCCGCCCCGGTCGCCCCGGTCGGCCCGGTCGGCCCGATCGGCCCGGTCGCTCCGGTCGGTAGCCTCTGGGCGGTGAAGCTTCTTCTCTCCGGAACCGGCGGTGCCGCGGGCTGGCCGGCGGACGGGTGCCCGTGCGCCTCGTGCGCCCGGCTCCCCCAGGGCCGTCACCGCCCCTTCGAGCTGGTCGTGGACGACGCCGCGCGGTTCCCCTTCACCGGCGGCGGCGCGTTCGGCGGCGGGCTCGGGCTGGTGGCGGCCGACGGCGAGGCGGTGTTGTGCCTGCCGCCGGGCCGGGAGTCCCCCTCCGACGGTCCCGCCCGCTACGACGTCGTCGTGCTGGACCTGCTGGAGCGCCCGCAGCGGCTCGGCGAACTGCGCCGCGCCGGGCTGGCCGACGACCGGACGACCGTGGTGGCCGCGTGGCTGGACCACCGGATCAGGTCGGAGGAGGAGCTGGCCAGGCGGCTGCGGTTGTGGGGGGCGGTGGCCGTGCCGGACGGGACGGTCCTGGAGAGCGGCGGAACGGTACGCGAGACGCCGCCGCGGCGGGCGTTGCTGCTCGGCGGGTCCAGGTCCGGCAAGTCGGCCGAGGCCGAGCTGCGGCTGGCGGCCGAGCCGTACGTCACCTATGTCGCCACCGGCGGCGACGGCGCGGCGGACGGCGAATGGGCGGCGCGGGTACGGGCGCACCGGGAACGGCGGCCCGCTCACTGGGACACGGCCGAGACCACGGACCTGGTGGCGGTCATCGCGGCGGCGGGCACGCCCCTGCTGATCGACGGGCTGGGCACGTGGCTGGCGGCGGTGTTCGACGAGCACGGGGCCTGGGACGGCGACCGAACGCCGGTCGTCCGGCGCTGCGCGGAGCTGGTCGAGGCGTGGCGCGGCACGCCGGTGCCGCTCGTGGCGGTCTCGGACGAGGTGGGGATGGGCGTGGTGCCCGCCACGTCCGCCGGCCGGGCCTTCAGGGACGCGCTCGGCAAGCTCAACGAACGGCTCGCCGCCGAGTCCGAGTACGTCGCCCTGGTAGTCGCGGGACGCCCTCTGGAACTGTGACCCCACGGACCTCGGGGTCGCGGGCCGGGGCTACGGGCGCACGGCTCTGGCGTACCAGCGGCCGTCGAGGCGGTCCACGTGCAGCGGGCGGCCGAAGCACTCGGACAGCAGGTCGGGGGTGAGCACCTCCGACACCGGCCCGGCGGCCAGCAGCCGCGAGTCGCGCATGAGCAGCGCGTGCGTGGTGGTCGCGGGCACCTCCTCCAGGTGGTGGGTCACCGTGACGGTGGTCAGGACCGGCCGGGTGGCGGCCAGCTGCTCGACCGCGGTGATGAGGTCCTCGCGCGCCGGCAGGTCGAGCCCGGCGAACGGCTCGTCGAGCAGCAGCACGGCGGGCTCGGCCATGAGCGCCCTGGCCACCCTGATCCGGGCCCGCTCCCCTTGCGAGCACACCCGGAACGGGCGCTCGACCAGGTCCTTGCAGCCCAGGTCGGCCAGCAGGCGGGCGGCGCGCTCGCGCTCGTTGTCGCCGTACTTGTCCCACAGCGGGACGCTCGTGCCGGTGTGGCCGGTCAGGACCACCGTGTGGGCGGTGGCGCCCTCCTCCTCCAGCAGGTCCTCGTCGATCAGCCGCTGGCTGGCCGCGACCAGGCCGATGTGGCGGCGCAGCTCCCGCAGATCGACCCGGCCGAGCCGGTGGCCGAGCACGCTGACCGCGCCCTCGCTCGGGTGGCGCACCGCCCCGGCCAGGGAGAGCAGGGTGGTCTTGCCCGCGCCGTTGGGGCCGAGGATCACCCAGTGGTCGCCGTACGCCACCTGCCAGTCAATGCCGTCGAGCAGCGTTTTGCCGACAACCCGGACAGCTACACCTTCGAGTTCAAGCACGTGCATTCCCGCCACATTAGTCGGCCCTAGGATCGGTCGTTATGCCGCTTGCTGAGCTGACCCACGGGCTTCGCTTCGCGATCGGCATGCTCAGCGCCGTTCCGGTGCGGGTCGACAGGGTCGATCGGGAGGTCGCCGGGCCGGCCATGGTGGCGGCCCCCGCGGTCGGGCTGGGGCTCGGCGCGGTGGCGGGCCTGGCGCTGCTGCTGCCGGGGCCGCCGCTGCTGGGCGCGGCGCTCGCGCTCGGGTTGCTGGCCGGGCTCACCCGCGGCCTGCATCTGGACGGGCTGGCCGACCTCGCCGACGGCCTGGGCAGCGGCCGGCCCGCGAACGACGCCCTCGACATCATGAGAAAGTCTGACATCGGGCCGTTCGGGGTGATGACGCTGGTCATCACGCTGCTCGTCCAGGCTGCGGCGCTGACCGGGGCCGGCTACCCCGCCCTGGTGACCGCCTGCGTGGCCGGGCGGCTGGCGCTCACCTGGGCGTGCCGGGCGAGCGTGCCCGCCGCGCGGCCCGGCGGACTCGGGGCGATGGTGGCGGGCACCGTGAGCGATCCGGCGGCGTGGCTGGCCACGACGGCCGCCCTCGCCGTGACCGCCGGGCTGGGGCTGGCGGCCGGGACGTGGGCGCCGCCGATCGCGCTGGCGGCCGGGCTCGGGGCGGCGCTGCTGCTGCTCCGGCACGCCCGGCGGCGGCTCGGCGGCATCACGGGGGACGTGCTCGGCGCGCTGGTGGAGACCGGGACGGCGGCCGCGCTGGTGGTGTGCGCGGTCCTGGGCTGAGCGGCGACGCGCTCGCCGCGCCGGGCTCCCGGCGGACGCGGTGTCAGGCGACCGGCTGCTTGGCGCGGGCCGGCAGGCGGCGGGCGAGGACCACGCAGAGCAGGGCGAGCGGGACCCAGCCGACCAGCCCGGTGAGCCCGGACACCGCGGTGTCGGGCGGCGCGGCGGCGTCCCCGAGCAGCAGCACGGCGGGCAGCACCGCGTTCAGCGAGCCGTGCGCGACCACGCAGGGCCACACGCTGCCCGTACGCAGGCGCAGCCAGCCGATCGCGATCCCGGCCAGCACGCAGAAGCCGATGAACTGCAGCGCCGCCCACGACCCGAGGCTCGGGTAGTTGTAGCCGAGCAGGGTGAGCGGGGCGTGCCACAGCCCCCAGATCGCGCCGGACAGCGCCAGGCCGCCGAGCGGGCCGTACGTGGCGGACAGCCGGGGCAGCAGCCAGCCGCGCCAGCCCCACTCCTCGCCCAGCGCCGGGATCGCGTTCAGCACCGGGCCGACCAGCACGCCGATGGCGATCTGCAGGTAGAGCGCCGGGCCCGGGTCGGCCGGCGGCTGCACGCCCGCGGCCGTGAGCTGGGCCCGGTACAGGCTGAACCGGTCGAGGTCGAGCGGGAACAGCCCGACGGCGGTGCTGAGCCCGGCGCAGACGGCGATCAGCAGCGGCACGCCCAGCCAGGCGGCCAGCACGTACCGGCCGGTGCGGCCCTTGCTCTCCCCCAGAGCCAGGCCGGTCTCGGCGGCCCAGCGCCGCCAGGGCGCGCGCGACAGCGCCCACACCCCGAGCACCCCGGCGGTCGGCGTGAACATCATGACCGCGGCCAGCCCCTTGGCCGCGGGCGAGCTCAGGCCCGCGCCGAGCCAGATGGGCAGGGCCACCAGCCAGGACAGCCCGAAGGCGAGGACGAGGAAGACGGGAAGCTGTTTTCTCATGACCGGGCACGCTCCGCGACGAGGGCGTTGATGAGGGACGCGCCGCGCTCGGCGTCGTCGATGCTGATCGCCAGCCGCCCCCCGGAGCGGTAGCCGACGACCAGGCACTCGCCGCCGCGCAGCATGATGGTGGCCATGCCGGGCAGGCCGCGGAAGCCCCAGCCGCCGACCTCGCTCGGCCTGCGGACCTCCGTCCAGGCCCGGTCGATGCGCGACAGTGGGATCCGGCGTGCCGGGACGCCGAGCGGCCCGAAGCCGATGACGAGCGCGTCGTCGCCGACCCGTACGGACAGCGACGCCGTCGCCAGCCCCGCGACCAGCACGATCACGGCGCCGGGCAGGGCGGAGGCCATGGTCGCCGGCGACAGGACGCCGGCCAGGCGCAGCCCGCACAGCACGACGATCGCCGCCGCGGCCACCAGCGTCAGCCCGACCAGCCACGGGTTGACCAGCCGGCTGACCCAGACCGTACGGCGACCGGGCCGCAGCTTCAGCGCCGGGGGCGGCTGCACGGCCTCGACCGGGTCGGGCCCGCCCCTGCCGAGGTAACCCGCGAGCACGCCCACGCCGAGTGAGCCGACGACGACCAGCGGGACCTGCCAGCCGGAAAGGCCCGCGGCCGTCCAGTCGGGCGCGTCGAGGTTGGCCGACAACGTGGCGGCCTGCGTGCCCAGCACCAGGACGCCGCCGCCGAACAGGCCGCCCCACCACAGCGCCCGCCCATTGCGGTGCCGCAGCGCCCAGCCCCGCACGGCGACGGCCAGGAACGCGACCCACACCACGGTCCACACCGCCGCCACCGTCAGCACGTGGGCCTGGAAGGACGCCGAGCCGTCGACGCCCGCCGCCCCCCAGTGGGTGGCCAGCGGGTCGGGCAGCCGGTCGCGCAGGCCCATGGGGGCCAGGACCAGGGCCGCCGTGACGGCCGCGCCCCACGCCGCCGCGGGGATTCGGGGGTTCATGGCAGATCCTCCAGGATGGTGATGAGGTCCTCACGGCGGTAGCCGTGCCTCTCGGCCTCCTCCAGCAGCTCCCGGGCGCGTTGCACGAGCAGCGCGCGCCCGTCGGCCTGGCCCGCGACGCTGACCCCGCGCCCCCGCCTGAACTCCAGCAGCCCCTCGTCGCGCAGGTCGCGCAGTGCGCGCAGCACGGTGTTGGGGTTGATGCCGAGCGCCCTGGCGAGGTCGCGGGCCGGCGGAAGGCGGTCACCGGGCGTGTAGGAGCCCTCGCCGATGGCGCGGCGGATGGCGCCGGCCACCTGTTCGTGGAGGGGCCGTGCGTCGTTGAGATCGAGCGCGAGCAACATGATGCTAATGACACTAGCACCATGAAACGTAATGCGCCCGACCAGCATTTGTAGGATGAACCCCTGTTTGTGAGTACGCAGAAACCGTGGATAGCATCGGTTTACGTGACCACTGTGCGGCTGAACTCAGCAGACCCAGTCTCTGTCGACACCGACGCCCTGATCGTCGGCTTCCGGCCCGGCCAGGACGGCCCCCGCCCGGCCACGGGCGCTGAGTCCCTCGACGCGGCTTTCGGCGGCAACCTCGCCACCTCCCTCAGCTCGCTCGGCTTCTCCGGCAAACCCGGAGAGCTGGCCAAGCTGCCCACGTTCGGCGCCGTCCAGGCCCCGGTGCTCGTCGCCGTCGGCCTGGGCGACTCCTCCGACCACGAGTCCCTTCGCCGCGCCGCCGGCGCCGCCGTGCGGTCGCTGGCCGGCACCGCGCGCGCCGCGCTGGCCCTGCCCTCCGACGACGACGCCCAGGCCGAGGCCGTCGCCCTGGGCGCGCTGCTCGGCGCGTACGGCTTCGACCGCTACCGCACGGGCGAGGCCCCGAAGGCGCCCGTCTCCGAGATCACCGTCCTGTCCGGCCGGGGCGAGTCCGCCGCCGAGCGGGCCGGCGTGCTGGCCGAGTCGGTCTCGCTCGTCCGCGACCTGGTCAACACGCCGCCGTCCGACCTGTGGCCGGCCAAGTTCGCCGAGATCGCCGAGCAGGAGGGCGCCAAGCACGGGCTGACCGTCGAGGTGCTCGACGAGAAGCAGCTCAAGGACGGCGGCTACGGCGGCCTGGTCGGCGTCGGCCAGGGCTCGGTCAACCCGCCGCGCCTGGTCCGCGTCGCCTACAGCCACCCCGACGCGGCCAAGACGCTGGCGTTCGTGGGCAAGGGCATCACGTTCGACTCCGGCGGCCTGTCGCTCAAGCCGGCTGCCGCCATGGACTGGATGAAGTCCGACATGGGCGGCGCGGGCGCCGTGCTCGGCGCGCTGGTCGGCATCGCCAGGCTCGGCCTGCCGGTCAACGTCGTCGGCTACCTCTGCCTGGCCGAGAACCTGCCGAGCGGCACCGCCCAGCGCCCCTCCGACGTCATCCACAGCTACAGCGGCAAGACCGTCGAGGTGCTCGACACCGACGCCGAGGGCCGCCTGGTGCTCATGGACGGCATCGCGCGCGCCGCCGAGGACGACCCCGACCTGATCGTCGACATCGCCACGCTGACCGGCGCGCAGATCGTCGCGCTCGGCTGGCGCACCGCGGGCGTCATGGCCAACGACGACGCCGTCCGTGAGCTGGTCGTCGAGGCCGCCACCGCCGCGGGCGAGGGCGCCTGGGGCATGCCGCTGCCGGAGGAGCTGCGCAAGGGCCTCGACTCGCCGGTCGCCGACATCGCCAACCTCCACCCCGAGCGCTTCGGCGGCATGCTCACCGCCGCCATCTTCCTCAAGGAGTTCGTGCCCGACGGGGTGCGCTGGGCGCACATCGACATGGCCGGACCGGCCTACAACAAGGGCGAGCCGTACGGCTACACCCCCAAGGGCGGCACCGGCGCCATCACCCGCACCCTCATCGGACTCGCAGAGCGGCACGCGAGCATCTGAAACAAATGAAAAGATGACGGCATCACGAACACCCCGACAAGGAGCCTTCCTGTGGCCTATGACATCGTCGTCCTAGGTGGCGGCAGCGGCGGTTACGCCTGCGCGCTTCGGGCGGCCGAGCTGGGCAAGTCGGTCGTCCTCATCGAAAAGGACAAGATCGGCGGCACCTGCCTCCACAGGGGATGCATCCCCACGAAGGCCCTGCTGCACTCGGCCGAGGTCGCCGACGAGACCCGCGAGAGCGCGTCCTTCGGCGTCAAGGCGAGCTTCGAGGGCATCGACGTCCAGGGCGTGCACGCGTTCAAGGACAAGATCGTCACGCGTGCCTGGAAGGGCGTCCAGGGCCTGCTCAAGGGCGCGGGCGTGACGGTGGTCGAGGGCGAGGGCCGTCTGGTGGGCCCGCGCAGCGTGCAGGTGGGCTCGGAGGTCTACGAGGGCGCCAACCTCGTGCTGGCCACCGGCTCGGCCCCCCGCACGCTGCCCGGCCTGGAGATCGACGGCGAGCGGATCATCACCAGCGAGCACACCCTGAAGATGGACCGCGTGCCGTCGTCGGTGATCGTCCTGGGCGGCGGCGTGATCGGCGTCGAGCTGGCCAGCGTCTACCGCTCCTTCGGCGCCGAGGTCACCATCGTCGAGGCGCTGCCGCACCTGCTGCCGACCGAGGAGGAGTCCAGCTCCAAGCTGCTGGAGCGGGCCTTCCGCCGCCGCGGCATCAAGTACGAGCTGGGCGTCTTCTTCGACTCCGCCAAGACCACCGAGACGGGCGTCGTCGTCACCCTGGCCAACGGCAAGACCCTCGACGCCGAGCTCCTGCTCGTCGCGGTCGGCCGCGGCGCGGTGTCGTCCGGCATGGGCTTCGAGGAGCAGGGCGTCACGGTCGAGCGCGGCGCCGTCGTGGTCGACGAGCACTGCCAGACCTCGGTCCCCGGCGTCTACGCCATCGGCGACCTGATCCCCACGCTGCAGCTGGCCCACGCCGGGTTCGCCGAGGGCATCCTGGTGGCCGAGCACATCGCCGGCCTCAACCCGCCGCCGATCGACTACGCGGGCGTGCCCCGCATCACCTACTCCGACCCCGAGGTCGCCTCGGTCGGCATCACGTCGGCGCAGGCCGCCGAGCGCGGCATCGAGATCGTCGAGCAGGTCTACGACCTGGCCGGCAACCCCAAGAGCCAGATCCTCGGCACCTCCGGAGCGGTGAAGGTCATCGCCCAGAAGGACGGCCCGGTCGTCGGCGTCCACATGGTGGGCCGGCGCATCGGCGAGCTCGTCACGGAAGGCCAGCTGATCTACAACTGGGAGGCGCTGCCCGCAGAGGTCGCCCAGCTCATCCACGCACATCCGACCCAGTCCGAGGCAGTCGGTGAGGCGATGCTGGCCCTGGCCGGCAAGCCGTTGCACGTACACAACTAGTCCAGCCCTCGAGATCAGAACGCGAGAGAAGAATAACGATGCCGGTCTCCGTACAGATGCCCCAGCTCGGCGAGAGCGTGACCGAGGGCACGGTAACCCGTTGGCTGAAGAAGGAGGGCGAGCGCGTCGAGGCCGACGAGCCGCTCCTCGAGGTCTCGACCGACAAGGTCGACACCGAGATCCCGTCGCCTTCCGCGGGTGTCCTCACCAAGATCGTCGTGGCTGAGGACGAGACGGTCGAGGTCGGCGCCGAGCTCGCCATCATCGACGAGAACGCCCAGCCGGGCGCCGCCGCCCCGGCCCCGCAGGCCGCTCCCGAGCCCGAACCGGAGCCCGAGCCCGCCCCGGCTCCCCCGGCCTCCTCCATCCCGCAGCCGGCCCCGGCCCAGCCCGCTCCCCAGCAGGCCGCCCCGGCTCCGGCCCCGCAGGCCCCGGCCCCGCAGCAGGCCGCTCCGGCTCCGGCCCCGCAGGCTCCGGCTCCGCAGCAGCCCGCCGCCGAGCCCACGCCGCTGCCGTCCTCGGGCGACAGCCCCTACGTGACGCCGCTGGTGCGCAAGCTCGCCAACGAGCACGGCGTCGACCTCGACTCGATCAACGGCACCGGCGTCGGCGGCCGCATCCGCAAGCAGGACGTGCTGGAGGCCGCCAAGTCCCAGCGCGAGCAGGCCGCCGCCCCGGCCGCGGCTCCGGCCGCCCAGCCGGCCGCCGCCGCGCCGGCCCCGGCCGCCGCCCAGGCCCCGGTCGCCGCGGCGCCCGAGCCGGTCGAGGTCGACACCACGCTGCGCGGCCGTACGGAGAAGATGACGCGGCTGCGTCAGACCATCGCCAAGCGCATGGTCGAGTCGCTGCAGACCGCGGCGCAGCTCACGTCGGTCGTCGAGGTCGACGTCACGAAGATCGCCCAGCTCCGGGCGCGGGCGAAGGACGACTTCTTCCGCCGCGAGGGCGTGAAGCTGACCTTCACCCCGTTCTTCGCGATGGCCACCGTCGAGGCGCTCAAGCAGCACCCGAAGCTCAACGCCACGATCAACAACGAGACCAACGAGGTCACGTACTTCGACGTGGAGAACCTGGGCGTCGCGGTCGACACCGAGCGCGGCCTGCTCGCGGCGGTTGTCAAGAACGCCGGCGACCTCAACCTCGCCGGCCTCGCCCGCAAGGTCACCGACCTGGCCGAGCGCACCCGCAACAACCAGGTGACGCCCGACGAGGTCACCGGCGGCACGTTCACGCTGACCAACACCGGCAGCCGTGGCGCGCTGTTCGACACGCCGATCCTCAACCAGCCGCAGGTGGGCATGCTCGGCACCGGCGCGGTCGTCAAGCGGCCCGTCGTGCTCGACACGCCCGAGGGCGAGGTCATCGCGGTGCGTTCGATGGTCTACCTGGCGCTGACCTACGACCACCGCCTGGTCGACGGCGCCGACGCCGCCCGCTTCCTGACGACGATCAAGCGTCGCCTGGAGGAGGGCCGCTTCGAGGCCCAGCTCGGGCTCGCGTAGTCATCACCCGTGAAAGGCCGGGTGGCTCCTTCGGGGGGCCGCCCGGCCTTTGGCGTACTGTGGGGACCATGGCGATCATCGTGACCGGGGCGTCCGGCCTGATCGGTACGGCGCTGGTCGGGGCGCTGCGCGACGAGGGGCGGGAGGTCGTCCGCCTGGTCCGGCGGGAGCCCGCGGGGCCGGGAGAGGCCTTCTGGGACCCGTCCGCGGGGGTGATCGACCGGGCCGCGCTCGAAGGGGCCGAGGGCGTGGTGCACCTGGCCGGGGCCTCGGTCGGCGACCGGCGCTGGACCACCGCCTACAAGCGCGAGCTGGTGCGCAGCCGCGTCGAGGGCACCCGGCTGCTGGTCGACGCCCTGCGCGCGCTCGGCAGGCCGCCCGAGGTGCTGCTGTCGGCGTCCGGGGTCGACTTCTACGGCGACACGGGCAGCCGGGAGATCGACGAGAGCCAGGGCAGGGGCCGGGGGTTCCTGGCCGAGCTGTGCGAGCGCTGGGAGCGGGAGGCCGAGCGGGCCGCCGAGGCCGGGTGCCGGGTCGCGCGGCTGCGCACGGCGATGGTGCTGAGCCGGCACGGCGGGGCGCTCGGGCGCATGTTGCCGATCTTCCGCGTCGGGCTGGGCGCGCCGCTGGGGACGGGCCGGCAGTACTGGTCGTGGATCTCCTTGGACGATTGGGTGGCCGCCGCACTGCATATCCTGAAAAATCGGGATATCGAGGGGCCGGTTAATCTCGGATCCCCTTCTCCGGTCACCAACGAAGAATTCACCCGCACTCTGGGTAAATGCCTGCGTAAAGGCACGGTCCCCATGCCCGTACCGGCGTTTGCGCTGTCCATCGGGGTGGGCGAATTCGCCCGCGCGGGGCTGCTGCCGAGCCATCGCATGATCCCGCGGAAACTGCTTGACAGCGGCTACGGCTTCACGCATACCCGTCTCGACGAGGCGCTGCGCGCCGTACTGTAGGGTGCCGTTCGTCCTTCAGCACGCAGGAGATCCGACATGAGCAGGTCCGGGCAGTCGCACATTCTGGCCATCGGGGGCGGGTCGTTCCGCCAGAGCGAGCGCCACAATTTCATCGAGGCGAGCGGGTTGCTGCGCTACGGCCTCGACCTGACCGGCCAGGACCGCCCCAAGCTCGGCCTGGTCGCCACCGCCCTCGGCGACTCCTCCGACTGGCTGCTGAAGATGTACGGCGCCTTCTCAGGCTGGGACGTCGAGCTGAGCCACCTGACCGTCTTCCCCATGCCCAACGTCGAGGACGCGCGGGCCTGGGCGCTCGAACAGGACATGATCTACGTCAGCGGCGGCAGCGTGGCCAACCTGATGGCGTTGTGGCGGCTGCACGGCCTCGACGAGGTCTTCGAGGAGGCCTGGCGGGCCGGCGTGGTGCTGTCCGGGCAGAGCGCGGGCGCCCTGTGCTGGCACGTGGGCGGCAACACCGACTCCTTCGGCCCGGCGCTGCGTCCGTGGGCCGACGGGCTCGCGCTGCTGCCGTACTCGTGCGGGGTCCACTACAACGCCGAGCCGCAGCGCCGCCCGCTGCTGCAGGAGTCGGTCGCCTCCGGCGAGCTGCCCGGCGGGTACGCCGCCGACGAGGGCGTCGCCCTGCACTACGTGGGCACCGAGTTCATCCAGGCGGTCACCGTCGACCCGCGCGCCTACGCGTACCGGCTGGAGTACGACGGCTCCAACGGCGTCAAGGAGTTCAGGATCGAGCCACGCCTGTTGACCCCCTGATTACCCGGACAGGGTGAGGGAACGGCACAATAGGCTCATGCGCCCCATCCACGGGGACGATCCCCACGCGCTGGCCGTCGTCCGCCTTGGTGTGGACGTCCCCTACGAGCAAGCCTGGTCGTTGCAGCGCTGGATGCACGGCAAGCGGGTCGCCGGCGAGCTGGGCGACGCGGTCCTGATCCTGGAGCACGCGCCCGTCTACACCGCGGGCAGGCGCACCCTGCCCGGCGACCGTCCCTCCGACGGCACCCCCGTCATCGACGCCGACCGGGGCGGCCGGGTCACCTGGCACGGCCCCGGCCAGCTCGTCGCCTACCCCGTCGTCGCCGTCGCCGACGTGACCCGTTACGTCTGCGCCCTGGAGGAGACGATGATCCAGGTGTGCGCCGACTTCGGCGTCACCGGCCGGCGGGTGCCGGGGCGTCCGGGGGTGTGGGCGGCCGGCGACGTCGCCCTGGGGCTGCCCGACCGGCAGCTCGGCGCGGTCGGCATCCGCGTCGCGCGCGGCGTGACGATGCACGGGTTCGCGCTCAACTGCGCCAACGACCCCAGGTGGTTCAACCGGATCACGCCGTGCGGGCTGCCCGACGCGGGGGTCTCCTCGTTGTCGGCGGAGACCGGCCGCCGGATCGTGGTCGAGGAGGTCATCCCGATCGCCGAGAAGCGGCTGGCCGAGGCGCTCGGCAAGGAGCCGTTCGACCTGCACGAGGAGGATCTGCTGCGCAGGTGACCGAATCGGCATCGAACAGCGGTTGAATCCGGATCTTTCCGGCCTACCATCGCCGGTGTGAAGCGTTCTGCCGCTCTCGTCCTCGCGCTGCTGGTCCACCTGCTCACGCTGGCCTTCCTCGCGCTGGGCGCGTGGGCCGTGCTGGCGCATCTCGACTCCCTCGTCGCGTGGCTGGTCGGCGGCGTGAGCCTGGCCGTGGGATGGGCATTGCGGCCCCGCCTCCCCCGCCTGCCGGCCGACGCCGAGGTGCTCGACCGCGCCGCGGCCGGCGAGCTGTACGCGCTGGCCGACCGCGTGGCCGACCGGGCCCGCGTCAAGAGGCCGCGCAGGGTCGCGGTCATGGACCTGGCCACCGAGACCGTCTACGACCATGTGGGCGTGCTGCGCACGCCGGTGCTGGTCATCGGGCTGCCGTTGTGGCTGGCCCTGACGCCGCGGCAGCGGGTGGCGCTGCTGGCCACCGCGTACGCGCGGATCCCTGCCGGCGAGGAGCTGATCGTGGACGGCGCCCTGTTCACACTGGCCGCCTGGCACGACGCGCTGCTCGGGTCGAGCGCTCCGCTGAAGATCAGGGAGGAGGCCCAGGCCGCGATCGCCCGGTCCTCGCTGGGCCCGATCGACCAGACCGGCACGACGTACGAGGCGGCGGGGGCCATCGGCCGGCTGATCGGACGGGTGCTGGGCGGGCCGGTGCTGCTGGCCGAGTACGCGCTGACGGCGCTGGCCCGCGCCGGGCACGCCCGTACCGAGGAGCGGCGGGAGGCGATCGCGCGGCGGGTGGTGTCCGAGTCCGAGCTGGACGAGCTGCGCGGCCTGGCCGCCGGCGGCTACCTGGCGCCTATGCAGGCCGCGGCGCTGCGCGGCGAGAGCGTCACGGCGATCAGGCAGGGCGCGCTGGCCCGCCACCGGCTCACCGACGACGGCGTGCTGACCTCGGCGCCGCACTCGGAGCTGCTGGGCACCGCCGGGTCCGCGCTGATCGACGAGGAGCTGCTGCGCCACTACACCAGGGCGATCCGCGGCTTCGGGCTCATCACCTGACCCTCGACCGGTCCGGTTCGGCGGCGGACGTAAGCTGGACGGGTGACCGTTGCTCCTGATGGCCGAAAGCTCCTCCGCCTGGAGGTGCGCAACGCCGAGACCCCTATCGAGCGCAAGCCCCCGTGGATCAAGACCAAGCTGAAGACGGGCCCCGAATACACCGAGCTGAAATCGCTCGTGCGCCGGGAGGGCCTGCACACGGTCTGTGAAGAGGCGGGCTGTCCCAACATCTACGAGTGCTGGGAAGACCGCGAGGCGACCTTCCTCATCGGCGGCGACCAGTGCACCCGCCGGTGCGACTTCTGCCAGATCGACACGGGCAAGCCCAAGGAATACGACCGCGACGAGCCGCGCCGGGTCGCCGAGTCCGTCCAGCAGATGGGCCTGCGCTACGCGACCGTGACCGGCGTGGCCCGCGACGACCTGCCCGACGGCGGCGCCTGGCTCTACGCCGAGACCGCGCGGCAGATCCACGCCCTGCTGCCGGGCTGCGGCGTCGAGCTGCTGGTGCCCGACTTCAACGGCAACCGCGACCAGCTGGAGGAGGTCTTCTCCAGCAAGCCCGAGGTGTTCGCCCACAACGTCGAGACGGTGCCGCGCATCTTCAAGCGCATCCGCCCCGCCTTCCGCTACGAACGTTCGCTCGGGGTGATCACGACGGCCCGCGAGGCCGGGCTGGTCACCAAGTCCAACCTGATCCTGGGCATGGGCGAGACCCGCGAAGAGGTCGTCGAGGCGATGCGCGACCTCCACTCCGCCGGCACCGACCTGCTGACGATCACCCAATACCTGCGGCCGACGCCGCGCCACCACCCGGTGGAGCGCTGGGTCAAGCCGGAGGAGTTCGTCGAGCTGCAGGCCGAGGCCGAGGCGATCGGGTTCGCCGGGGTGCTGTCGGGGCCGCTGGTGCGCTCCTCCTACCGCGCGGGCAGGCTCTACCAGCAGGCCATCGCGGCCCGCCAGACCACCTGATCCCGCCTGATCCTGCTTGTTCCCGCTTGATCCCGCTTGAGCGGAGCCCCGGGCCGTTTGCCCGGGGCTTTTCGCGTCCTTAGCATGGCAGGGCTGCCGAGTGAGGGGCGAGGCGATGGCGACCGTGATCCGCACCAGCGACCTGCCCGCGCGCAGCCGTCACGAGGCCTGGCGCGGCATCGTCTGCGACACGCTCGGGCCGCTCGACCTGCGCATCGATTCCGGCGCGCCGCTGCGGGGCGAGATCGAGCTGGGGCAATTAGGCCCCGTGGGCGTGGGCCGGGTGCGCACGTCCACGCCGCACAGCGTCCACCGCACGGCGAAGTTGATCCACCGCGACAACCCCGAGCTCTACCGGGCCGTGCTGGCCGTCTCGGGCAACCCGGTGCTGCGCCAGGACGGCCGCGAGATCCGCCTCGGCCAGGGCGAGTTCGCCATCTACGACTTCACCCGGCCCTACGAGGTGGCCTACGACTCGGCCGTGCAGCTGGCGGTGTTCAGCTTCCCGCACGAGCTGCTGCCGCTGCCCTACGACGACGTGGCGCGGCTGACCGCGGTGCCCGTCTCGGCGCGCGAGGGCACCGGCGCGCTGGCCGTGCCGCTGCTGCGCCGGGTCACCCAGGACTA
The DNA here is from genome assembly GCF_040631115.1 of Nonomuraea sp. NPDC005692. Classification (NCBI taxonomy): domain Bacteria; kingdom Bacillati; phylum Actinomycetota; class Actinomycetes; order Streptosporangiales; family Streptosporangiaceae; genus Nonomuraea; species Nonomuraea sp. NPDC005692. Next base: position 77,939 of record NZ_JBEXYU010000003.1, on the reverse strand, counting down.
CGACGACTACACCCCGGCCAGCGCGGCCAGGCTGGCGACGGTGGTGATGGACCTGGTCACCACGGCCCTGGCCGAGCGGGCCGAGCAGGCCGCCGCGGTGCCCGAGGACGCCCGCCGCCGCGCCCTGCTGCTGCGCGTGCGCGCCTTCATCGACCAGCGCCTGGGCTGGTCCGACCTCGACCCGGCGATGGTGGCCGAGGCGCACCACGTCTCGGTGCGTTACCTGCACCGGCTGTTCGAGTCCGAGAACACGACGGTGGCCGCCTGGATCAGGCACCGGCGGCTGGAGCGCTGCCGCGCCGACCTGCTGAGCGCCCGCCACCTGCCGGTCGGCGAGGTCGGGGCGCGGTGGGGGCTGCCCGACTCGGCGCACTTCAGCAGGCTGTTCAAGCGGGCGTACGGGCTGCCGCCGGCCGAGTTCCGGCGCGCCAACCCCGTGCGCTGATCGTCAACCGTCCTGGCACGGGGATCCAAGACGCGCGGGGTCGTGGTGAGCAGACTGAAGGTGTCGCAAAACACCTCAGATGCCAAGGAGCACGACATGCAGCTCTTCCTCAACCTCCCGGTCAAGGACCTGGACCGGTCGCAGAAGTTCTTCACCGAGCTCGGCTTCACGATGTACGGCATGGCCGAGGGCATGGCCTCGATGCTCGTCAACGAGCAGACGCAGGTCATGCTGCTCACCGAGCCGACGTTCTCCACGTACGTCACCAAGGAGATCGCCGACGCCGCCACCAGCACCGAGGCCATCCTGGTGCTGGGCATGGAGAACCCGGCCCAGGTCGACGAGCTGGTGGACAAGGCGCTCGCGCTCGGCGCCACCCCGGCCGGCGTGCCGCAGGAGGCCGGGTTCCGCTACCAGCGCGGCTTCGCCGACCTCGACGGGCACCACTGGGAGGCCCTCTGCTTGGTCCAGCCCGCGTGAACGGCCGGGCCACCTCGGCGGACGGCACCGTGCTGGCCTTCGACAGCTACGGCGCCGGGCCCGCGGTCGTGCTGGTCAACGGCGCGTTCGGCGACCGGGCGCACCCCACGCTGGCGGGCGTGGCCGCCGCGCTGGCGCCCTGGTTCACGGTCGTCAACTACGACCGCAGGGGCCGGGGCGGCAGCGGCGACACCCGGCCGTACGCGGTCGAGCGGGAGATCGAGGACCTGGCGGCGGTGATCGGCGCGGCGGGCGGGACGGCCATGGTGTTCGGGGGCTCGTCCGGCGCGGCGCTCGTGCTGGAGGCCGCCGCCCGGGGCCTCGGCATCACCAGGGTGGCGGTGTGGGAGCCGCCGTACCACGTGGACGACGACGCTCCCCCGCTGCCGGACGACTTCGCCGCGCAGCTCGACGCGCTGGTCGACGCGGGCCGCTGGGAGGAGGCGGTCGAGCGGTTCATGGTGGAGGCGGCCGAGGTGCCGGTCGAGGCCGTGGCCGCGATGCGGGCCGACGCGTCGTGGGCGCACCTCAAGGGCGTGGCCCGCACGCTGGCCTACGAGGCCGCCGTCCTCGGGCCGGGCAGCCGGCTGCCGGCCGCCACGCTGGCCGCGATCGCACAACCGCTGCTGGTGCTGAGCGGGGAGCGGAGCCCCCGGTGGATGGCGGCCGCGGCGCTGGCGGTCGCGGCGGGCGTGCCGGGGGCGCGGCACCGGGTGCTGGAGGAGCAGTCCCACGCCGTGACGCCGGAGGCGCTGGTGCCCGAGTTGCTGGAGTTCTTCGCCCGATGACAGGCTTTGCGTAACGTAAAGGTCACAAACCTATCGAGTGCTCGGTTTTCTGGTGAACACTGATGCCGTGGAACTCGACGAACTGATCGCCCGGCTCGACCTCGCCACCAAGATCCGCCTGCTCACCGGGGCCGGTATGTGGTCCCTTCCGCCGATCCCCGAGATCGGGCTCGACCGGCTCGTGATGAGCGACGGCCCGATCGGCGTCCGCGGCGAGCAGTGGACCTCCGCGGACCCGTCGATCGCGCTGCCCAGCCCGACCGCGCTCGCGGCCACCTGGGACGTGGAGCTCGTCCGGCGGGCCGGCGCGCTGCTGGCCCAGGAGGCCCGGCGCAAGGGCGTGCACGTGCTGCTCGCGCCCACGATCAACCTGCACCGCTCCCCGCTCGGCGGCCGGCACTTCGAGTGCTTCTCGGAGGACCCGTACCTGACCGGCGAGATCGGCGCGGCCTACGTCGAGGGCGTGCAGGAGGGCGGCGTGGCCACCACGCCCAAGCACTTCGTGGCCAACGACTTCGAGACCGACCGCTTCACCGTGGACGTGCGGGTCGATGAGAAGACGCTGCGCGAGGTCTACCTGCGGCCGTTCGAGCGGGTGGTGCGGGCCGGCGCGTGGGGGCTGATGACGGCCTACAACTCGGTCGGCGGCACCACCATGACCGAGCACTCCGCGCTGGTCAACGGCGTGCTGAAGGACGAGTGGGGGTTCGACGGGCTCGTCGTGTCCGACTGGACGGCCGTGCGCAGCACCGAGGCCGCCGCCCTGGGCGGCACCGACGTGGCCATGCCCGGCCCGTTCGGCCCGTGGGGGGACAAGCTGGAGGCCGCCGTCAGGGAGGGGCGGGTGCCCGAGTCGGTCGTCGACGACAAGGTCCGGCGCGTCCTGCGGCTGGCCAGGCGCACGGGCGCGCTCGGCGGCGGCGGGGACCGTCCCGCCCCCGTTCCCGTCGACGGCGTCGCGCTGGCCCGCGAGGTGGCCGCGCGCGGGTTCACCCTGCTCACCAACGACGGCGTGCTGCCGCTGCGGGACGTGCGCACGCTGGCGCTCATCGGCTCGGCCGCCGGCGAGGCCCGGGTCATGGGCGGCGGCAGCGCCCAGGTCTTCCCCGACCGGATCGTCTCCCCGCTGGCCGGGCTGAGCGCGCTGGAGGGCGTCGAGGTCCGCCACGCCGTCGGGACCGATCCGCGGATCCGCTTGGCGCCGCTGGCCTGCCCGGTCGTGGCGCAGTTCCTCGACGCGGGCGGCGGCCTGCTGGCCGAGCATCCGCTGGCGGCGGCCGAGGCGCGGTGGGTCGGCCAGTTGCCGCCGGACGTGGACGGCGAGCGGCTCGGGGCCGTGCGGCTGCGGGCGGCGTACACGCCGGTCAGGTCGGGCCGGCACGAGCTGTCGGTGGCGGGCGTGGGCGCCTTCACCGTCACGGTGAACGGCGAGACCGTCTTCGACGCGGCGATCGAGCCGGAAGGCGGCGACCCGGCGGCCGCGTTCCTGTCGCCGCCGGAGCGGCGCTTCGCCGTCGAGATGACCGCGGGCCGGCCGTACGAGCTGACCGTGACGCATCCGGCGGGGGCCTTCGGGGGCATGGCGTTCGTGGCGTACACGCTGGGCCACGCCGACCCGGCGCCGGGGCCGGACGAGCTGATCGCCGAGGCCGTGCGGGTCGCGGCGGACAGCGACGTGGCGGTGGTCGTGGCCTCGACCACGCCGGAGGTCGAGAGCGAGGGCTTCGACCGCGAGACCCTGGCGCTCCCCGGCCGCCAGGACGAGCTGATCCGCGCCGTGGCCGCGGCCAACCCGCGCACGGTGGTCGTGGTCAACGCGGGCTCGCCGGTGGAGATGCCGTGGGCGGGAGAGGTCGCGGCCGTGCTGCTGACCTGGTTCCCCGGGCAGGAGGCCGGGGCCGCGCTGGCCGACGTGCTGTCGGGCCGCGCCGAGCCCGGCGGCCGCCTGCCCACCACGTGGCCCGCGACGCTCGCGGACGCCCCGGTCACGGACGTCACCCCCGTGGACGGCGCTGTGGCCTACGACGAGGGCACGTACATCGGGTACCGGGCCTGGGAGCGGTCGGGGCGGGTTCCGGCCTTCTGGTTCGGCCACGGCCTCGGCTACACGACGTGGAGCTACGACTCCATCGCCGCCGAGGGCGCCACCGTGACCGTCGCGCTGACCAACACCGGCGACCGCTTCGGCCGCGAGGTCGTGCAGATCTACCTCTGTCAGGGCGCCGAGCGCCGCCTGGCCGGGTTCGACGTGGTCGAGGCTGAGCCGGGAGAGACCGTGATCACGACCGTCTTCCTGCCCGAGAGCGCCTTCCAGGTGTGGGAGGACGGCTGGCGCACGGTCGAGGGCGAGTACACGCTCCAGGCGTCGCACCATGTCGCGGACCCGAGGCTGTCGATCACGGTGAAGATCTAGCGACAAAGGCCGGTCGCGTTTTCCATAGTGCACCAGTTGGTTTGTATCCTTCTGAGCATGGCAAAGTCCGAGGATCCAGAGAAGCCGGGGCGCATCAAGCAGCTCCGCATGATCGCGCAGATCATCAAGCAGGCCAATCCCAAGGGGATGCCGATCGTCTTCCTCTCGGCGGTGGGCACGCTGGCTGTGGTCGTCGTGATCGGCCTGGTCACGGACTACCTGTGGTATTCGGTGTTCATCGGCGTCCTGGCCGCGCTCACCGTCGGGCTGGTCGTCTTCGGCCAGCTCGCCCAGAAGGCCCAGTACTCGATCCTGCACGGCCAGACCGGCGCCGCCGCCGCGGTCCTGCAGGGCATGCGGGGCAACTGGCAGGTCACCCCGGCCATCGCCGTCAACCGCGACCAGGACCTGGTCCACCTCGTCGTCGGCTTCCCGGGGGTCGTGCTGGTCTCCGAGGGGCCGGGCAACCGGGTGGCCAAGATGCTCGCGGCCGAGAAGAAGCGCGTCGCGCGCGTGGTGCTGGGCGTCGAGATCTACGACATCCAGTGCGGCGACGGCGAGGGCCAGGTGCCGATCGCCAAGCTCCAGCGGCACATCATGAAGCTGCCGCGCAACCTGAAGAAGCCCTCGGTCAACGAGGTCAAGGACCGGCTGCGCTCGCTGCCGAAGAACCTGCCGATGCCGAAGGGCCCGATGCCCAAGGGGGCCCGCATGCCGCGCGGCCCGAAGATGCGCTAGTGCTGTCGGTCTCCTCGCGGGCCAACCGCCACTGGTGGGACGGCAACGCCGACGACTACCAGGTCGAGCACGGCGGCTTCCTGCGGGACACCGGGTTCGTCTGGTGCCCCGAGGGCGTCGACGAGGCCGAGGCGCACCTGCTGGGCGAGGTGCGCGGCCGGCGGGTGCTGGAGATCGGCTGCGGCGCGGCGCAGTGCGCGCGGTGGCTGGTGACGCAGGGGGCCCAGGTGGCCGCCTTCGACATCTCCCACCGGCAGTTGCGCCACTCCCAGCGCATCGACCTCGACACCGGCCTGCGCGTTCCCGTGGCGCAGGCCGACGCCGAGTCGCTGCCGTACGCGTCCGGCGCCTTCGACCTGGCGTGCTCGGCGTACGGGGCGCTGCCGTTCGTGGCCGACCCGCTGGCGGTCTTCCGCGAGGTGCGCAGGGTGCTGCGGCCGGGCGGCCGATTCGTGTTCTCGGTGAGCCACCCGATCCGGTGGGCCTTCCCCGACGATCCCGGCCCGCGCGGGCTCACCTCCGACCGCTCCTACTTCGACCGCTCGCCCTACGTCGAGCGGGACGACGACGGCGCCCCCTCCTACGTCGAGCACCACCGCACGATGGGCGACTGGATCGGCCTGCTGGCCGCCTCCGGACTGACCCTCACCGGCCTGCTGGAGCCGGAGTGGCCGCAGGGGCACGAGCGGGCGTGGGGCGGCTGGAGCCCGCTGCGCGGCCGGCACATCCCCGGCACGGCCATCTTCACCTGCGCGAATACCTAGCCGCCAGCGCGGCGAAGACCTCCTTGGGCTCCCAGCGGGTCTCGTCGAGCATCCTGACCACGCCGTAGGAGCCGAGGTCGTCGGCGCCGCGCCGGTTGTAGGCGGCGAAGGTGAACCAGAACGCGGCCTCCAGGCTCTCGGCCTCGAAGACGTCGAGCAGCTCCTCCAGGTAGCGGACCTGCTCCCCCTCGTCGGGCACGGCCCCCTCGGGCACCACGTACGCCGAGCCGCCCCGCTCCCCCGCGCCCTTGTAGGCGCAGGTGCCGAACTCGGTGACGGCCACCGGCTTGCCGTGGGTGAGGTGGGCCCGCAGTTCCGCCGGGAAGTCCGCGGCGTTGTAGGCGGCGCGGTAGGCGTCGACGCCGACGATGTCGAAGGGCGTCCAGTCGATCAGCTCCCAGGGGCCCGACGCGTACGTGAGCCGGCCGCCGAACCGGGCCCTGACCGCCGTGGCGGCCTCGGCCAGGAAGGCGTTGAAGCGGGGCGCGACGTCGGCGGCCGTCGACTGCCACCAGGCGAGGTCGGCCGTCGTCATGGCCGCCAGGCGCTCGCCGTACGTGGCGCCGGGGATGAAGCCGTGGCAGAACGCGCTGGACTCGCACCCGGCGACCAGCACCACCTCGGCGCCGGCGCGGCGCAGGGACTCGGCGCGGGCGGCGCAGTCGGCGTAGAGGGCGACGGCCTGCTCGGCGGTGGCGTCCACGGGGAAGGGCGCGAACCACACCTCCAGACCGGCCGCGGCCGCCCGCTCGGCCGCGACGGAGAGCCGGCCGGGATCGCCGCCGGAGACGCGGACGGCCGTGCAGTGGAGCTCGTCGGCGATCACCCGCATCTCGCGGGCGACGACGTCGGGGTCGAAGGTCCGGCGGGTGAGCTGCGGGCCGTTCAAAAACCCAGTGTCGTAGTTAATCCCTTTTTTCACTGTTTTCCCCCTTTATGGATGAGAAGCCGTTTTCGAGGAGATCGAAGGCCGTCTCGACGTCGTCCGCCAGCAGCCGGCCCGCCTCCTCCAGCGAGCCCCCCGAGGAGAGCCGGTGGAAGAACGTCTCCTGCAGCGTGGTGATCGCGGCGGTGATCTGGGCCGCCATGAGCTGGGCGGTCAGGTCGCCCGCGGGCGCGCCCACGGCCTCGGCCAGCGCCGCGGCCAGCGCGTGCCGCTCCCCCGCGTGGGTCTGCTGGACGGCCGCCAGCAGCGCCGGGGCGGCCGCGATCACCCGGACGCGGGTCAGCAGCCCCTCCACGTCCACCTCCCGCGCGCCCCGGGCGGCCATCGACCGGTAGTGCTCGCGCAGCGCGCCGAGCGGCGAGGCGCCCGGCGCGCGGCCCGCCACGATGGCGGCGGTGTCCTCCGCGACGCCGTCGAGGGCCAGGCACTCCTTGCTGGGGAAGTACGCGAACAGCGTGACCTTCGCGACCCCGGCCGCCTCGGCGATCTCGTTGACCGTCACCGCGTCGTAGCCGCGCTCGGCGAACAGCCGCAGGGCCGTCTCCGCGATGCGCCGCCGGGTCTGCTCCTTCTTGCGCTCCCTGAGCCCCGCCATCATGACTCCACGATAACCGTACCGGGTAAGAATTCAAACCCGGTACGGAAATTATTCCGCGGCGCTCATCGGCGCGCGGGCGGCCAGACCGGCGGTGGCGGCGAGCATGGCGGCGCTGAGCGCGAAGACGCCGAGCACGCCGGTCGCCCCCGCCACCACGCCCGCCACGGCGGGCACCAGCACCTGTCCCAGCCGGTTGCCGGTCAGGCGCAGCGCGAGCGCCGTGCCGCGCTCGCCCGCCCGCGCGCGACCGGCCACCCACGACAGCGTCAGCGGCTGGCCCAGCCCCAGCGCGAACCCCATCAGCGCGACGACCGGCACCGCGGCGGCCGTACCGCACAGCGGCAGCGCGGCGACGGTGACCGCGGCGACGACGGTGCTGGTCACCAGGACGGCGCGGCGGCCGTACCGCAGGACCAGGCGTTCCATGGCGAGCCTGCTCGCCATGGTGGTGGCGGCCCGCAGCGCCAGCAGCGCGCCGACCGCGACCACCCCGGCGCCGCGGCTCTGCCCCCAGGCCGGCAGGTACGCCAGCACCAGGTCGATCGTGGACACGGTGGCCAGGCTCGTGACCAGGGCCTGCCACATGCCCTCCTGGCCGAGCGTGCCCCGCAGCGGGAAACGCCGCACGGCGGCCCGCGCACGCGCCGGGCCCGGCCCGTCGGTCCACAGGCTCGCCAGCCCCGCCACCAGCCCGAACCCGGCCGCCACGACGAGGGCGGGCCCGACGCCGGCAGCACCGCCTGCGTTGCCGCTGGTGGCGAGCGTGCCGCCGGCCACCAGGGCCGCTGCGGACGGCCCGGCGAGCTGGCCGAGCGAGGTGAACACGGTGAAGCGCGCGTAGGCGCGGTCGTGGCCCCCGGCGGCCACCCGGTTGGCGATGACGGCCTGCTGGGCGACGACGGACAGCAGATGCCCGAGCCCGAACAGCGCGTTGAGCAGCACCAGCGCCCACAACGAGCGGGCCTCGGCCAGGGCCAGGGCGCTGCCGGTGATCAGCGCGGCGCCCAGCAGGGCCGCGCCGCGCTCGCCGGAGGCGTCCACCCAGCGGCCCACCGAGACGGCCGCGAAGAGCGGGAGCACCGAGAACCCGGCGGTGATGAGCCCGATGCCGAGGTTGCCCGCGCCGATCTCGATGGCCCGGTAGCTGACCATCGGACGGGCCGCGAACGTCGCCGCCTGCACGCACACCGCCGCCACCATGAGCGGGCCGAACCAGCGGCCCGCCCCGTCCCGGCCGGTCGTCACATCCGGACGACCATGGTGTTGGACACGCGGTCGTGCACCCCGCGGTGGTCACGGTCCCAGATCAGGGCCGGCAGGGCCAGGCCGAGCAGGACGGTGCGCACCAGCACGGGCAGCAGGCGCGGGGCGCCGCCGTCCATGGCGGCGACGCGGACGCCGGCGAGCCGGTGGCCGAACGTCTGGCCCATGAAGCCGACGAGCAGCAGGTACTGGAGCGCGAACACCGCCACGGGCGCCCACGGCGACTCGGCCGGGTTCATCCTGAGCAGCAGCTGCACGACGACCCAGGTGCAGATCATCCAGTCGATCACGAGCGCGGCGATCCTGCGCCCCCACCCGGCGACCGATCCGCTGCCCTCCTCGGGCAGCCCGAGACGCTCACCCGGGTATCCGAGGTCGATCCCGGCGGACCGGATGCCGCCCAGCCAGGTCTGCGTCCACCGAGGCTCGTTGCTGCTCATGCCGTCAACGGTATCCGGCCCCCGGGCCGGTCGGCATCGTGACCCAACCGCGCTCTGCCCTCGCCATCATGGTCGCCATGCCACACGGGGATGACCTTGACGCGCGCTTCAACGAGGTGGTCGCGCAGATCGACGAGAGCGAGCGCCGCAGGATGCGCTCGTCCGCCGCCAAGGGGGCCAGGGAAGGTGTGCCGCGGCAACGCGCGCCACGCCCGCCGCGGCGGGACCGCTTACCCGCCGGCCACATGCCGGTCGACCATCGTCCGCGCCGGCTCGGGCGCATGTCGGTCGCGCTGATCGCGTTGTGCGCGATCGTGGGCGCCGCGGGGGTCGTGATCACCTACCGTCCCGACCTGCTGGGCGCGAACCCGGGCCTGGAGGCCCTGTCCGTGCCCGCGAACCCCGTGGCCGCGGACGATCCCTTCGCCGGCTCGCCCGCCGAGCACTACGCCGACGGCGCCGCGGGCCTCGTGATGCCGGCGGCGAAGGCGCTGGGCGGCCTGTCGAAGGCGGACGTGGCCAAGGGCCTGGAGCGCACCCGCGCCCTGCTGGCGGCCGCCCTGCTCGACCGCGAGACGCTGCTGGGCGGCAGGCCCAAGGCCTTCGCCGGGCTGCTCGACGACGACCAGCGCGAGGAGTTCTCCAAGGAGCTGGGCGGCAAGAAGTACGACAGCCGCCAGATGGTCAACAGCTTCGCCCCCGGCAGCGCCGAGCTCGCCAGCGACGTGGTCAAGATCAACGGCACCGCCCGCCTCGGCACCTTCCGGGAGGACGGGCTGCACGGCGTCAAGGTCGAGGTGAACTACCTGGCCGTCTACGCCGTGCGCCGCCCCGGCGTGCCGGCCACCACCATGCGGCTGGTCTCGCAGCTCACCGGCGAGGTGCAGCTCTACCGCTCGGAAGGCAAGCCGGCCCTGTACGTGGACTGGGGCATGAGCAGCACCCCGGCCGATTGCGACATCGACGACGGGTTCGTCCACCCCGTCTACGAGGACGACGCGCCCGGTACGGTCGCGCCGACAGGCCCGGCCCACGACCCCTACGACCTGGACGACCGGCCGGTTTTCGACGGAGGCTGCGACACGTCCCAGGGGACGTGACCCTGCGTAACACATGCGAAACAATCGAGACACCGTACGGAAACGGCCGCGACCTAGCGTCGGCATGATGGCCAGTCCCTCAGGGAGGTTCGAGAGTGTTCAACTCCGCCGACGACGTCCTGAAGTTCATCAGTGACGAAGGGGTGCAGTTCGTCGATGTCAGGTTCACCGACCTGCCGGGGACGACGCACCACTTCACCTTCCCGGTCGAGAACTTCGGCGCGAACGTCTTCACCGACGGGCTCATGTTCGACGGCTCGTCCATCCGCGGCTTCCAGGCGATCCACGAGTCGGACATGCTGCTGCTGCCCGACCCGTCCAGCGCGGTGCTCGACCCGTTCCGCCAGCACAAGACGCTCAACCTCAACTTCTTCGTGCACGACCCGCTGACCGGCGAGGCCTACAGCCGCGACCCGCGCAACGTGGCGCGCAAAGCCGAGGAGTACCTCAAGGGCACCGGCATCGCCGACACCGCCTACTTCGGCCCCGAGGCCGAGTTCTACATCTTCGACGACGTGCGCTTCGAGACGAAGGCGAACGCCGGCTACTACTACATCGACTCCATCGAGGGCGCCTGGAACACCGGCAAGCGGGCCGAGGGCGGCAACCTGGGCTACAAGCCGCGCTACAAGGGCGGCTACTTCCCGGTCCCGCCGATGGACCACTTCACCGACCTGCGCTCGGAGATGGTGCGCAACCTCATCGAGTGCGGCATCGACGTCGAGATGCAGCACCACGAGGTCGGCACGGCGGGCCAGGCGGAGATCGACTTCAGGTTCGGCACGCTGCTCAAGACGGCCGACAACCTGATGCTCTACAAGTACGTCATCAAGAGCACCGCCCTGGAGTACGGCCACACCGTCACGTTCATGCCCAAGCCGATCTTCGGTGACAACGGCTCCGGCATGCACTGCCACCAGTCGCTGTGGAAGGACGGCTCGCCGCTGTTCTACGACGAGGTCGGCTACGCGGGCCTGTCCGACACCGCCCGCTACTACATCGGCGGCCTGCTGCGGCACGCGCCGTCGCTGCTGGCCTTCACCAACCCGACGGTCAACTCCTACCACCGCCTGGTGCCGGGCTACGAGGCCCCGGTCAACCTGGTCTACTCGCAGCGCAACCGCTCGGCCTGCGTGCGCATCCCGATCACGGGCTCCAACCCGAAGGCCAAGCGCATCGAGTTCCGCGTGCCCGACCCGTCGTGCAACCCGTACTTCGCCTTCTCGGCGATGCTGATGGCGGGGCTCGACGGCATCCGCAACAAGATCGAGCCGCCGGAGCCGGTCGACAAGGACCTCTACGAGCTGCCGCCGGAGGAGGCCCGCCAGGTGCCGCAGGTGCCGGGCTCGCTGCCCGAGGTGCTCGACGCGCTGGAGGCCGACCACGACTACCTGCTCGAAGGCGGCGTGTTCACGCCCGACCTGATCGAGACGTGGGTGTCGTACAAGCGGGAGAACGAGGTCGACCCGATCCGCCTGCGGCCGCACCCGCACGAGTTCGAGCTGTACTACGACGTGTGAGCCCGCGGTTCTTCCACGGGAGAACGCGGAACGGAGGGGGCCCGGCGCCGATGGCGGCACCGGGCCCCTTTTCGCTCACTCCTGCGGGACGGAGCCGCCGCGTAGAGCCGGCCGACCTCCTCGGCGTCGATCGGCTCGCTGCGCGCGCCCGGCCGCTTCCTCGCGGTCGCCCTGTGCGCCAGGACCGACAGGTCCTTGAGCGTGCCGGCGTACTGCCTGTAGGCGTCGAGACGCTGGGCGTCCCATCGTGTGCGCATCTCCCGGTTCCATCGAGCCCTGTCGGCCGCTCGGGTCGTGGCCAGCGTCGCCAGGGCGCCGACGACGACGCCCAGCAGCGCGGGCAACTGGGCAAGCAGCCGGCTCATGGGGAGAGCGTGGCACCCGTTCCGCTCCCCCGCAACGGCCGGTTCCGAGGGATCTGGCGGGCTTCGCCGAACGCGGTTACCTTGATCCCAGATCACGCAACCGGCCATCGGCCGAACGCGCCCGAAGGATCTGGAGGACCGTCATGAGGATCAGACGAGGGCTGTTAGCCGCGGTGCTGGCCGCCGGCGCGCTCTGTCTCGGTTCGACCCCGGCTCACGCCATCCCGCCGCCGCCCCCCGGCGGCGACCTCCTCGTCGTCTTCGCCTACTTCAACGGCGACCAGCTCGTCGGCCAGCGCTGGTTCGGCTGCGGCCAGCCCGCCGGCGAGTGGGGCATCCTGTCGGGCACCCAGAAGGTCTACTTCACGCCCTGCTGAGCCATGAGCGGGGACCGTCCCGTGGTCAGAAGTCGAAGCGGGGCGCCGACGCGGTGAGGATCTCCGACTTCGGCGACACCGGCCACAGGGCGGTCAGCTCGTCGTAGAGGGCCGTGGCCAGGCGTTCGACGTCCGCGCGGGCCGTCTCGTGCAGGGCCTCGGCCACGATGAGCACGTCAGTGGTGGTGTCGCGGACCGCCGACAGGCCGCTCTGCCGGTTGGTCCAGCGGCGCGCGTGCGCCCGGCCGTCCGCGTCGGCGAAGATCACTTCTCCGGCGGCCGGGTGCTCCGTCTCGCCGGAGAAGGTCAGGTACGTCTCCTCGCCCGAGGCGTACCGCACCTCGACGAAGCCGGAGACCCGGGAGACGTCGAACACCGCCACCGGCACGGCGAAGGCGATCGAGACCGCGTTGCACAGGTCGATCAGGGGATGCAGGCGCGGCAGTGCGCCCTCCTTCCTGAATCGGCGCAGCAGCGACTCCGACGCGCACCGGTACTGCGTCGGCTTGAGCCCCATCCGGGTGAACGCCCGCCGCCACGCCTGGATCTCGGGCAGCTCGCTCTCGGGGGCGGCCCGCCGGGCGGCCAGGTCGCAGTAGCGGGCCACCTGGTCGTCGACGCGGGCGGCGGCGTCGACGCCCGCCACGTGGAGCGCGAAGGGCACCAGGTCGGGGAAGTCCCGCCAGATGTCCGCGGAATGCTGGAAACGCACTGTCACCTCGCCGGTCGTCTCTCTCGTGCGCCTCACGATACTGCGGCGGCCTCCTGTCGTCCCCGCGCGGCCTGCCAGGCGCGGGCGGCGACCAGGGCGTAACAGCCGAACATCACCGCCGTCAGGACGGCCGCGGCGAGCAGGGGCCGCCCGACGACGCCCAGCACCGCCACGCCGAGGGTGGCACCGACCTGGCGGGAGGCGTTCAGCACGCCGCCCGCGGTGCCCGCCGTGCCTGCGGGGGCGGCGTTCACCATGCCCGCCATCAGCGCCGGGAACACGAACGACAGCCCGAACCCCATGACCACCAGCCAGGGGGCCAGCACGTCGGTGAACGCCACCCCCGCCAGCCCGGTCGCGAGGAGGGCGAGACCCCCCAGGATCGGCGGACGGGGGCCGTAGCGGGCCACCAGGCGGCCGGTGAGCAGCGGGTTCACCGTCATGGGCAGCGTGAGCGGCAGGAAGGCGAGCCCGGCGGCGACCGGGGACAGGTGGCGGGTGTCCTGGAGAAGGAGGGTGAGCACGAACAGCGCGCCGGAGAAGGCGAAGTTGGCGACCGTCCCGGCCAGCAGCTCCGGCCAGGTGGCGGCGAGCAGGCCGCCGGGCAGGGCGGGGGCGTGGCTGCGGCGCTCCACCAGCACCAGCGCCACCAGGGCGGCCACGGCCAGCGCGGCGGCGAGCGTGGAGGTGTCGATCAGGGCCTCGGCGACCAGGCCGAGCAGCACGCAGGCCAGGGCCTGGACCTGCCAGTCGATGCGCCGCGAGCCGCGCGGGGAGGCGACGTTCCGCATGATCAGCAGGCTGGCCACGGCGAAGGGCACGTTGACCAGGAAGACGGCGCGCCAGCCGGACAGGCCGACCAGGAGGCCGCCGAGCAGGGGGCCGGCGGCCAGCGCCGAGCCGGTGAGCGCCGCCCACAGGCCGGTGGCGCGGGCGCGGGCCGCGGGCGCCGGGAACATCTCGGCGAGCAGCCCGAGCGAGCCGCCCGTGCACAGCGCCGCGGCCACGCCGAGCAGCGCGCGCAGCGCGACCAGTGCGCCGAGGTCCGGCGCCGCCGCGCTGAGCAGCGACAGCGCGCCGAACAACGCCACCCCGGCCTTGAAGACGCGGGCCGCGCCGAACCGGTCGGCCACGGCGCCGGCGGTGAGCAGCGACGCGGCGAAGGCGACGGTGTAGGCGTTGACCGCCCACTGCTGCCCGGCCAGCGAGCCGCCGAGGGAGGCACGCAGGTCCGGCAGCGCGATCGTCAGCACGGTCGTGTCGAGGATCACCAGGAAGTAGGCGAGGGAGAAACCGAACATTCGCATGCCCACAGCCTGCTCAAACGCCGCTTTTCCCCTCAACAGGCGTCGCCGTACGGGGCATTCGGGAAAACCTTATGCTGCTGTATATGGACTTGCGGCAGTTGAGGGGCTTCGTCGCCGTCGCGGGGGCGGGCACCGTCACCGGCGCGGCCAACGTGCTCGGCCTGGCCCCGGCGTCGGTGTCGGAGCAGGTGCGCAGGCTGGAGGACAGCCTCGGCGTGCCGCTGTTCGAGCGCACGCCCCAGGGCATGCGGCTGACCGAGGCCGGCGCCGCGCTGCTCGGCCGCGCGCAGGGCCTGCTCGACCACGCCGAGGAGGTGCGCCGCGCGGTCACCGGCCGGCGCCGCCGGGTGCGCGTCGGCGCGCTGGAGATGCTGGCCGCCGCCCGGCTGCCCGCCGTGCTGCGTCGCCTGTCCGACCGCCGCCCCGACCTGGACGTGGACGTACGCTCCCTGATGCGGCAGGACCTGCTGGCCCAGGTGGCCGCCGGCGACCTGGACGCGGCGCTCCTGCTCGACCTCGGCCCGCGGATCGGCGGCCTCGGGTTCACCCCGCCGCCCGGCATGGACTTCCTCGACGTCGGCGAGGTCGTGCTGTCGCTGGTCGCCGCGCCCGACGGCGAGCGGGAGCCGCTGCTGGTGAGCCCGCCCGGCTGCTCGATCCGGCTCGCGGCCGACCAGACGTTCGGCCCGGACGTGCCGCGCAGGGAGCTGACCAGCATCGCCACCGCCCGCGAGTGGGCCAGGCAGGGCTTCGGGCAGGCCCTGCTGCCGGACTTCGCGCTGGGCGCCGACCTCGACTCCGGCGCGCTGGTCGCGCTCGACTGCCGGGCGCCCGCGCTGGCCCTGCGCCTGGTCTGGCTGCGCGGGCGCGAGGAGTCGCTGCGGGACGTGCTGTACGCCATGAGCGCCTGACCCGGCGGCCCGCTCACTGGTCCTTGCGCCGGGCCTTGATGCCGGTGATGCGGCGGAACACGTCCCACCAGAAGGGGGCGCCGAAGAGCAGGGCCACGTACGTCAGCAGGTAGCCGGGCCAGTGGCTGGGGGTGGTGAGCCGGCTCCACCAGGTGGCGCCGTTCCAGTGGAGCGTGGGGTCGCCCTCGGCCGGGATGGCGATGCTGACCAGCGCGTGCTGGAGCATCTGGACCATCGCGGGCTCGCTGAGCGTCTCGGTGATGCACGGCACGGGGTCGGACTGGCCGCACCGGGCCTTGAGCTCGTCGTAGGCCGCCGGGCCCGCCTCGGCCACGGCGGTCACCGAGGCGCGGAAGGCGTTGTCGCGCAGCAGCGTCTTGCCGTACTCCAGGCCGTCCATGGTGAACAGCAGCGTGACCAGCAGGCCGAGGACGGCCACCACCCATTTGACGTAGCGCTTGTACAACATCGACAGGCGTTCCATCTCGCCGTCGAACCAGGTCTCGACGCCCTGCCTGAACCGGTCGAGGTCGCGCTGCGCGGTCTCCCAGACGCCGCGCAGGTGGCCGTACAGGGGGCTGCCCATCTCCTTGAGCTTGGCCAGGAAGCCCTCGACGCCCCCGGGCTCGGCGGCCGCCATCTCCATCAGGGCGACGGCGAAGCGCCCCGGCGGGATGTTGGCGATGCTCGTCCGGCCCTTCGTCGGGTGGTCGATCTCCTGGACGCGTTCGTACAGCAGCCGGACCATGGCGTCCTGCGCCTTGGGCTCGGCGACCGGCAGCGTGCCGGGCTCGGCGGGCGCGGGCTGGTCGCTGTGGGCGGGCCGGGGATCGCGGGAGAACGGCAGCGCGGCGAACACGTCGCGCACCTTGGCGGGCAGCCACGACCTGCCCTGCGCGTCGGCGCCGTCGAGGGTGTCCCTGAGGTACGCCCACAGGAACTTGCTGCGGATGGCGAGCAGGCGCACGAACGCCTCGTTGACCCCGCTCACCAGCAGTGAGAGCAGCAGGAACGACACGACCAGGCCGAGGGCCAGGTCCACGTAAACGGATAACACCTGCGCCTTGATACACCCCCGCGTGAACCGGGATCAACCCCCGTAGAAGACGCGCTCGACGACCTGGCGGGCGCGGCGGGTGACACGGCGGTAGTCGTCGAGGAAGTCCTCCGAGCCGTCCGGCGGGTAGCCGAGCGTACGGGCGATGAGCCTGCGCTCCCCCGCCTCGGCCGGCACGCTGTCCCCCGGCCTGCCCCGGACCAGCATGATCGCGTCACGGACCCTGGAGGCGAACCGCCACGCCTCGGCCAGCACGCGCTCGTCGTCCGGATCGAGCAGCCCCTCGGCCGCCGCCGCGCGCAGCGCCGCGATGGTACGGGTGGTGCGCAGGGCCGGCACTTCGCCCGCGTGGCAGAGCTGGAGCAGCTGGGCCACCCACTCCACGTCCGACAGCCCGCCGGGGCCGAGCTTGGTGTGCAGGGCGGGGTCGGCGCCGCGCGGCAGCCGCTCGGCCTCCATGCGCGCCTTGAGCCGCCTGATCTCCCTGATCGCGTCCTCGCCCAGCCCGCCGGCCGGGTGGCGCAGCTCGTCGATCATCGAGGTGAACGCGTCGCCGAGGGCGGTGTCGCCGGCCGAGAAGCGGGCGCGCAGCAGCGCCTGCGACTCCCACGGCGACGACCAGCGGGCGTAGTAGGCGCGGTAGGAGGCCAGCGTGCGCACCAGCGGCCCCTGGCGGCCCTCGGGGCGCAGGTCGGGGTCGATGAGCAGCGGCGGGTCGGGCGCGGGCAGCGACAGCAGCCGGCGCAGCTCGTTGGCCACGGCGAAGGCGGCGTCGGCGGCCTCCCGCTCCTCGACGCCGGGCAGCGGCGAGTGCACGAACATCACGTCGGCGTCGCTGGCGTACGAGCACTCCATGCCGCCGAGCCGGCCCATGGCGATGACCGCGAACCTGGTCACGTCCGGGGCCTTGGCCAGCGCGGCGTCGAGCGCGGCCTGGAGGGTCACGTCGGTGAGCGACGACAGGGCCGTGCCGACGGTCTCGATGTCGAGGAGCCCCGAGATGTCGGCGACGGCCGTGCGGAACAGCTCCCTGCGGCGCAGCCCCCGCACGGCCGCCACCGCGGTCTCCGGGTCGCCGGCGTGCCGGGACACCGCGGCCGACGCCTCGCCGCGCAGCGACTCGGGCGGGCGCACGGCCAGCTCCGCGTCGGAGCCGAGCATCGCGACCGCGTCGGGGGCGTGCATGAGCAGGCCGGTGGCGTAGCGGCCGGTGCCGAGCACCCGCGCCATCCGGGCGGCCACCGCCGTCTCGTCGCGCAGCAGCCGCAGGTACCAGGGGGTGCTGCCGAGCTTGTCGCTGACCTGGCGGAAGCCGAGCAGCGCCGCGTCGGGGTCGGGCGTGTCGGCGAACCAGCCGAGCATGACGGGCAGCAGCGTGCGCTGGATGGCCGCGCGCCTGGACACGCCCGTGGACAGCGCCGCGATGTGCCGCAGCGCGCCGTTGGGATCGACGTAGCCGAGCGCCTCCAGCCGGGCCGCCGCCGCGGCCGTGGACAGCCGCGCCTCCGACTCCGGCAGCCGGGCCACCGCCTGGAGCAGCGGCCGGTAGAACAGCTTCTCGTGCAGCCGGCGCGCCTCCATGGCGTGCCGCCGCCACCGGGCGGTGAACTCCCCCACCGGGTCGGCCTGCATGCCGAGGGCGCGGCCGAGTCTGCGCAGGTCGGCCTCGTCGGTGGGCAGCAGGTGCGTCCGCCGCAGCCGGTGGAGCTGCAGCAGGTGCTCGACCTGGCGCAGGAACGCGTACGCCTCGGCGAGCCCGCGCGAGTCGTCGCGGCCGACGTAGCCGCCGCGCGAGAGGGCGGCCAGGGCCGGGAGGGTGCCCCGGCGGCGCAGCAGCGGGTCGAGCCTGCCGTGCACGAGTTGCAGGAGCTGGACGGCGAACTCGATGTCGCGCAGCCCGCCGGGCCCCAGCTTGAGCTGCCGCTCCCCCTCGGCGCGCACGTGCGACTCGACGCGGCGGCGCATGGCCTGCACGTCCTCCACGAAGTGCTCGCGGGTGGCGGCCGTCCAGACCAGGTCGTTGACCGCCTGGACGTAGGACTCGCCGAGCTCCTGGTCGCCCGCCACCGGCCGGGCCTTGAGCAGCGCCTGGAACTCCCAGGTCTTGGCCCAGCGGCGGTAGTAGGCCAGGTGGCTGGCCAGCGTGCGGACCAGCGGGCCGGACCGCCCCTCGGGGCGCAGGCCGGCGTCGACCTCCCACAGCGAGCCCTCCTGGGTGGCCGCCGTGCAGGCCCGCATCATGGCCTGGGCCAGCCTGGTCGCCGAACGCAGCGCCTTGGTCTCGTCGGCGCCCTCGCGCGGCTCGGCGACGAAGATCACGTCGACGTCGCTGATGTAGTTGAGCTCACGCGCGCCGCACTTGCCCATGCCGATGACCGCCAGGCGCGCCTCGGAGTCGTCGACCTCGGCGCGGGCGATGGCGAGGGCGGCCTCCAGCGCCGCGCCGGCCAGGTCGGACAGCTCGGCCATGACCTCCGGGAGCGTGGCCTGCCCGGTGAGGTCGCGGGCGGCCAGGTGCATGAGCCGGCCCCGGTAGGCCACCCGCAGCGCCACCAGCGGGTCGGGGGCGCCGGCGCGCGGCTCGGGCTCGCCGGGCTCGGCGCCGACGGCGTGCAGCAGCGCGGCGCGCGCCTCGCCCAGCTCGGGCTCGGCCAGCAGGGCCGCCTGACCGGGGTGGCGGACCAGGTGCTCGCCGAGCGCGGCGCTGACGCCGAGCACGGCGAACAGGCGCGCCCTGAGCCGCTCGTCCGCGCGCACCGCGGCCAGGACGGCCGGCTCGCGCTCGGCCAGGCGGATCAGCGAGACCAGGGCCAGGTCGGGATCGGCCACGGCGACCAGGAACTCCAGGAGGTCGTCGAGATCGGCCGGGGTGCGGTCGAGCAGCTGCGCGGCTCTGGCACCGTCGGCGAAGCCGAGCTTGGCGAGGCGTGCGGCGGTCGATTCGATCCTGGGCACCTGCTCATCTTGACAGGTGACGTCCGGAAAGCCGTAGAGTACAACGCAACGTAGCGTTGCGTTTTGCTGAGGAGGGGACGACATGAGCCGGATGCCCGCGGCGGTGACCTGGGGATTGCTGGCGGCCTGGGCCGTGCACGACGCCGAGGAGCTGGCGACCATGGCGGGATGGGCGCGGCGGGCCCGTCCCCGGCTGGAGCGGATGTACCCGGGGGTGCCGTGGGAGCGGCTGGAGGTGTCGCAGGCGCGGGTGAACGTGGCGATCGGGCTGATGGGCGGCGTGGTGGCGGGCGCCGCGGCGCTGGGGGCGCGCAGCGGCGGGCGCAGCCCGGTGTTCCAAGCGGTGTTGGCCGGGTTCGGGCTGCACGGGGTCGTCCACCTGGCGCAGGCGGTCGCCACGCGGGGGTACACGCCGGGGGTGGTGACGGCGCCGCTGGTGGTGATCCCGTTCTCGGCGTGGGCGTGGCGGCGGTTGCGGCGGGCGGGGGTGGTGGCGGCGCCGGGGCGGTCGACCGCGTTCGGGCTCGCGGCGCTGCCGCTGACGGTGGGGGGCGTGCACGCGGCCGCCCACCTGCTCACCCGCCGCCACGAGCGGGCCGCCGAGTCCTCGGCCACGGACGGCCTCGGCCGCGACCGCTGGTTCTGACCCGCACCGACATCTCCCCCCCGGCCCCCGAGCCGAGCTGAGCGGTCAGGCCGGGCGGGAGGTTCGTGGGCGGGCGTCAGGCCGGGTGGGAGGCTTCGACCACCTGGGCGAACGCCTCGGCGACCGGGCGCCAGGTCGCGACCAGGGCGGGCGCGGCGGCCCTGACGGCGGCGTTCAGGTCTTCGGCCGACTCCAGGTCCGACTCCTCCGTCCAGGAGGTGAAGATCTCCGGGGTGGCCTCGGGGTGGAACTGCACCGCCCAGGCGCGCTCGCCGACCCGGTAGGCCTGGTTCGGGTACTGGACGCCGGTCATCAGCGGCACCGCGCCCGCCGGCAGCCGCGTCATGGCGTCCTGGTGGTACTGGACGGCGGTGGCCCTGGCCGGGACGCCGGACAGCAGCCGGTCGGAGGCGGCGGCGGGCAGCGCGACCACCTCGCACGCCCCCACCTCCAGGCCGTTCCCGCCGCGCTCGACCGTGCCGCCGAGTGCCAGGGTGAGAAGCTGGGCGCCCAGGCAGATGCCGAGCGTGGGCGTGCCCTCCTCCACGGCACGGCGCAGCAGGGCTCGGGTGGCGGGCTGCCAGGGGCTGCGCTCGTCCTCCCAGGCGGCCGCGGCGCCGCCGAGTACGATCAGGCCGTCGGCGGCCCGTCCCGGCACCGGCTCGCCCCGGTACGGCCGGACGACGTCGCAGGTCAGGCCCAGCCAGTCCGCCAGGTAGCCGAGCCCGGCGCCGGCCTCGTGCTCGATCACGGTGATGCGCATAGCGGGTAATTTATCCGCATTTTTTGGTGAAAGCGCCCTTACGTCCGTCATGCGAAGTGCCCGCGCACGGGCGGTGACGCCCGGCCCCGGACGGCATCCCTAGGATCCGGCTATGAGATTCGACGAAGTGGGCGGGCTCCGCGTCGCCACGTTCGGCACCGGCCCCCGCAAGGTCATCGCGGTCCACGGCATCAGCGCCTCGCTGATGGCCTGGGGCGCGGTCGGGCGGCGGCTGCCCGAGGAGTGGTCGCTGATCGCGATGGACCTGCGCGGCCGCGGTCACAGCGCCTCCCTGCCCGGCCCGTACGGGCTGCCCCGGCACGCCGAGGACGTCCTGCGCGTCGCCGAGCACGTCGGCGCGGGCCCGGACGCGGTGCTGACCGGCCATTCGATGGGCGCGTACGTGGCCGTGCTGGCCGGGGCCGAGCGCGCCTTCGAACGGGTCGTCCTGGTGGACGGCGGCCTCCCGCTCCCCCTGCCCGAGGGCGAGGACCCCGACGCCGCGCTGGCGGCCACGCTCGGCCCCGCGCTCGCCCGGTTGCGTCAGACGTTCGCCTCCCCGGAGGAGTACGTGGACTTCTTCAAGGCCCATCCGGCCTTCGTCGGCCACTGGAGCCCCGACGTGGAGGCGTACGTGCGTTACGACCTGGCCGGTCCCGAGGGCGCGATGCGCTCACGAGCGGTCGGTGAGGCCGTGATGGCGGACGGGCGCTGGATGCGTACCGAGACCGCCGGGATCGGCGCCGCGCTGGCCGAGATCAAGGCGCCGACCTACCTGCTCCGGGCCCCGCGCGGCCTGCTGAACCAGGACACCGGCATGCTCCCCGACGAGGTCGCCCGGACCTGGACGGCCCGCGTGCCCGGCCTGCGCGACGAGGTCGTGCCCGACTGCAACCACTACACGATCCTGTTCGACGAGCAGCCGGTGACGACCGTCCTGGAACGGATCACCGGGCCCTGACCCTGGACATGACAACGGCCCCCGAGCCGAGCTCGGGGGCCGTTGTTCTGAGCAGGTCAGCGTGGAGCGATCCACGTGGCGCGGGCGGCGGCCACCAGGGTCCCGTCGTCCTCGTAGATGCCGCTCTCGCCGTACATCTTGCGGCCGTCGCGGCCGGTCGGACGGGCCACCACGGAGTAGCGGCCACCCGGCAGCACCGGGCCGTTGATCTGCACGACCAGGCGGCCGAGCAGGGCCGACTCACCGGGGCCGAAGTGCGCCCAGCCGGTGATGCAGTCGAGCACCGCGCCCACGATCGAGGCGGGCACGCCGTCCTCACCGCTCACCGTGAACGGCACCCGCCACCCGGCGGCGACCAGGTCGGAGCCCTCCACCGGGCCGGGGAAGATGCGCAGGCCGTCGCCCGGCTCGCGCAGGCCGCAGGCGAAGCACTCGGCGAACGGGTGAGCCTGCAGGCCGACGAACCCGGCCTCGGCGCGGGCGGCGTCGGTGAACGGCACGAACCCGGGCCCGGCCAGGGTCTCGGCGACGGGGATGGCCTCGACCAGGACCTTGTCGCCGTCGGACAGCGAGACGCTGTTGGCGACGTGCTCCAGGCGCAGCTCGGTCTCCAGGGGCGTGGGCGCGTGCAGCGTGACCTCGACCGCTGATCGGCCGCCGTTCAGCGCCTCTGCCATGGTGCCCGCGATCCAGCCGCCGTTGGCGACTCCCACCGGGCCCCGGAAACGCTCGGGAACGGTCAACACGGTCTGCAGGGCAGCCGTCGTCATGCCACACCCTCCAATATCGCCCCACAAGGCGAGAAGTCCGGAAATATCGTAAAGAGTAGGCCGATTTTACTGGACTCCCGGATTACCACGATGCTGGGGGTCCCTGAACGACGGCCGACTCATGCCATAACGCCACAGGCGTGGCCGAAACTTCCCCGGCCGCCCCCTGCCGTCCCCTCCCAGGGTCGGCGCCGTCCATGGCACGGATGTGACTCGGGGGTGAGGAACAACGAAAATCGGCCCCAACCCGGAGCCGTATCTGTATCCGGGGTGAGACCGATCAAGGCGTCGGCAGTACCTTATCCCGTGATTTCCCCGCCCCGGGCCCATTCCCGGTGAATCCCGTCGGACCGTTCCGGCGGCCGGGCCCGCCCGCCGTGTGCCGCCGCGCCCTATGCTGGCGCGCACAGGGGTCGAAGCGAATCCGATCGGGCGGGGTGGGTCTGTGCAGCGGGCGACGTTACGCTTTCCGCCCGGGTCGCTGGTCATCCTGACCGGGCTGCCCGGCGCCGGCAAGACCACGCTGCTGCGCCGCCTCTACGGCCTCCACGGCGCCGAGAGCGCGCCCGTCGCCGCCGACGCGGTCGTGGTGATCGACTCGGGGCAGTCCCGCCTGCGCTGGGACGGCCGCATTCCCTGGGCCCCCCGTCCGGTGCGCCGCGCCGTGGTGTTCGCCACCCACCTGAGCCGCATCAGCCGGGCGCTGGCCGGCGGGCGGGCGGTCCTCGCTCACAACCGGGGCTGCGCCACGTACGTGCTGAAGGGGTTCGCCTGGCTGGCCCGCAGGCAGCGGGCGAGCTTCCACCTGCTGCTGCTCGACGCGCCGCCGGAGGCGGCGGTCGCCGGGCAGCACGCCAGGGGCCGGGTGGTCGCGCCCCGCACGTTCGCCCGCCACCGCCGCCGCTGGGAGAGCCTGCTGGCACGGGTGACCGGCGGCGACCCGGCCCCGGCCGTCAGCGCGCACGTGCTCACCCGCGCCGAGGCCGACCTGCTGACGCACATCGTCTTCGACAGCGCCGACCGCGCCCCCGCCGACTGACGGCGTCCCGAGGGGAACATGGACGCACGAGGAAGGACCCCGCCATGAAGCAGTACCTGCTCACCCTGTTCGAGCCCGACGGCCCGCCGCCCGAGCCCGCGGTCCTGGAGCCGATCATGCGTGACATCGGCGCGGTCGAGGCGGAGATGCGCGCGGCCGGCGTGTGGGTCTTCTCCGGCGGCCTGGCCCCGGCCGAGCAGGCGTCGGTGATCCGGATGCGCGCGGACGAGACGTTCACCACCGACGGCCCCTACACCGAGGGCAAGGAGCACGTCGGCGGGTTCACCGTCATCCGGGCCCCCGACCTGGACGGCGCGCTGGAGTGGGGGCGCCGGCTCGCGCGCGCCGTGGGCGTGCTGCCGGTCGAGGTGCGCGAGTTCAAGGGCTGAACCGGGCGGGTCTCCCCGCCCGGCCTCACAACACCGGCAGGTAGCGGCCCAGCTCGAACTCGGTGACCGTACGGCGGTACTCGCGCCACTCGGCCCGCTTGTTGCGCAGGAAGAAGTCGAAGACGTGCTCGCCCAGCGTCTCGGCCACCAGCTCGCTGCGCTCCATGACGGCGATGGCCTCGTCGAGCGAGCCGGGCAGCGGCTGGATGCCCAAGGCCCGGCGCTCGGCGCTGGTCAGGGTCCAGACGTTGTCCTCGGCGGCCGGCGGCAGCTCGTAGCCCTCCTCGATGCCCTTGAGCCCGGCGGCCAGCACCAGCGCGAAGGCCAGGTACGGGTTGCACGCCGAGTCGAGTGAGCGGAACTCGATGCGGGTCGAGCCGCCCTTGTGCGGCTTGTACATGGGCACCCGGACCAGCGCCGAGCGGTTGTTGTGCCCCCAGCACACGTAGGAGGGGGCCTCGCCGCCCTGCCCCGCGATGGCCTCGGCGCCGCCCCACAGCCGCTTGTAGGAGTTGACCCACTGGTTGGTGATGGCGGTGATCTCGGCGGCGTGCCGCAGCAGGCCCGCGATGAACGAGCGCCCGATCTTCGACAGCCGGTAGTCGGTGCCCGCCTCGTGGAAGGCGTTGCGGTCGCCCTCGAACAGCGACATGTGCGTGTGCATGCCCGAGCCCGGGTGCTCGGTGAACGGCTTGGGCATGAACGAGGCCCAGATGCCCTGCTCCAGGGCGACCTCCTTCATGATCAGCCGGAACGTCATGATGTTGTCGGCCGTGGTGAGCGCGTCGGCGTAGCGCAGGTCGATCTCCTGCTGGCCGGGGGCGCCCTCGTGGTGGCTGAACTCGACGGAGATGCCCATCGACTCCAGCATCATGATCGCCTGGCGCCGGAAGTCGTGGCCGGAGCTGTGGGGCGTGTGGTCGAAGTAGCCGCCGGAGTCGATCGGCTCGGGCCGCTGCCCGGCCTCGGGACGGTTCTTCAGCAGGAAGAACTCGATCTCGGGGTGGGTGTAGAAGGTGAACCCCATGTCGGCGCACTTGGCGAGCGTGCGCTTGAGCACCCAGCGCGGGTCGGCGTGCGACGGGGTGCCGTCGGGCATCAGGATGTCGCAGAAGATGCGCGCCGCGCCCGGCGTCTCGCTGCGCCAGGGCAGGATCTGGAACGTCGAGGGGTCGGGCTTGGCCAGCATGTCGGACTCGTAGACGCGGGCGAAGCCCTCGATCGCCGAGCCGTCGAAGCCGATGCCCTCGGAGAAGGCGCCTTCCAGCTCGGCGGGCGCGATCGCGACGGACTTGAGGAAGCCGAGGACGTCGGTGAACCAGAGCCGGATGAACCGGATGTCGCGTTCCTCTAGCGTGCGGAGCACGAACTCCTGCTGGCGGTCCAAGGCGTCCCCTCGTTGAAGACAGTGCGGGTCTTGTATCAGCATGCCGTGCCCGTGTTTCGCACACGTTACGGGGGGCGCCGGTGCGAGCCTCACTGACAAAGGGGCCGCCCAGATCTACTGTGATCACGCAGTTAGTCTCGGGGGAGGCATTGGTGGCTATCGACCTGCTCAATCACAAGCTCGATCGGGCGTTCGACCACATCGACGCGAACGGCAACGGCGTCGTCGAGCGGGAGGACCTGCTGGGGCTGGGCGCGCGCCTGCTGGTGGGTTTCGGGGAGTCCCCCACCTCGGTCACCGGCAACCGGCTCGTCGGCAGCTTCGACGGCATCTGGTCGACGTTGTCGCGGGCGCTCGACCGCGACGGCGAATCCGGCATCGCGCGTACGGACTTCCGCGGCGGGATGACGGCGGCGTTCGTCACCGGCGACCGGTACGGGCCGGTCTTCCGGCCGGCGACGGTGGCGGTGGCCCAGCTCTGCGACGGCGACGGCGACGGCCTGATCCGGCCGGGCGAGTTCCGTACGATGCTGAGCGCGTTCGGCACCGCCTACGACGACGTGGACGAGGCGTTCGACCGGCTCGACCGCGAGGGCAGAGGCGCGCTCACCGTAGAGGAGCTGATCCGCGCGGCCGAGGACTACTACCGCAGCTCAGACCCGAACGCCGCGGGCAACTGGCTTTACGGTCCGCTGTGAACACGGCCGTGAGCACCACCGTGTTCGCCACGGTGCGCACCGCGCTCCGCTCGGTCCTGCACTGGAAGCCGATGTTGCCGCTGCCGCGCAAGGGCGGCTCGCCCGCGCTGGCGCTGCTGCCGCTCGTCGAGCGGGTACCGGCGATGGGGGCGCCCTGCCGGATGCACCCGGCCGTGTACGCCATCGAGGCCGCGGTCATCGACTGGGCCAGGCGGACGGGCCTGCGCGCCGACGCCGGGGTGGGCTTCCACCGGATGGCCGGGCGCGCGTTCGCCGAGTTCGACGCGGCCGCGGCGGCGCTGTTCGCCCAGTGGCTGACCTGGCTGTTCCACCTCGACGACGAGCTGGACGAGGGGTCGTGCCCGCTGGACATCTTCGGCGGCATGCTCAAGGGCGCGGCCCGGCATCCGCTGGAGGCGGCCTTCGCCGACCTGTGGCGGGTGACCAGCGCGCGGATGAGCGACCAGTGGCGGGCCCGCTTCGCGGTCAACCTGCGCCGCCAGGCCGACGCGTGCCGCACCGAGGCCGACAACCGGGCCGCCGGGCGCATGCCGACGCTGGAGGAGTACCCGGCCCTGCGCAGGGGCACCGTGGGCCCCTACCTGTACGACCTGGTGGAGCCGTGCCTGCGGGTCGAGGTGCCGGCCTGGATGGTCCAGTGCGAGCCCTGGCGGGAGCTGGTGGACGCCTGCAGCGACGTCACGGCCTGGTGCAACGACGTCGCCTCGCGGCCCAAGGAGCGCGGCGACGTGCACAACCTGGTCGTGCTGGCGGTCCGGCAGCTCGGGCTGGGCGAGCGCGAGGCCGTGGCGTGGGTGCTCGACCGGATCGCCGGGCGCTGCCAGGACATGAACCGGGCGGCCAGGCGGCTGCCGCTCGACGACCTGCCGCCCAAGGCGGCCAGGGACGTCAGCAAGGTCGCCTGCGCCTACCTGGCCGCGCCGCGCGCCCACCTGGACTGGCTGCTGGAGTCGTCCCGGTACGCCTGAGGCCGGTCAGCGGGAGCCGGTCAGAGGGAGGCGCCGGCGAGCATGTCGCCGGCCGCCGTCCGGCGGTAGACGACCTGCTTGCCGAGGCGCAGGCCCACCGCCAGCCCGCCGTCGCTGAGCACCCCGAGGTGCTGGCTGACCGCGCCCGGGGTGAGCGACATCCGGGCGGCCAGCGCCGAGGTGGTGCTCGGCTCGGCCAGCGCGAGCAGGATCTGCGCCCGGCTGCGGCCGATGAGCGCGGCCAGCGCGCCGGGGGCGGGCGGCGGGCCCTGCTCCCACAGCGTGCCGACGCCGAGCACCGGATAGACGAGCATCGACTGGTACGGAGCCGACATCACGGCCACCGACGGCCAGTAGAACGCGCTCGGCACCAGCAGCAGCCCGTCGCCGTGCAGGCCGCCCGCGTGGCACCAGGGCCGGTCGATGAGCAGCTGCTCCCCCGTCCACTCCACGGCGGGGCCGAGCCCGGCGAACAGCTCCCTGGCCCCGCCCTGGGTGAGCTGGCGGGAGCGGCGCAGCACGTCGCGTTCGAGCAGCCCGTAGACGCGCGGCCAGAACTCCTCGAAGCAGGCCCGCCAGTACGTCTCCAGTGCCCCGGCCACCCGGGCGACGCCGGCCGCCGGGTCCGCCATGAACCGGTCGAGCCGCGCCCGGTCGCTGCCCGCGATGGTCGCGGCCTCCGTGCGGGCGCGTTCCGGCGGCGTGCCGCGGACCTGCGCCAGCTCGGCGGCGAAGTCGGGCAGCGGCGTCTGCGGGGGCGGGGTGATGAAGTCGGCCAGGTAGCCGGACGGCGGGACCAGCGCGAACAGCTCGTCGAGGTCGAGCCCGGCCAGCCGGGGGCGCACGGCCTTGATCCAGGGCAGGTGGATCGACTGCCTGGAGGGGTCCTGGAGGGTGCGCAGGCTCGCGACCAGCTCCCACATGGGCGAGAACGCGAACCGGATGCGCGCGACGTCCTCCGGCTTGAGGTCCCAGGTGACGGCCATGGTTTTAGTGTGCACTAAATCGATGGCACCTCGGCCACCCAGACCTGACCCTTTATCCGTGTCTAGCACCGCTGTCGAAAAGCCTTCCTTCCTCCGCTCCCAGATCGGCGGACTGCCGCGGCCCTTCTGGGCCCTGTGGAGCGGCACCCTCGTCAACCGCCTGGGCACCCTGGTCATGCCGTTCACCGGCGTGTACCTGACCCACTCGCGCGGCATGTCGGTGACCGCCGTGGGCCTGGTCATGGGCGTCTACGGCGCGGGCTCGCTGCTGTCGCAGATCCTCGCCGGCGTGCTCACCGACCGGATCGGGCGCCGGGTCACGTTGTCGGGCGGCATGCTGGCCACCGCCGCCACCATGCTGGCGCTCGGTTACAGCACCTCGCTGCCGGCGATCGTCGCCTCCATGTTCGTGCTCGGGCTGGTGATCGACATCTACCGGCCGGCGTCCAGCGCCCTGGTGGCCGACCTGGTGTCGCCGTCGGAGCGGGCCCGCGCGTACGGGCTGCTGTTCTGGGCGATCAACCTGGGTTACGCGGTCGGCATGACGGCCGGCGGCTGGCTGGCGAGCGTCGGGTTCGCCTGGTTGTTCTGGATCGACGCGGCCTCGTGCCTGCTCTTCGCCGCGCTGGTGTGGCGGGCGGTGCCCGAGACCCGGCCGCCGGCGCGCGGGTCGGGCGGCGGGTTCGGCGTCGTGCTGCGCGACCGGCTGATGGTGGCCTTCACGCTGGTCGTGCTCGGCAACGCGCTGGTCTACCTGCAGACCGTGACCATGCTGCCGGTCGCGATGACGTCGGTGGTGAAGCTGACCACGGGGCAGTTCGGCCTGGCCATGGCGCTGAACGGGGTGCTGATCGTCGTCGTGCAGCCGCTGGTCTCCGGCTGGCTCGGGCGCAGGGACCCCTCCCGCACGTTCGCGCTCGGGCTGGCCGTCATGGGGGCCGGGTTCGCGCTGACGGCCTTCGTCACCACGACGTTCTGGCTGGCCGTCACGATCGCGGTGTGGACCGTGGGCGAGATCATCACCGCGGGCATCTCCGGGACGATCGTGGCCGCGCTGGCCCCCGAGCACCTGCGGGGGCGGTACTCGGGGCTGTTCGGCTTCGCCTGGTCGCTGGCCTCGGTGCTGGCACCGCTGATGGGCGGCCCGCTGCTCGCGGCCGGGCCGAAGGCGCTGTGGTTCGCCGTGGGCGGCGTCGCGCTGGTGTCGGCGGCGGGCATGCTGGCCCTCGGCCCGGCGATCCGGCTGCGCTGACCCGGCCTGAGGTCATGGGCGGCGCTCCACGGAATCCGCCGCCGTTGAGAGAATTTTGATCGGATGTTGGCTTCTTCCCGATAATTTCCTGCCGATCACGGAAGGAAATGGTGGGATGCGCCACGCAGTCTGGGCGCGCCGGGCGGTGACGAGGCTGGCCACTCCCCGCGTCGCGATCGGGATCGCCACGTTCGCCGTCGTGCTGGAGCTGGCCGACATCTGGGTGACCGCCCAGTTGCCGCCGTCGCCGTACACGCCGCTGCCGTTCGCGCCGGAGGACATGGCGGGCACGGCCTTCCCGGTCTTCGGCGCGATCCTCGTGCACAGCAGGCCGCGGCTGGTCATCGGCTGGCTGCTGTGTCTGGGCGGGGCGAGCGCGGCGGCCAACATCCTGTCGGCCAACCTCTACCAGTTGCTCGACGGCCGGCCGGGGCCGCGCTGGCCGGTCGTCAACCTGACCTGGAACGTCTGCGAGCTGACCCTCGGCGTCCTGCTGCCGCTGCTGTACCCGGTGGGCAGGCTGCTGTCGCGGCGCTGGCGGCCGGTGGTCGCGCTGGCCGTGGCCGGGCAGGCGCTGGACTGGGCCGGGCTGCTGACCGGCCGGCCGGAGCTGCGCGAGGCCGGGCACGGCACGCTCTCGGCGAGCATGGTGCTGGCCTTCGCCTCGCTGGTCGTGCGCTTCCGGCGCGGCGACGCGGTCGAGCGGCGGCAGCTCCTGTGGCTGCTGGTGGCCCTGCCCGGCCTGCTGGTGCCCTGGATGCTCGGCGCGGACGTCTGGTGGGTGGCCTCGCTGGCCATTCCGCTGATCCCGGCGGCCATCGCCGTGGCGGTGCTGCGCTACCGGCTGTTCGGCATCGACACGCTGATCAGCAGGGCGCTGGTGGGCACCGGCCTGGCCATCGTGATCACGCTCGTGTACGTGGCGGTCAGCGCGGCGCTCAGCCTGTTCCTGTCCGAGGTGGACCGGATCGCCGGGATCCCGGCGGCCCTGTTCGCCGGGGCGTTCTTCCAGCCGATGCGCCGCGGCCTGCAACGCGGCGTGGACCGCCTGCTGTACGGCAGCACCGGCGTCCCCGGCACGCTGGCCCGGCGGCTGCGGCACCGGCTCCAGCACACCGACCCGGTGCACGGCCTGCTGGCCACGCTCGACGTGCTGCGCGAGGGCCTGTCGGTGACCGGCGTGGCGGTCGAGGCCGACGGCGCGGTGACCACGTCCGGCGTGGTGGGCGCGGCGGCCAGGACGGTCCCGCTGGTGTGGCACGGGGAGCCGGTCGGGCTGCTGCTGATCGGGCCGACGGACCGTCGCAGGTTCCCCGCGGCCCACGACGAGCGGGTGATCGCCACGATCACGCCGTACATCGCCGACGCGGCGCACGCCGTACGGCTGACGGCGGCGTTGCAGCGCTCGCGCGAGCGCATCCTGACCGCGCGGGAGGAGGAACGGCGGCGGCTGCGCCGCGACCTGCACGACGGGCTCGGCCAGTCGCTCACCGGCATGGCCATGTCGATCAACGCCGCCCGGCTCACCATGCACAGCGCCCCCGAGCAGGCCGACCGGCTGCTGGCCGGGCTGCGCGCCGGCATGGACGCCGTGACCGGCGACATCCGGCAGCTCGTCTACGGCCTGCGCCCGCCCGCCCTGGACGAGCTGGGCCTGGCCGGCGCGATCGAGGAGCTGGCCGGGACGCCGATCGAGACGTCGGGCGAGCTGACCGGCCTGCCCGCCGCGGTCGAGGTCGCGGCCTACCGCATCGTCCAGGAGGCGCTCACCAACGCCCGCAAGCACGCCTGCGCCTCGCGGATCACGGTGGCGCTGCGCCGCGACGACCGGCTGCGCGTCACGGTCGGCGACGACGGGATCGGCCTGCCGCCGGACGCGCGGCCCGGCGTCGGGCTGGGCTCGATGCGCGAACGGGCCGCCGAGCTCGGGGGCACCTGCGCCGTACGAGCGGGACCGGGAGGCGGCACGGTTGTCCACGCCGAACTCCCCCTGTGACAATTCGCCATATCCCCGGACGTGTTCTCCCTCTACGCTTACCCCTGACATGCTGACATTCACCGCACTGGGACCGTTCCACGCCTGGAGCGACGGCGTCCCCCTCGACCTCGGCGGCCAGCGGCAGCGGGCGGTGCTCGCCCGTCTGCTCGTGGCGGGCGGCCGGGCCGTGCCCGTGCACACCCTCATCGACGAGTTGTGGCCGGGCGATCCGCCCGCGCAGGCCCTGTCCACCATCCAGGGCTACGTCTCCCGGTTGCGGCGCGCGCTCGAACCCGGCCGCGCGCCGCGCGAGGAGGCCGAGGTGCTGGTCTCGGCCGCGCCCGGCTACGCGCTGCGCGCCGCGCCCGACCAGGTGGACTCGTGGCGGTTCGAGAGCCTGGTGAAGACCGAGGGGCCACCGCCGCAGGTGTGGGCGGCCATGGAGAGCGCGCTCGGGTTGTGGCGCGGGCCGGCGCTGGCCGAGTTCGCCGAGCTGACCTGGGCGGCGACCGAGGCGGGCAGGCTGGAGGAGCTGCGGCTGATCGCGGTCGAGCGGCGCGCCGACGCCGGTCTCGCGCTCGGCCGGGCCACCTCCCTGGTGGCGGACCTGGAGGCGCACGCCTCGGCCCATCCGCTGCGCGAGGAGGCGTGGCGGCTGCTGGCCCTCGCGCTGTACCGGATGGGCCGCCAGGGTGACGCGCTGGCCGCGCTGCGCCGGGCCCGCGCGGTGTGGCGGGACGAGCTGGGGCTCGACCTGTCGGCCGGGCTGCGCCGGCTGGAGGCCGACATGCTGGCCCAGCGGCTGGAGGAGCCGCCCCCACTGCCGTCCGCCGCGCCGTCCGCCGCGCCGGCTCCGGCCGCCGCCGATGAGCGGGTGCTGCGCGTGCTGGTGGCCGACGACCAGGCGCTCGTCCGGGCGGGGCTGCGCGCCATGCTCGACAGCGAGGACGGCGTCGCGCTGGCCGGCGAGGCCGCCAACGGCGAGGAGGCCATCGCGGGCGTGCGCGCGCACCGGCCCGACGTCGTGCTGCTCGACATCCAGATGCCGCACCTGGACGGCCTGGCCGCCGCCCGCCGGATCCTGGCCGGGGAACGCCCGCCCAAGGTCGTCATGATGACGACGTTCGGCAGCGACGAGAACCTGTACGCGGCGCTGCGCGCGGGCGTGAGCGGCTTCGTGCTGAAGACCTCGGCTCCCGAGCAGTTCCTGGCCGCCATCAGGGCGGCCGCCGCCGGGGACGCGCTCATCGACCCGGCGGTCACCACCCGGCTGATCTCGGCGTTCGCCGGCCGCACCGACCCGGCCTCGCCGCCGGCGCTGGCCGGGCTCTCCGACGCCCGGCTCGACGTGCTCAAACTCGTCGCGCGCGGGCTGACGAACCGGCAGATCGGCCAGACGCTCGCGCTGCCCGAGGAGGAGGTGTCGGTGCTGGTGAAGTCGCTGCTGGACCACCTCGGGCTGTTCGACCGGGCGCAGCTGGTGATGGCGGCCTACGAGTCCGGATTGGTCACCCCTGGCGACATGGGACACTTTTCGTCGCTTTGACGATAAAAATCGGGTAGTACTAGGCTAATGACGTGGCACAACTGCGCATAGCCCTGGCACAGACGAACCCGACCGTCGGCGACCTGGCCGCCAACAGCGAGCGGCTGGTCGCGTGGACCCGTGACGCCGCCGAGCGAGGCGCTCACCTCGTCGTCTTCACCGAGATGTTCCTCACCGGCTATCCCGTCGAGGACCTGGTGCTGCGCACGTCCTTCGTGGACGCCAGCGTCAGGACCCTGGAGGAGGTGGCGCGCAGGCTCGACCGCGAGGGACTGGGCGACCTCCCCGTGGTCGTCGGCTACGTCGACCGCGCCGGCCTGGCGCCCCGCGTGGGCCAGCCCAAGGGCGCGCCGCTGGACGCGGCCGCGCTGCTGCACAAGGGCGAGGTCGTCACCCGCACGGCCAAGCACCACCTGCCCAACTACGGCGTGTTCGACGAGTACCGCTACTTCGTGCGCGGCGACCGGCTGCCGATCTTCCGGCTGCACGGCGTGGACGTGGCGATCGCGGTCTGCGAGGACCTCTGGCAGGAGGGCGGGCCGGTGTCCGTCGTCGGCCAGGCGGGCGCCGGGCTGCTGGTGGTGCCGAACGCCTCGCCGTACGAGAAGGAGAAGGACGACGTACGGCTGGAGCTGTGCGCCCGCAGGGCGCGCGAGGCCGGCTGCGCGCTCGCCTACGTCAACCAGGTCGGCGGGCAGGACGAGCTGGTCTTCGACGGCGACTCGATCGTCGTGGACGGCTCGGGCGAGCTGGTCGCGCGGGCCGGCCAGTTCCGCGAGGAGCTGCTGGTCGTGGACCTCGACCTGCCGGTCGCCGACGCCGAGCCCGGCACGTTCCCCTACGACGCCCTCGACGGCACCACGATCACCGTGGAGCGCCGGGTGCTCTCCCAGGACCCCGTGGCGCCCTACCCGGCGGCGCCCGCCCGCGTCGCCGAACGGCTCGACCTGCACGCCGAGGTGTACGCGGCCCTGGTGCTCGCGGTACGCGACTACGTGGCCAAGAACGGCTTCCAGTCGGTCATCCTGGGCCTGTCGGGCGGCATCGACTCGGCCCTGACGGCGGCCATCGCCTCCGACGCGATCGGCCCGTCCCGGGTGAACGTCGTGCTCATGCCCTCGCGCTACTCCTCCGACCACTCGCTGGCCGACGCCGAGGACCTGGTGGCCAGGCAGGGCATCAACTCCAGGATCGCGCCGATCGCCGAGATCGTCACGGCCTTCGAGAAGGAGGTCGAGCTGTCCGGCCTGGCCGCGGAGAACCTCCAGGCCAGGGTGCGCGGCATGATCCTCATGGGCCTGTCGAACCAGCACGGCCACCTGGTGCTCACCACCGGCAACAAGAGCGAGCTGGCGACCGGCTACTCCACCCTCTACGGCGACTCGGCCGGCGGCTTCGCCCCGATCAAGGACGTGCCGAAGACGATGGTGTGGGAGCTGGCCAAGTGGCGCAACGCGCACACCTGCGAGGGCTTCCTCATGGCCGTCGAGCAGCCGATCCCGGAGAACTCGATCACCAAGGAGCCCAGCGCCGAACTCCGTCCCGACCAGCGCGACACCGACTCGCTGCCGCCGTACGAGGTGCTGGACCGGCTGCTGGACGACTACGTGGAGAAGGACATGGGCTCGCAGGAGCTCATCGCGGCCGGGCACGACCCGGCGCTGGTCACGCGGGTGATCAGGCTGGTGGACCTGGCGGAGTACAAACGCCGCCAGTACCCGCCGGGCCCCAAGATCACGCCGAAGAACTTCGGGCGCGACCGCCGTCTGCCCATCACCAACCGGTGGCGCGAGACGACGGGCTGACGCGGCCGGTCGCCCTCTTCACGAGGGGGCGGCCATCAGGATGGAGCCGGATTGTCGGTGGCGGCTGGCAGGGTGGGCCCGTGGCACAACCACTCAAAGACCTGATCAACGCCCGGTCCGTCTCGGTGCTGGCCGGCGGCATGGCCGCCGTGTGGCCGTCGTTCCCGCGCGCCCGGTTCACCGAGCAGGCCCTGGCCGGGCTCGGCCCGCTGGAGCTGAAGGGCCGCGTCCGGCACGTCTCGGCCGCCCTCCACGACGCCCTCCCGCTGCCCTACCCGCGGGCCGCCGAGCTGGTGCGGGCCTGCGCCGCGCGCGGGGAGCTCGACCTGTGGAGCGGCTGGCCGCTCACCGACCACACCGCCGTCCACGGGCTCGGCCACCTGGAGGCGGCGATGGCCACGCTGGCGGCGCTCACGCCGTACTCGACGGGCGAGTTCGCCGTGCGCCCCTACCTCGACCGCCACCGCGACGACGCCCTCAAAATCATGTACGGCTGGGCCGAGTCCCCCGACGAGCACCTGCGCCGCCTGGCCTCCGAAGGCTCCCGGCCGCGCCTGCCGTGGGCGCCGCGGGTCGGCTGGCTGATGGCGCCCGGCCCCACCCTGCCCCTGCTCGACCTGCTGCACGACGACCCGAGCGAATACGTCCGCCGCTCGGTCGCCAACCACGTCAACGACCTGGCCAAGGACCACCCCGACGCGGCGCTCGCCGTGCTGGCCCGCTGGCGGGCGGGCGGCGGCTCGCACGTCGAGCGGGTCGTCCGGCACGCGGTGCGCGGGCTGCTGCGTTCCGGGCATCCCGAGGCGCTCGCGCTGCTGGGCGCCACGCCCGGCAGCGGCTCGGCGCGGGCGCTCACCCTGGAGTCCGGCACGGTCGCCGTCGGCGGCAGCCTGACCTTCACCGTCACGGTCACCGCGGGCGCGCCCGGCCCGCTGGTGGTCAAGTACGCCGTCCGCCGGGCGGGCTCGCGCCGCGTCTTCCACCTGGGCGAACGCTCGGCCACCGCCGAGGGGGCGGCGTTCACGCTGCGCAAGAGCCATTCCTTCCGCCCGGTCACCACCCGCAACGAGCCGCCCGGCCCGCGCGAGCTCGACGTCATCGTCAACGGCCGCGTGGCGGCCACCGTGCCCTTCACCCTGATCGGCGCCCCCGGCCCGGCAGGTCAGGCGGGTCAGGCGGCGAACAGCAGCGTCAGCCCGCCGATCGTGTAGCAGATCATCAGCACGAAGAGCGGGAGCTGGCCGGCCACCGCCCGCGCGGGCGGTAGCAGCCGTACCGAGCGGTCGTGGGCGGCCACCACCCCGCCGACGTGCCCGATCACGATGGCCAGCACCTGCACGGCGGCGACGGCCGCCGGTGAGACGGCGTTCTGGTCCACCCGCGCGTCCAGGCCCAGCGCCAGGACGAACGTGCGCTGCCCCTCGACCACCAGCAGCGAGAAGTAGTGGGCGACCAGGTAGCCGATCGCGATCGGCACCAGCGAGTGGGCGAAGCGGGGGGCCAGCCCGCGG
Source organism: Nonomuraea sp. NPDC005692 (assembly GCF_040631115.1). Lineage (NCBI taxonomy): Bacteria > Bacillati > Actinomycetota > Actinomycetes > Streptosporangiales > Streptosporangiaceae > Nonomuraea > Nonomuraea sp. NPDC005692. Next base: position 42,040 of record NZ_JBEXYU010000003.1, on the reverse strand, counting down.
GCGCCGCCGATCAGCCCGGCGGCGCCGAGGCAGGCGGCGTACAGCAGCGCCACCCCGGCGACGGCGGCCAGCAGGCCGATCGTGCCCAGGCCGGTGCGGCCCAGCGGGCCCGACTGGAGGGCCTCCACCCAGGCGGGCGCCGAGGAGAAGCCGTCGTAGCCGGTGCTGCCCAGCAACACGCACACGGTCGCGACCAGGCCGGGGGCGGGGGCCACCGCGTCCAGGCCGTCGAAGGGGTTGCGCAGCACGCGGGTGCCGTCGGCGCGCCGGCCGAGCGGCGACAGGTGGCCGATCAGGGTCGAGTACACCTCGAACGGGTCGCCGCGTTCCAGCCAGGCGTGGCCGTACACGGCGGTGCCCGCGAGCTGGACGGCGGCGTACAGGCCGAGGAAGACCAGCAGGGTGGCGGGGGCGGCGGGCTCGGGGGCGACCAGCTCCATCCAGGTGAAGGCGAGCAGGCCCGCCGCGGCGGGCCGGTAGCCGAGCCGCACCGGGAGCGGGCGGCGCGGCCGGTCGGGCAGCAGCCGGAACGGGTTCAGCCCCCGCCACACCGGCCCGAACAGCAGCGAGGCGGGCACCAGCCCCACCCAGAACAGCACGTAGACCAGGTACGGCCCGGCGTTCCCCTCCTCCGGGCCGACCGCGAGCCGGCCCACCGTGTACGCCGCGCCCAGCAGCGCGAGCACCCGCGGGGGCCGCGCGGGCAGGCGCAGCGCGATCACCACCCCGGCCCGGTCCCCGCGGAAGCGCGAGTCCGCCCAGAGCAGGCCGAGCGCCAGGAACGACACCACGAGCGCCGCGAACGCCCCCGCGTAGGCGTAGAACAGCGGGATCGGCAGGTCACCCCGGCCGCCGACCCCGTGGGCGAGCAGGTGCTTCATCTCACCGCCAGCTGGGTCAGCACGAGGTGCCCGCGGTGGGTCTCCACCTCGAACACGCCCGTCAGGTCCGCCGTGAACCGCACGGTCACCGGCACGCCCGGGCGCAGCTCGGCCTCGATGTCGTAGCCGTGCACGTGCAGCTCGTCGGCGACGTCGCCGGTGACCGTGATGCCGACCTGCCGCCCCTTCGCGACCTCCAGCCAGCCGGACGGCGGGCTCACCCGGCCGCCCGCGATGGTGATCACGGCGTCGGCCCGCCCGTCCGGCGCGCCCGTGGCCACCTGGTGGCTGTTGCCCGGCACGTGGTGGGTCGCCGACAGCGGCCCGCAGCCCGCCGTGAGCGCGACCGTGAGAACCGTCAGGAGCGCCGCACCCCTGCTCACGCGCGCACCTCCGTCCCGGCCACCGCCCTGTCCTCGGTACGGCCGCGCCGCGGCGCCAGCACGACCACCGCGCACAACACCCACACCCCGGTGAGCAGCCCCCGCACCCACCCCGGCCCCAGCGGCACGAACGGCACCGGATGGATCACCCGGTCGAAGGCGTCCACGCAGGCCAGCACCCCGAGCACGATCGTGAGCCCGCCGAACGCCGGCCGCCTCGGCCGCAGCGCCACGCCCAGGCACAACCACCAGTCCGCCATGAGCAGCAGCGCGACGGCGGCCAGCAGGGTGCTGTCCACGGCCGCGCCCACCACGTCCAGGGTCAGGCCGGCGAGCCCGCCGAGGGTCCCGGCCACGATGAGCGCGTGCCTGCGGGTGCTGATCGCGGCCACCGCGGGGGCCACCCCGTTGGCCGAGGGGCCGGCCCCCCGCCGTCCCCTGTGCAGCCGGGCGCCGGCGCCCGAGCGCCGCCAGAACAGCACCGCGAACAGCGCGAGCACCACCGACCCGCCCAGGGCGAGCTGGGCCTCGACCTTGCCGAGCCCGGACGCGCCGAACCAGTCGCAGCCGGCGGGCAGCCGCGCCTGGGCCGCGCTGAAGTCGGCGCACAGGTACAGCTTGGCGAGCTTGACGGGCTCGGCCAGGACGCGGCTCGTCCCGCCGGACAACTCCGGCGCGCGGGCGGCGCAGACGGGCAGCGCGGCGGGCGTGGACCGGCCCGCGTCGCCCTGCCAGCAGTTGCCGGTGCCCTGGCCGTCCCACCACACGTCCAGGCCGTTGGGCCGCCGCTCCCCCGCCGGGCCGACGCCGAAGACGTTGCCCTCGTAGCGGTTGTGGTTCGCGGTGTCGGCCTGCTTGGCCAGGTCGTTCTCGCCCCTGATGAACGCCGGCACGCCGAACAGCTGGAACGCCGCCCGCCGGTGCCCCCAGACGCGGTTGTTCCTGAAGACGTTGTAGTTGCCGCCCGCGACCAGGACCCCGGTGCCCGGCGGCACGCCGACCTGGGAGCAGACCACGCCACGCTCGTAACCGCGCTCGGCGGGCGGGCGGGCGCAGGTGCCGTCCCGGGTGTAGCGGTAGTAGTCGCGGTTGTTGTCGTGGATCTGGTTGTTCTCGAACCTGGCGTGGTTCTGCGGCAGGCCGGGGTGGCCGGGCCAGAGGCTGTCCATCGTGGCGCCGACCATGTTGTCGTAGAACTCGTTGTCGTGCACCCACATCGAGTCGCCCGCGGTGCCCGAGTAGCCGAGCGCGTTGTCGTGGCTCCGGCAGCGGCGGATCTCGATGGCGTAGCGCGGCACGTCGTGGCCGCGGCCGTCGTTGAGGTTGGAGGCGCTGCCGGGGTACAGGCCGCCGTCGCCGTTCCCGTACGCCTCGCAGTCGGTGTAGAGGCCGTGGTCACCGGCGAAGGTGAGGAAGCCGTACTCGTCGTTCCAGCGGGTGAGGACGCGGTCGATGACGAAGCCGTCGGTCTCCAGCACGTACAGGGAGTTGAAGGTGGTGCGCTGGGCCGTGAAGTTCCTGAAGTAGACGCCGTCGGTGCGGTCGGTGCGGTCGGCGCGGACGGCGTTGAGCTTGCGGTACTCGGCGTCGATGACGACGTCCAGGGGGCCGGCGCCGGTGCCCTCGATCTGCAGGTCCTTCTTGCCGAGGATGGCGACCAGGTTCTGGTTGTGCGGGCACTGCTGTTGCTGCTCGAAGGTGAGGATCTGGTAGCCCCAGGTCGACCAGCGGGCGGGCAGTTTCGCGCAGGCGCCGGTGGGGGCGGCCTGGCTGGGCTCCTCGCGGTAGAGGCCGGGCAGGAGGGCGATCGTCATCCCCGGTCGCTGAACCCGATCGACCGCCTCTTGCAGGTTTCTTACCCCTTGTTGCTGACATTTCGCGAAAAGGTCGAGATTGCGCTGTCGCAGCTCCGCCGGAAATTTCGCGATTCGACGCTCGAAGTCGGCTTTGTCGGTCTTGCAGACCAGCAGGTCGGGTTCGCCCGCCCGCAGCACCGGGACCGAACCGGTGCCGTCCGGCAGCGTCACCGGACGTTCCTCGTGGGCCCGCGCGGCGCCGGCGGGTAACAGCAGGCCGAGCGTGAGCACGCCGAGGATCGCGATTCTTCGCATGGGGGGCATGGCGCGACAGTAGAACAGCGCTCACCTTCTGAACAGGCCACCCCGGAACGACGCACGGAGGCCCCCGGAGGCGCCTCCGCAGCGGGTGAGGGCGGGCTCAGGGCTCGGCGCGGTCTCCGGCCAGCCCGAGCAGGACCATGTCGACCACCCGTTCGGCCAGATCGGCCGGGAGGTCGCCGGCCGGCCCCCACTTGGAATGCCACATCATCGTGCCGGAGAACAGGGCCATCGCCAGGTCGACGTCGAGGTCGGCGCGGAGCTCGCCGGTGGCGACGCCGCGCTCGACCACCGAGCGCAGCGCCTCCCTGCGCGGCTCGACGGCCCGCTTCACGAAGCGCTCCATCAGCCGCGGATAACGATCGGCCTCGCCCATCGCGATGTTCATCACGCACCGGGTGCGGGCCTGGCCCGCCTCCCGGCGCATCGCGTCGAGCAGGGAGATCAGGTCGTCGCGCACGGAGGTGCCGGACAGCGGCGGGAGCGGCGCCTTCAGCGTGGAGAGGGCGTCGACGACCAGGTCCTCCTTGTTGGACCAGCGCCGGTAGATCGTGGTCTTGCCGACACCCGCCCGCGACGCGATGGCCTCGATCGACAGCTCCGACACCCCCATGCCCTCGCCGATCAGGTCGAGGGTCGCCTCGATGATCGCCTTCTCGGCCTTCTCGCTGCGCGGACGGCCCGCCGGGCGGGCAGTCCCTGAATCCTGGATCGTCATCGCGGCCTCACACTACCGCTGGTTCCTTCTGTTCCGCCTGCTGGACCGGGCGCGCCTTGCCCGGCATCCACTTGGCCACCACCGCGACGCCCACCAGGCCGATCACGGCCGACACCATCGCCGTGACGTGCATGCCGTCGACGAAGGCGGTGAAGGCGGGCTTGATCAGCGCCTGGCCGCGCTCGCCGAGCGTCCCGGCGAACTCCATCGTCGCCATGATCGACTCACCGGCGGCGTGCGGGGCGCCGGCCGGGAGCGCCGAGGCGATCTCGCCGCGGTAGCTGCTGGACAGGACCGAGCCGAGCACGGCCACGCCGAGCGCACCGGCGACCTGGCGGACGGTGTTGCTCATGGCCGAGCCCACACCGGCCTTCTCCCTGGGCAGCGCCTCCATGATGGCGGTGGTCGCGGGCGGCATGATGTTCGCCATCGCCGCGCCCTGGACGAAGAAGATGATCTCGATCAGCACCACGGGCGTGTCCACGTCCATCAGCGCGTAGCTGCCCAGCGCCGCGGTCACCACGAGCATGCTGACCGTGGCCGACAGCTTGGCGCCGAAGAGCTGGTTCACCCGCTGGCTGAGCGGCGCGAAGATGAGCTGCGCGGCGGCGAACGGGATCATCAGGGCTCCCGCCTGGATCGGGCTGAAGCCCAGCACGATCTGCAGGTAGAAGGTCAGGAAGAACATCCCGCCCATCATCGCGAAGAAGACGAGGCCCATCATGCCGATGGCCGAGCTGAACCGTACGTTGCTGAAGTTGCGCACGTCGAACACCGGGTTGTCGATGCGACGCTCCCACCACACGAACACGCCCAGCACGAGCAGGCCGAACACCGTCGGGACGATCACCTCGGCGCTCGCCAGGGTGCCCATGTCGCCGCCGCGGATGATGCCGTAGACCAGCGCGACCAGACCGATGATCGACAGCAGCACGCCCACCGGGTCGAGCCTGGACGGCTTCGGGTCACGCGACTCGGGCACGAACGCGCCGATGAGGAACATGCTGATCACCACGATCGGCACGTTGATCAGGAAGACCGAGCCCCACCAGAAGTGCTCGATGAGCAGGCCGCCGGTGATCGGGCCGATCGCCACCGCGAGCCCCACGCCGCCGGCCCAGATGCCGATCGCCTTGCCACGCTCGCCGGGCGGGAACACGTTGGAGATGATCGCCAGCGTGGCCGGCATGATCGCCGCGCCGCCGATGCCCATCGCCGCCCTGGCGAGGATCAGCTGCATCGGATCCTGGGAGTAGGCGCTGGCCAGCGAGGCCAGGCCGAACAGCGCCATGCCGATGAACAACATGCGCTTGCGGCCGGTGCGGTCGCCGATCACGCCGAAGGTGAACAGCAGCCCGGCGAACACCAGCGTGTAGGAGTTGATCGCCCACTCCAGCTGGCCCTGCGTGGCGCCCAATCCGGCATGGGGGTCGGCGATGGTCTTCATCGCCACGTTGAGGATCGTGTTGTCCAGCACGACCGCGAGGAGGCTGAACACCAGCACTCCCAGGATGCCCCACCTGCGTGGATGCCCCGTGTTCTGATCCATGAGAACGTCCCTTAATTTCGATACGGCCCAGTTTCGCAACGTCACCGTATCGCAAGACATTCCGATACGCAACGGTCCCGTTTCGTAACTTTCGCCTGACGGACGGAGTGCGCACGGGGCAACAAACGGGAAACCCCGTTCACCCCCGCACAGGCCGTCACAAAGCCCTGCGGACACCGCTGACAGGCCCCCGGCCCGAACGGCCGGCAGGCTGGAACCGCCCCCGGATCAGCTCTTGGCCGCCGCCGGAGGCAGCACGTGCTCCTTGACCTCGACCGGCGGGCCGGCGACCGGTGGACGCCGCCGCCACAGCGGCAGCGCGACCGCCACCATGACCACCCCGACCAGCCCGGCCACCACGAACGCCCACGTCGGCCCGCTGCCGTCGATGATCGCCCCGGCGATGGGCGAGGACGCGGCCCCGCCGATGAGCAGGGCCGTGCCGTGCAGGCCCATCGCCTCGCCCCTGGCCGCGGCGGGCACCCAGCGGCTGAGCACGTCGACGGTGGAGGACAGGGCCGGGGCGCACAGCAGACCGGCGGGCAGCATCGCCAGGATCAGCCACCGCCAGTCGCCGCCGGCCAGGCCCACGGGGATGGTCAGCAGGCCCATGCCCGCGATGAGCACCAGGGGCGAGAAGCCGCGCGACAACCCGCCGTAGACGAAGCCCCCGACCAGCGAGTAGAGGCACCAGATGGCCACGGCGACGCCCACCCACCCCGTCTCGCCCGCGGTGTTGATGGTGGCCACCAGCCCGAGCTCGGTCGCGGTGAGGATGAACGTGGCCGCCGCCGTCGTGCCGAGCAGCGCGACGAAGCCCGGCGTGAGCCACTGCCGCCGCGGCACCTTCACCACCGGCTCCTCCAGCTCGACGGCCGACCGGGTGGGCGGGTTGAACACGATCAGGCCGAGGCCCGCGGCCGTGATGCCGACGCCGATGAGGACCAGCGTCGTGGTGCTGCCCAGCGTGGTGATGCCGGCCGCGGCGAGCGCGGGACCGGTCATGTACGACAGCTCGACCAGCATCGAGTCGAGCGTGAACCCGGTGCGCCGCTGCTCCGGCGGCACCAGCGCGGCCAGCGACTGCCTGGTCACGCTGAACACCGGCAGGTTGAGCAGGCCCGCAAGGGCCGCCGCGACGGCGAGGACGGGCAGCGGCAGCGCCCACGCGCACGACCAGAACACCGCCTGGGCCAGGGTGGTGACGACGAGCACGGGACGCACCCCGTGGCGGTCGACGAACCGGCCCGACAGCGGCGAGCCGACGGCCATGCCGACCGTGCTGGCCATCGTCACCACGCCGGCCTCGACGTAGCCGAGGCGCAGCCCGAAGACCACGTGGAGGGTGAGCGCCATTCCCATGGCGGTGGCCGGGACGCGCGCGAGCATCCCCACCAGGAGCAGAGTGCGGACGCCGGGAAGCCGGAAGAGCCTGCGGTATTGGTCGAGAGCCATGGTGTGTCGTTTACCTCCGCGTCGATTGTGTCAAGAGGCACCGACAGTTTCGCCACCGGTTTTCCCGTCATGACATCATCGAAGGAGTCCGGGGACGTCACTGGGACGCCTCGAGACGTTTCTGGAGGTATCCATGTCTTCCACCACGCTGTACGGCGGCGCGTCCGGGCGCCGGGTCACCGTCCGCGACCTCGCGGCGGCCAAGGAGCGCGGGGAGCGGTGGCCCATGGTCACCGCCTACGACGCGATGACGGCCAGGGTGTTCGACCAGGCGGGCGTGCCCGTGCTGCTGGTCGGCGACTCCGCGGCCATGGTCGTCTACGGCTTCGACTCCACTCTTCCGGTCACGCTCGACCACCTCGTCCCGCTCACCGCTGCCGTGGTGCGGGGGTCCTCGCGGGCGCTCGTGGTGGCCGACCTGCCGTTCGGGTCGTACCAGGGGTCGCCGCAGCAGGCGCTGGAGTCGGCGGCCAGGTTCATGAAGGAGGCGGGGGCGCACGCGGTCAAGCTGGAGGGCGGCCGGCGGGTGCTGCCGCAGGTCGAGGCGCTGGTCTCGGCGGGCGTGCCGGTCATGGCCCACCTCGGGCTCACGCCGCAGTCGGTCAACGCGCTCGGCGGCTACCGGGTGCAGGGGCGCGGCCAGTCGGGCGACGAGCTGATGGCCGACGCCAAGGACCTGGAGCGGGCCGGGGCGTTCGCGGTGGTGCTGGAGTGCGTGCCGGCCGATCTGGCCCACCGGGTGACCACGTCGCTGTCGATCCCCACGGTCGGCATCGGGGCAGGGCCGTCGACGGACGCGCAGGTCCTGGTGTGGCAGGACATGATGGGGCTGACGCCGCGCCCGGCCAAGTTCGTCAAGCGCTACTTCGACCTCGCCTCGGAGATGGACCGCGCGGTGCGGGCCTTCGCCGACGAGGTGACGTCGGGGGCCTTCCCGGCCCCCGAGCACACCTACAGCTGACCGCGCGCCCCGCACATCCGGGGCGCGCTCACCCCGCCGCGCCGGAGAGCGTGGCGGGGTCGGTGTTGGAGCCGCAGACCACGACGGCCACCCGCTCCCCCTCCACGGGCCGGTAGGCCCCCGACAGCAGGGCCGCGTACGCCGCCGCGCCCGCGGGCTCGGCCACCAGCCGGTGCCGCTCCCACAACGTCCGCCGGGCCGCGACGATCGCGTCGTCGTCCACCAGGACGCTGTCCACCCCGGCCCCCGACAACACCTCGAACGCCAGCCGGCCGAGCTGCGTGGCGCCGAGCGCGTCGGCCGCCACGCCGCCCACCGGCACCGGCACCGGACGGCCCGCGCGCAGCGCCTCGTGCAGCGTGGGGATGGCGTACGGCTCCACCGCCACGATCCGCGGCGCCTCGCCTCCGGCACGGGCCCCCAGGGTGATCCCGCCGGCGAGCCCGCCGCCGCCCACGGCCACCACCACCGTGTCCACGCCCCCGGTCTGCTCCATGATCTCCAGCCCGGCCGTCCCCTGCCCGGCCAGCACCTCGGCCTGGTCGTAGGCGTGCACGGCCAGCGCGCCCGTCTCGGCGGCGCGCTTGGCGGCGGCTTCCGCGGCCTCGGAGTAGATCGCCCCGGTCTGGGTGGTGTGCGCGCCGAGTGCCTTGAGCCCGGCCACCTTCACCGGGCTCGTCACCTCCGGCACGAAGATCTCGGCCTGCACGCCGAGCGCCCTGGCGGCGTAGGCGACGGCCAGCCCGTGGTTGCCGCCGCTGGCCGCGATGACCCCGGAGGCGGGCAACGGGCCGGCCGACAGGATGCGGTTGAACGCCCCCCGCACCTTGAAGGAGCCCGAGTGCTGCAGCAACTCCAGCTTCAGTAACAGGCCCGGCGAGATCTCCAGGACGGGCGTGCGCAGCACGTGCCCTTCGATCCGGCCGGCCGCGTCGAGGACGTCCTGGTGAGTGACGGTGGTCACGGCTCTCCTTCGGTCGTGCGCCCGCGATCGGCGGGCATGGGACGACGCTATCCGAGCGCCTGCGCCACGTCTGCCCACAGGTCCTCGGGATGCTCGATGCCCACGGCCACGCGCACCATGCCCTCGCTCACGCCGTGCCTGGCCAGGTCCTCGGGGCCGAGGAAGCGGTGGGAGGTGGTGGCGGGCTGCATGACGCGGGTCTCGACGCCGCCGAGCGAGGGGGCGATGCGCGCCAGCCGTACGGACCGCATGAACGCCTCCCCCGCCGCCCGGCCGCCGGCCAGCTCGAAGGAGAAGACGCCGCCGAAGGCGGGCAGCAGCTTGGCAGCCAGCTCGTACGACGGATGCGCGGGCAGCCCCGGCCAGTGGACGGCCGACACGGCTGGGTGCTCGGCGATCCGGCGGGCCAGCAGGTCGGCGTTGGCGCAGTGGCGTTCCATGCGCAGCGGCAGCGTCTGGATCCCGCGCAGCGTCAGCCAGGCCGTGAAGGGCGCGGCCGCGGCCCCCAGCTCGGTGGCGAAGTGCCAGACCCTGCCGTACAGGTCGGGGTCGGCGAAGACGGCGATGCCGCCGATCACGTCACCGTGGCCGGACAGGTACTTGGTGGCGGAGTGCACGACGACGTCGGCGCCGTGCTCAAGGGGGCGGCAGAGCACGGGCGTGGCGAAGGTGTTGTCCACCACCGACAGGACGCCCAGCTCGCGGGCCGTGGCGCACATCGCGGGCAGGTCGGCGACCAGCCCCATCGGGTTGCTGATGGTCTCCAGGTAGACCAGCCGCGTCTCGGGCCGGACGGCGGCGCGCAGCGCGGCGGGGTCGTTCTCGGGGACGTGGGTGACGGCGATGCCGAACCTGCCGGCCAGGTCGTTGAGCATCGTGGCGGTGCCGCCGTACAGGGAGCGCTGGGCGATCAGGTGGTCGCCGGGCTTGAGCAGGGTGAGCAGCACGGTGTTGATCGCGCCCATGCCGGAGGCGGCGGCCAGCGCGGCGGCGCCGCCCTCCAGGCCGGACACCGCCAGCTCCAGGGCGCGCACGGTGGGGTTGGTGTCACGGCCGTAGACGAAGGCGTCGTCGGGGCGGGTCATCGCCACGCCCATCAGCTCGGGGTCGTCGAAGGCGAACCCGGCGCTCTGGTAGATGGGCATGCCGATCGGCCGGCTGCCCTCGACCGGGGGCTGCGGCAGGTGTACGGCACGCGTCTCAGGGCGAAAATCACTCATGTCATCGAATATCCCCCGCATTAGGGCCCGAGTGCAGAGCCAATACCGGAGAATTGGTCCATGAATAGGGCCAATCCCGATGACCTCGTCCACCTGCTGGGCCGGTGGGCCTCCGGCCGCGGGCCGCTCTACCTGCTGCTCGCCGCCCGGCTGCGGGCGCTCGTCGACGACGGCGTGCTGCCGCCCGGCGAACGACTGCCGCCCGACCGGGTGCTGGCCGGCCGGCTCGCGGTCGGCCGCGGCACGGTGGTCGCCGCCTACGAGCTGCTCCAGCAGGAGGGCCGGGTGACCCGCCGCCAGGGCAGCGGCACCCGCGTCGCGCCGGGCGACCCGCCGGCCACCAGGACGGCCGACGGCGTGGCGGCCAACCCGCTGATGCTGAACCTCCTGCACAACCCCGACGGCGTGCGGCTGCTGACCTGCGCGGCACCGGACGACCCGCCGCCGGCGCTGTTCGAGGCGTACCAGGAGGCGGGGGCGCGGCTGGCCGGCCTGCGCGACCTGGGCTACCACCCGGCGGGCGACCCCGCCCTCCGGGAGGCGCTGGCGGGCTACTACGGCGCGCGCGGCCTGCCCACCACGGCGGACCAGATCATGGTGACGACGGGCGCGCAGCAGGCGCTCACGCTGCTGGCCGGGCTGCTGGTGGCGCCGGGCGACACCGTGCTGACCGAGTCGCCGACGTACCCGGGGGCGCTGGAGGTGTTCCGGCACGCGGCGGCCGTCGTCAAGCCCGTGGATCTCAGCGGCGACCTGGGCGACGACCAGGCGCGGCGGGCGGTGCGCGAGCGGCCGGCGCTGGTCTACAGCGTGCCCACCGCGCGCAACCCCGACGGCGCGGTCATGGACGACGCGGGCCGCAGGCGGCTGGCCGCCCTGGCCGCGGGGCACGACGTGCCGCTGGTCGACGACGAGGTCTGCGCCGAGCTGTGCTTCTCGGGCGGGACGCCGGCGCCGGTGGCGGCCTTCGGCGGCGGCGAGCGGGTCGTCACCGTCGGCTCGCTGAGCAAGCTGGTGTGGGGCGGGCTGCGGGTGGGCTGGATCCGCGCGGCGGCGCCGCTGGTCTCGCGGCTGTCCAGGCTGCGGGCCGTGCACGACCTCGGCGGCGAGGTCTTCAGCCAGCTCGCCGCCGTCGCGCTGCTGCGCCGCCTGGACGAGGTGCGCGAGGCCCGCGTACGCGCCCTGCGCCGGCGGCACGACCACCTGTGCGCCGAGCTGCGGGCACGCCTGCCGTCCTGGACGTTCGAGCCGGCCCAGGGCGGCCAGACCGTCTGGGTGCGCCTGCCGCGCGGCGACGCCGGCTCCTTCGCCCAGGTGGCGCTCCGGCACGGCGTCGCGGTGCCGCCGGGCGGCTCCTTCGACCCGCTGGGCGGCCACGCCGGCCATCTGCGCCTGCACTTCCTGTTTCCCGAGGAGGAGCTGTCGCGGGCGGTGTCCGATCTCGCGGCCGCCTGGGCGGCCTACGACGGCGCCGGGAAACCCGTCTCCCGGCACGCCCTCGTCGTCTGACAGGGTGGGGGCCATGGAAACGACCTTCGTGCTGGTGCACAGCCCTTCCGTCGGGCCCTCGACGTGGGCTCCGGTGGCCGAGTCGCTGGGGCGGCGCGGCCGGGCGGCCGTCGTCCCCGACCTGACCGGCGTGTCCGCCGGCGGGGCGCCGTACTGGCCGCGCGTGGTCGCGGCGGTGCGCGCGGCCGTCCCCTCCGACGGGCCGCTCGTGCTGGTGGCGCACAGCAACGCCGGGTTCTTCGTGCCGGTGATCAAGGAGGGGCTGGGCGACCGGGTGGTGGCCTGCGTGTTCGCCGACGCGCACGTGCCGCCGTCCCAGGGGCTGGTCAGGACCGCCGAGGAGGGCTTCCTGCCGTTCCTGCGCGGCCTGGCGGGCCCCGACGGCGTGCTGCCGCGCTGGACCGACTGGTGGGACGAGGAGGACATCGTGGCCATGCTCCCCGACCCCGCCCAGCGGGTGCTGGTGACGGGCGAGCAGCCGCGGCTGCCCCTCGACTACTACACGCAGCCCGTCCCCGTGCCCGCGGGCTGGGACGCGGTCAGGTGCTCGTGCCTGTGGTTCGGGCCGCCGTACGAGGAGGTGGCCCGCGACGCGGCCGGGCGCGGCTGGCCGGTGACCCGGCTGCCCGGCCTCCACCTGCACCAGGTGATCGATCCGGAAGGGGTCACGGACGCGCTGCTGAAGCTGTCCAGGAAGTCGTGAATTCTTCACTGTCGGCCCCCTGACCCGTCCGGCCATAGTCGGACACATGATCGAGGTGAACGAGCTCAGGAAGAACCACGGGACATTCGCGGCGGTGAGAGGCGTGACGTTCCGGGTGGGCGAGGGCGAGATCTTCGCCCTCCTCGGCCGCAACGGCGCGGGCAAGACCACCACGGTCGAGGTGCTGGCCGGCTTCCAGCGGCCGGACGGCGGCACCGTACGGGTCGCCGGACTCGACCCCTGGTCCGACCGCGCGGCCGTACGGCAGCGCGTCGGCATCATGCTCCAGGAGGCCGGGTTCTTCCCCGACCTGACGGTCGCCCAGACGGTCGCGGTCTGGCGCGACTTCACCCCCGCGCCGCGTCCGGCCGGGGAGGCGCTCGACCTGGCCGGCCTGACGGACAAGGCCGGGACCAGGGTGCGCCAGCTGTCCGGCGGCGAGAAGCGCCGGCTCGACCTGGCGCTCGCCCTGCTCGGCCGCCCCGACGTGCTGTTCCTGGACGAGCCCACGACCGGCATGGACCCCGAGGCCCGCGCGAACACGTGGGAGGTCGTCGCCGGCCTGGCCGCGCGCGGCACCACGATCCTGCTCACCACCCACTACCTGGAGGAGGCCCAGCGCCTGGCCTCGTCCATGGTGATCATGGACAGGGGCGAGATCGTCGCGGCGGGCGGGATGGCCGAGACGCTGGCCGCGTGGGGCGGACGGGTGACGTTCCGGCTGCCCGCCGGGGTCGCCGCGGACGACCTGCCGCTGCCGGTCACCGTGGACGGCGGCACCGCCGTCTGCCGGGCCGAGGACCCCGACCTGGCCGCGCAGACGCTGCTGACCTGGGCGGCCGGCCGCGGGCTGCGGCTGACCGGCCTGGAGGTCCGCGCGGCCACCCTCGAAGACCTCTTCCTCGACCTGCCCAGGAGCGCCCGATGAGCCTGACCGCCACCTACCGTCTCGGCACCCGCCTGTTCTGGCGCGACAGGGCCATGCTGGCCGCCTCGGTGATCACCCCGGTCGGGCTGACCGTGGGCATGCCCGCGCTGACGCGCCAGGTCACCTCGGGCGGGGTGCCCCTCGCCACCGCGGCGTTCCAGAGCTCGCTGGCGATCGTGCTGGCGCTGACCGCGTTCATGAACATCGCGGTCGCCCTGACCAACCGGCGCGACCAGCTCGTGCTCAAGCGGCTGCGGGCCGGGCTGCTGACCGACGCGCAGATCCTGGCCGGCCAGGTCGCCGGCACGGCCACGCAGACCTTCCTGGTGATCGTGCTGTGCGCGGTGGCCGTGCGGTTCGCCGCCGGGGTGCCGCTGCCGGACGACCCGCTGCTGTTCGCCGCCATGACGGCCGCGGGCTCGGCCGTCATGGCGCTGCTGGGGGCCGCGTACACGGCGGTGATCCCGCGCAGCGAGCTGGCCGGGGCGTTCGCCATGCCGGTGTTCCTGGTCGCCGCGGTGTCGGCGGGCGCGATGGGGCCGATCCCGCTGCCTTCGTGGCTGCGTCCGGTGCTGGACCTGCTGCCCACGTCGGCCGTGGTGCACGCGGTGAAGACCGGGGAGGCGCTCGTGCCGGCGCTCGTCCTGGCCGGTTGGGCGGTGGTGGGCGTGGTGGCGATCGGGTTGTGGTTCCGCTGGGAGCCGCGCCGGTCCTGAGTCGGACATAATCGCTGCTGTGATGGTCTCGTCCTCGGCGCAGAGGCTCGCGCGCGTGCTCATCACGGGCGTCTCGGTCGTCTATTCGCTCATCGGGCTGCTCTACTTCATGGGCGGCCCGGCGATCGGGCTGCTGGCGGCGGCCGTGACGGTCGCCGTCGTCTCCACCCACTACGTCAACATGCGGGCCGCCCTGCGCGGCGGGCGCCCGCCGCTGTTCCCGGCCACGCTGCCGCTGCAGGCCGTCGTCACCTACGCGGGCGACTACATGCTGCCGAGCGGCTGGTCGTCGATCGCCGCCCCGCTGCTGGCCGGGACCCTGCTGGTGTTCCTGGCGCTGCGCTGGGCCGTGCCGCTGGTCGTCCTCATGATGCTGTACGAGGGCGCCACCATGTGGATCGGCGCCCAGTACGCCGTGGTCACCCTGTTCTACGTGATCGCCATCCCCATCACCGGCTCGATGATCTACGTCCTGGTCCGGCTCGTCCGCGTCGCCGCCGAGCTGGAGGAGGCCAGGGCCGAGCTGGCCGACGCGGCCGTGCTCAGGGAACGCCTGCGCATCTCCCGCGACCTGCACGACGGCCTGGGCCGCAGCCTCACCGCCATCGCGCTCAAGGGCGACCTGGCCGCCCGCCTGATGGACCGCGACCCCGCCTCGGCCCGCGGCGAGGTGGGCGAGCTGGTACGCGTCGCCCGCGAGGCCGCCCAGGACGTCCGCCACGTGGCCCGCGGCTACCGCGCGATGTCGCTGAGCGGCGAGACCGACCGCGCGGCCGCGCTGCTGGAGTCGTCGGGGGTGAGCTGCCAGGCGCACCTGGCCGACGTGCCGCTGCCCAGGCGGGCCGAGGAGGCGCTGGCGTGGGGGGTGCGCGAGGCGGTCACCAACGTCCTGCGCCACAGCAGGGCCACCACCTGCACGATCACCACGTCGCTGCGGGACGGCCGGGTCCGCCTGGAGGTGGCCAACGACGGCGCGGCCGGCGGTGAGCACGGCGGCGAGCACAGCGGTGAGCACGGCGGCGGCCTGACGGGGCTCGCCGAACGGGCCTCCCAGGCGGGCGGCACGTGCGCCGCCGCCCCCACGGACGGCGGCGGCTTCCTGCTGACCATGGAGGTCCCGGCGTGATCCGGGTGCTGCTGGCCGAGGACATGCACATGATCCGCGCCGCGCTCACCGCCCTGCTCCGGCTGGAGCCGGACATCGAGGTGGTGGCGGAGGTCGTCCGCGGCGACGAGATCGTGCCGGTGGCCCTCGACGTCCGGCCCGACGTGGCGGTCGTGGACATCGACCTGCCGGTGACCGACGGCATCACCGCCGCCGCCGAGCTGCGCGAACGGCTCCCGTCCTGCCGGATCCTGGTGCTCACGGCCATGGGGCAGCCCGGCCACCTGCGCCGGGCGCTGGCCGCGGGCATCGAGGCGTTCCTGGTCAAGGACGCGCCGGGCGACCGCCTGGCCGAGGCCATCAGGCGCACCGCGGCCGGCCTGCGCGTGCTGGAGAGCGAGCTGGTCTCCTCGGCCATGGAGTACGGCGAGAGCCCGCTCACCCCCCGCGAGACGACCGTGCTCCGGCAGGCCGCCAGGGGCGCGACCGCCGAGGAGATCGCCGCCCGCCTGCACCTGTCGCCGGGCACGGTGCGCAACTACCTCACGGCCGCGATCACCAAGACGGGCGCCCGCAACAAGATCGACGCCGTCCGCGTCGCCGAGGACGCGGGCTGGCTCTAGACGTCGGTGACGCGCAGCCCGGCGTGGGCCTTGTAGCGCCGGTTGATCGAGATGAGGTTGGCGGTCAGCGCCTCGACCTGGTGGGCGTTGCGCAGCCGGCCGCCGTAGACGCCGCGCACCCCCGGGATCAGCTCGGCCAGCGCCTGCACGGTGTCGGTGGCCTCGCGGTCGTCGCCGAGCACCAGCACGTCGAGGTCGACCTTCTCCACGGCCGGGTCCATCAGCAGCACGGCCGACACGTGGTGGAAGGCCGCCACGACCCGGCTCTCGGTGAGCACCGCGGCGGCCTGCTGGGCGGCGCTGCCCTCCGCCACCGGCAGCGCGTAGGCGCCCTGCTTGTCGAAGCCGAGCGGGTTGACGCAGTCGACCACGATCTTCCCGGCCAGCTCGGCGCGCAACGACTCCAGCAGCGCCTTGTGCCCCTCGTACGGCACCGCCACGATCACGACGTCGGCCTCGGCCGCCACGTCGGCGTTGGCCCCGCCCCGCGCGCCCGAGCCGATCGACCCGGCCGCCTCCTGGGCCCGCTCGGCGCTGCGCGAGCCGATC
Source organism: Nonomuraea sp. NPDC005692 (assembly GCF_040631115.1). Classification (NCBI taxonomy): domain Bacteria; kingdom Bacillati; phylum Actinomycetota; class Actinomycetes; order Streptosporangiales; family Streptosporangiaceae; genus Nonomuraea; species Nonomuraea sp. NPDC005692. The sequence continues at coordinate 25,659 of NZ_JBEXYU010000003.1, read as the reverse complement.
AGCACCGTGTGCCCGGCCAGCGCGAACCGCCGCGCCAGCCCCTTCCCCTGGTCGCCGGTGCCGCCGAGGATCGCGATGGAAAGCCCGTTCACATCTGTCATGGCTCCGATCATGCCAGCCCCGGCCGCCCGGGACGCAGGCCGGGGGCGGGCACCCGGCCCCGAACGGGCCACCTCCGCCACGCTCCTCGTGCACCATGGAGGCATGGACTCAGGTTCGGTGGCATTCCTGCGCGAGCTCCTGGCCACGACCGGCTGGCTCGAACGCACCCGCGAGCTGGGCCTGGCCCTGCGGACCACCCGCTCGCCCGGCGGCCTGCTGCTCGTCGGCCCTCCCGACGACGAACCCTGGCACGTCACCGCCCACCTCAGCGACGAGGCGAAGTTCTCCGGCCTGCCGCAGCTCGCCCCCACCCTGATCCGCTGGTCGCCGCCCGCCGACGCCCCCGCCCACCTGCGCGTCGGGCTCGACCGCCTGCAAAGGGCGGGCCGCGGCGAGACCCTGTTCGTGCTGTCGGAGCAGGCGGCGCCCGTCCCGCTGCTGGAACGCGTCGACGACGCCCGCCGCACCGGGGCGACCATCCTGGCGATCGAGGGCGCCGACTCCGAGCTGAGCGGGCTGGCCCACGACGCCATCGCCGTGCCGGCCACCGGGCTGATCACCTTCGACGGCGCCCAGCACCTGGTCAGCGCGGCGGCCGGCGAGGTCGAGCGGCGGGCGGGGCTGCGCGAGCGCCTGGCCCGCCTGCTGGAGAAGGTCAGCGGCCCCCGCCTGTCGGAGTAGGGCGCGGCCGCGGGTCAGGGCTGGGCGGCGAGGCGGGAGCCGAGTGCGGCCGCGGGTCAGGGCTGGGCGGCGAGGCGGGGGCCGAGTGCGGCCCGCAGGCTCTCGGTGGCCTCCTCGATGGCGCCGATCACCACCGCCTGCACCGGGTCCGGCTCGCCCGACCGCGTCCTGCTCACCCGGGTGACCGCGTCCAGCCGGCGCGCCCCCACCTCCCGCACCTCGCTCACCCGCACCTCGCCCTCCGGCACGTCGAGCAGGGCCAGCGCGGGCACGATCGCCACCCCGTGCCCGGCGGCCACCAGCGCGAGCACCGGCGAGAAGTCGGTGACGACGTGCGTCCTGCGCGGCTCGACGCCGTGGATCCCGGCGAGCCGGTCGAGCGCCTGCCCGCACGCCTGGTCCGGCTCGGCGGCCACCCAGGGCAGGCGCATCAGGTCGGCCGTCGACGCCGGCTCGGGCCAGTCCGGCGGCAGCACGACCCGGAACTCGTCCACGTGCAGCGGCCGGACGGTCAGCGACGGCTGCGCCGGGACCGGCAGGCTCATGTCCTGCTCGGTGATGAGCAGGTCGACGGCGCCCAGGCGCAGCTCCTGGAGGGCGGGCTGGCCGTAGACCTCGTGGATGACCGGGGTGATGCGGGGGTGGCGCTCGGCCAGTGCGCGCATCGCGGGCACCAGCATGTGCTTGATGGCCGTGGGGAAGGCGGCGATCCGCACCGGCCCGGCCAGGCGTTCGGTGAACCTGGTCAGCTCCTTCCTGGCCTCGCTCAGCTCCTCCTCGACCCGCTCGGCGTACCCGGCGAGCACGCGTCCCGCCGGGGTGAGCGAGACGCGGCGCTGCGAACGGTCGATGAGCGCCAGCCCGACCTCTCGTTCGAGCTGGGCGAGCTGCTGGGAGACCGCGGAGGGGGTGAGGAACAGCGCCTCGGCCGCGCGCATCACGCCGCCGCGGCGGGCGACCTCGTGCAGGACACGCAGGCGTCGAGGATCAATATCCATGCAGGTCAGCTTACGTCTACCTTTAGCTTTCTTTATTTGTGCTTTAAGGCCAAAAATCCAGAGAATATCGGCCATGGATCTCCTCCTCGACGCCGTCGGCTGGGCCGGAGCCGCCCTGCTGCTGGCCGGGTACGCCCTGGTCTCGTCCGCGCGGCTGTCCGGCGACGGCGCGGCGTACCAGCTCGTCAACCTGTTCGGCGCGCTCGGACTCATGGTCAACAGCGCCTACAACGCCGCCTGGCCCTCGACCGGGCTGAACCTCGTGTGGGCCGCCATCGGCACGGTGGCCCTCGTCAGACTCGTCCGGGTGGGAGCAGCCAAATGATCGTCGAACTCAGCCACCGCATCACCGAGGGCATGACCACCTTTCCGGGCGTCCCGGGGCCGACGCTGGGCACCCACCTGAGCAGGGCGGACTCACGCGAGGTCTACGCCCCGGGCACCGAGTTCGAGATCGGCGTGATCACGCTGGCCGCCAACACCGGCACCTACCTGGACACCCCGCACCACCGCTACGCCGGCGGCCAGGACCTGGCGCAGGTGCCGCTGAGCAGGCTGGCCGACCTGCCCGGCCTGGTCGTGCCGGCCTCGGCGGACGGCCGCGAGGTGGTGCTCGACACCGCGCTCGACGTACGCGGCCGGGCCGTGCTGATCCACACGGGCTTCGACCGCCACTTCGGCACCGACGCCTACTTCCGCGACCACCCGTACCTGGCGCCGGAGTCGGCGGCGTGGCTGGCCGAGCAGGGCGCGGCGCTGGTCGGCATCGACTCGCTCAACATCGACGACACCCCGCCGCACGGCGAACGCCCCGCCCACACGATCCTGCTGAGGGCGGGGATCCCGATCGTCGAGCACCTGACGGGGTTGTCGGCGCTGCCCGGGGAGGGGTTCAGGTTCCATGCCGCGCCCCCGATGATCGCGGGCATGGGCACCTTTCCCGTACGGGCCTACGCCGTGGTGCCGTAGGCGGGCGCTACTCGTCCTCCTGCTCGGCCTCGTCCCACGCCTTGTTGCGGTCGGCGGCGCGCTGCAACGCGCCCGCCGCCTCCTGCTCCGAGGCGTAGGGACCCATCCGGTCCTTGTTGGGGCAGCCTTGTTCGGGCTCGACCCGCATGTGCTTGAGACAGAACCACCACTGGCCTTCGCTCACATGGTCAATTCTGCCCCGTAGACTCGTGTTTCATGACGACACTGCTCCAGCCCGGGCGAGTCTCGCCCGTCCGGAAGGTCCCCGCCCACATCGAGCGGCCGGAGTACGTCGGCAAGAAGCGCCCCACGACCGGCGAGTCCGACGTGAAGACCCCCGAGATCATCGAGCGCATGCGCGTGGCCGGCCGCATCGCCGCGCAGGCCCTTGAGGAGGTCGGCCGGCACATCGCCCCGGGCGTCACCACCGACGAGCTCGACCGCATCGGCCACGAGTTCCTCATCGACCACGGCGCCTACCCCAGCACGCTGGGCTACAAGGGCTATCCCAAGTCGCTGTGCACCTCGATCAACGAGGTCATCTGCCACGGCATCCCCGACGACACCGTGCTGCGCGACGGCGACATCGTCAACATCGACATCACCGCCTACATCGGCGGCGTCCACGGCGACACCGACGCCACCTACCTGGTGGGCGAGGTCGACGAGGAGTCGCGCCTGCTGGTCGAGCGCACCCGCGAGGCCATGATGCGGGGCATCAGGGCGGTCGCCCCCGGCCGCCAGCTCAACGTGGTCGGCCGCGTCATCGAGGCGTACGCCAAGCGCTTCGGCTACGGCGTCGTGCGCGACTTCACCGGCCACGGCATCGGCACGAGCTTCCACTCCGGCCTCATGGTCCCCCACTACGACGACCCGTCGCTGCGGGTGGAGCTGGTGCCGGGCATGACGTTCACCATCGAGCCGATGCTCACGCTGGGCACGATCGACTACGACATCTGGCCCGACAAGTGGACCGCGGTGACCAAGGACCGCAAGCGCACGGCCCAGTTCGAGCACACCATCGTGGTCACCGAGACGGGCAGCGAGATCCTGACCCTCCCCTGACCGGCCCCGGCCGTCACCGCCGCCTGGGGATCGCCCCGCTCACCGTCGTGCCCTCGCCTGGCACGCTGTTGACCGACAGGCTGCCGCCGAGCTCGGCGAACGCGGCCCGCATCCGCGCGATCCCGCCGCCGGTCTCACCATCGGGGAAACCGTGACCGTCGTCGCTGACCGTCAGGCGCAGGCCGCTCGGGCCCGTGGTCACCGCCACCGCGACCGTACGGGCCCGGCTGTGGCGCTCGACGTTGGACAGCGCCTCGCGCATCGTCTCCATGACACCGCCCGACACCCGCGAGGGCACGTCGGTGCCGGGCAGCGCCCAGGTCTCGACGGCGATCCCCGTCCGCTCGGACCATTGCGCCAGGAGGCCTTCGAGCGCCTCGGCCAGGCTCTGCCCCCCGCGCATGCGTGTCTCTTCCGCCAATGGTCTCGCCTTCCTCGGCACCCCGGGCTCGCGCCGGTCCCCACTCCGACGCCCCGCACGCGTCGCGCAATCCCCCCTCAAGGTCTGCGCACGCTAGCTGATGAGGTTATGCCCTTCTCCCCTGTGAGACAGGCTACCCGGCGCTCCTGAGACCTGTGAGCGGAGGATAGGGTGCCATGGCCGAACCGCTACTCGCCCTTGTCAGCACGGTTGAGACGGGCGAGGTAGTCGTTGTAGGAGTCGAGTTCGGTGTCGCGTGCGCCGCCTCGGTCGGCCTTGCGGTCGGCGCGGCGGGCCTGCCGTTCGTCGTCGCGGTACCACTGGGCCGCGATGGCCAGCAGCACGAGCAGCGTCGGGATCTCGCCGAAGCCCCACGCGATGGCCCCGCCGTCCTGCTGGGTCTGCAGGAGGTTGTCGCCCCACGTACGGCCGAGCGGCTCGTACCAGCCGGCGGCGATCACCGAGCCGGTCATCATCAGCGCGATGCCGAAGAAGGCGTGGAAGGGCATGGTGACGAAGAGCATCAGCAGCCTGCCGACGTACGGCAGCCGGCTCGGGCCCGGGTCGACGCCGATGATCACCCAGAAGAACAGCGAGCCGCTGAGCAGGAAGTGGAGCGTCATCCAGATGTGCCCCAGATGCTCCTGCATGGCCGACTCGAACAGCGGCGTGAAGTAGAGGGCGTACGTGGAGCCGATGAAGATGGCCGTCGCCACGACCGGATGGGACATGACCTTGACCACCCGGCTGTGCAGGATCGTGGTGATCCACTCCCGGGGGCCCCTGTCGCCCCGCCTGGCCGCCGGCTTGAGCGCCCGCAGCGCCAGCGTGACCGGGCCGCCGAGGACCAGGAAGATCGGCACGATCATGGACAGCGTCATGTGCTCGATCATGTGCACGTCGAACAGGACCTTGGCGTAGCGGGCCAGGCCGCTCTGGGTGGCGAACACCAGCAGCGCGATGCCGATGAACCAGGCGGCGGTGCGTCCCCACGGCCAGGAGTCGCCGCGCCGCATCAGCCGGTGGACGCCGGCGCCGTAGAGCCCGGCGAGCACGGCGGCCACCGCGGCGAAGAACAGGTCGAACCACCACAGCGAGAACACGTTCGCAAGCGTGATCTCCGGCGGGACGGGGAAGCCGAGCAGCTCGAAGGCCCGGTCGGCGGGCACGCTGAACTCGGGGGGCGGCGTGCGCGACAGCGCGACGGCCAGCCCGACGGTGGCCAGCATGAGCAGCGTCTCGCCGCCGGCCAGCCGGGTGAACGCCCTGGGCCGGCCCGCCTCCAGGTCGACGAGCGTGCGCTGCCGGTGCCAGTAGCCGACGTAGCCGAGCAGCACGAAGGCGACGATCTTGGCAAGGGCCAGCAGGCCGTACTGGGTGGTCCACAGGTCGGACAGCGCGCCGAGCCGGGCGACCAGGCTGAACACGCCGGACAGGCCGACCGCGACGAAGCACCACAGCGCCATCGCGGAGAACCGGGCGGCGGCCACGGTGAGCTGCGGCTGCCCGCGCATCGCGTGCGCGGCCAGCACGACCAGGCCGCCCACCCACAGGGCGAGCGCGAGCAGGTGCAGCGAGACCGCCGAGGTGGCCAGGTCGTGGTTGGGCGAGGAGGAGGTGTGGCCGGTCAGCGGCGGCGGCAACATCGTCACCAGCGCGAACACCAGCAGGCCGGCCGCGGCTCCGGCGGTGATCGCGCCGCGCGAGAACAGCGCGATGGCCACCCCGAACAGCACCACCAGCGTGAGCGCCACGCCCTGGGTGGTCTGGGTGGCGGTGCTGGTCAGGTATTCCCTGTTGAGGATCTGCGGGACCGTACGGCCCCAGGAGTCGGCCGTGGTGAACACGATGGCCAGGAACGCCGAGCCGGCCCACCCGAGCGCCGTCCAGGACGAGGCCCGCACGTAGAGCAGGCCCGGCTTGCCGAGCATGCCCTTGTCGTTGGGCAGCAGCAGGGCCGCCGTGAGCAGCAGGCCGACGGTGAGCACGCCGGTGACGTCCATCAGCAGCTTGGACACCGGCAGGCCCCACCTGACCACCGCCCCGGCGTCGGGCAGCCCGGGGATGATCCTGGGGAAGGCCCTGCCACCAGCGATCATGCCGATCACCAGGGCGGCGACCGCCGCCACCGCACCCGCGAGCGCGAGACGCGCCGTTCTGCTCATGGCTTCTTCTTCCGCGCGCTGAACAGGAACCCGATGCCGATGCCGACCAGCGCGCCGATCACGATGACCAGCCAGGTCGGGAAGCCGGTCCCCTGCTCGGCCGCGACCTGCTCGGCCGCGGGAGCGGCCGGAGCGGTGGAGGGAGCGGGGGCGGCGGTGGAGGGCGCGGCCGTCGCCGCGTCGGTGGCCGTCGCGCTCGGGGAGGGCGCCGGCGCGGCCTTGACCGTGAAGGGGATCTCGCCCTCGATCGGATGGCCGTCGGAGGAGACGACCCGGTAGGCGAGGGTGTACTTCCCGCCCGGCAACGGCCCCTTGACCGCCTGCCGCACCACCGCGCCGTCGACCTCGGGCTTGCCCTCCTGGAAGACGGCCTCGCCCGCGCCCCGGACGATGACGAACGGCATGCGCACCTTGGCGGTGAACTCCAGCCTGACCTCGTCGAGGGCCTCGACCTCGGCGCCCTTGGCCGGGTCGCTGCTCTTGAGTGAGTCGTGGGCCAGCGCCGGCGTGGCGGAGCCGAGCACGAACAGGGCGGCGAGAATCGCGGTGAGTGCCGCGAGCGGGGAACTCTTCATGGCATCACCAAGGCTACCGACGCCACCGCCCGGTCCTGACCTCGCTACAGCCCCGCGCAGGCGAGAGCCCGCTGGTAGGCGTCCACGGCGCCCTCGGAGTCGCCCAGCTGCTCCATCGTCTCGGCGGTGGCGTACCAGGTGGACGCCGAGCGCCGCGAGTCGGGCAGCGGCGTCAGCCAGTCGCGCACGGGGACCACGTGAGCACGGGCCTCCTCCGTCCGGCCGACCCCGCCGTAGACCCTGCTGAGCAGCAGGTCGGCCTCGGCGCCGAGCGCCGACCCCGCGTACGGCAGCAGGTCCTTGCCCGCCTTGGCCTGCTCGACGGCCTCGTCGAGGTTGCCGGTCATGGCCTCGGCGACGCCGAGCTCGATCCGGACGCGGGCGCGCTCGATGGGGCTGGTCGAGGTCTGCTCGTGCTCGACGACGGCCTGGCGCAGCACGTCACGCGCGGCGGCCGCCTCGTGCGGGCGGGCCTTGAGCCGCTTCTGCGTGAGCGCGAGGCGCATGATCGCGATGCTGCGCGGCTGCCCGTGCTCGAGCTGCACGGCCATGGCCCGCTCGGAGAAGGACAGCGCCTCCTCGGTGTGGCCGGTGGCCGCCGCGGTGTTGGAGGCCATCCAGTTGGCGGCCACGATCGAGCGCGGCGTGCCGAGGGCGTCGGCGGCGTTCAGCAGCTCGGCGGCGAACTGGCGGGCCCGCAGCAGGTCGCCGCGCTCCATGTACGCCGCCAGCAGGCTGCCGCCCAGCTCCACCAGCAGATCGTTCCAGACGGGCCGCACGGAGGCGTTGAGAATCCGTTCTGCGACCTCGACCGCCTCGGTGAGCCGCTCGCTCTCGCGGTAGCTGCGGCACAGGTTGATGGCGATCTCGATCCGGCGCTCGGTCGACAGCTCCTCCTCGCGGAGCCGCAGCAGGATGGCGATGGCGCCGTCGAGGTCGCCGCTGGCCTGTGTGGCGAGCGCGAGCCCGAACTCGGTGTCTTGACGAAGCGCCGTCAACCCTGTCAGGTTGTTGTTCGCCAGCAGCTCGGTGTAGCGCGTGCGGGCCTCGGCGACTTCACCGTTCTCGAGCGCCAGGCGCGCGTAGCCGAGCGCCAGCTCGATGTCCTCCATCTGCTCGGCGGTCACGCCGTTGATCAGGTAGGACAGCGAACAGTCAAGTTTCTGCGCCAGCAGCTCCAAGACCGCAGGGGTAGGGGTACGCTTGCCACTCTCGATCAAGGAGACGTAGCTGTCCGACAACTCTGGGTGCGCCAGCTGTGCCTGTGACAGGCCGCGCTGTCGCCGAACGGTCTTGATGCGGAGTCCGACCAGGTCAGATGTGGTCACAGTCGTTGCTCCCTGAGATGATGAAGTCCGAGCAACCCCACATAGGCGAGGGAGAACCCCCCATGCGTATGCGTATTGCCCTGTCTGCGCTAGCCACCGTGCTCATCGCGGCGGTGGCTGTTGGAGGCCATGTTACGGCCGCAAGTGCCGAAACGTCTGCAATCTACTCAGGCCAGGACCAAGCGCACTGCTGCTAGCCGGCTGACTTCATCAAGAGGGGGTGCATGACGCGCCTCTGAGACTTGCACCGCACCCAAGCCTTTCAGGCACAAGCCAACTGCATGGGACAACGGCGTCCCAACCCCGTCGATGTGCCCCCTCTTCCGACATCTGGCCCAGAGCGTACCTGCCGCCGTCTACATTCGATCTACAGTCGTCGGACCGCTTCACCGCCACCGGATTCTGACTACGCTGCCTTGATGAGGGGGAAGCGGGGCCGTACCGGGGAGGACGCGTGAGCGACGACATCTACATTCGCCTTCTCGGCGCCGTTCACGCCGAACGCGGCAGCCGGCCCCTCGATTCCGGCCCGGCCCGGCAGCGGGCCACCCTCGCCATCCTCGCCTCGGCCGCCGCCCGGCCCGTCTCCGTGCGCCAGCTCGTCGACGGCATGTGGGGCGACGAGCCGCCGCGCAACGCCGAGCAGAGCGTCTACACCTACGTCGCCGGCCTGCGCCGCGCCTTCGAGCCCGACCGCGGGCGGCGCGCCCCGTCGCGGCTGTTATCGGGCACGGGCGCCGGATACGTCTTACACGTCGGCCCCGCGCAGGTCGACTCGCTCTGCTTCGCCACGCGGCTCGACGAAGCCCGGGCGTGCCAGGGCGACGGCGACGACCGCCGGGCCGTACGCCTGCTGGACGAGGCCCTGGCGCTGTGGCGCGGCCCCGCGCTGAGCGGCCTGACCGGCCCGTTCGCCGAGCGGGAACGTTCCCGTCTTGAGCTGTTACGGCTGACGGCCCTGGAGCAGCGCTCGGAGAGCCTGCTGCGTCTGGGCCGTCACCACGAGATCACCGAGGACCTGCGCGACCTGACCGCCCGCCACCCGCTGCGCGAACGCACCCGCGAGCTGCTCATGCTGGCCCTCTACCAGTCGGGCCGCCAGGCCGAGGCGCTGGAGGTCTACGAGGAGGGCCGGCTGCTGCTCCTGGAGGAGCTCGGCCTGACGCCGGGCGAGGGGCTGCGCACGTGCCACGAGCTGGTGCTGCGCGGGGGGCCCGCTCCCTGGCGGGGCGCCGAGGTGCCGCACCAGCTCCCGCGCCACCTGGCGGGGTTCGTGGGCAGGTCGCGCGAGCTGGGCGAGCTGGAAAGGCGGCTGTCCCCCGGCGGCGGGCGTCCGCCGACCCCGCTGGTGATCGTCTCCGGGCCGCCGGGCGTCGGGAAGTCCACGCTCGCCGCCCAGGTCGCCCACCTGGTCCAGGACCGTTTCCCCGACGGTCAGCTCTTCGTGAACTGCCGCGGCGCGACACCGGAGCTGCCCGCGCTGACCGCGCTCGACGTGCTCGGCCGGTTCCTGCGCGGGTTGGGCGTGGCGGCCGCCGCCGTGCCCGCCGACCCGGACGAGGCGGCGGCGATGTGGCGCAGCCTCCTGCACGGCCGCAAGGTCCTCGTCCTGCTGGACGACGCCGCTGACCTGGCGCAGATCCGCCCGCTGCTGTCCACCCCCTTCGGCACCGCGCTGCTGGTCACCAGCCGCGAGAGCATGCCCTGGGGCGAGGACTCCTACCAGCTCGAACTCGGCCGGATGTCCCCCGACGAGTCGGCCGCGATGCTGGCCGGGCTGGCCGGGGAGGAGCGCGTGCGGGCCGGCGCCGGTGACACGGCCGAGCTCGTACGGCTCTGCGAGGGCCTGCCCCTGGCACTGCGCATCGCAGGGGCCCGCCTGGCCAGCCGCCCCGACTGGAGCGTCGCCGCGATGGCCGGCCGCCTGGGCGACGAGCGGCGGCGGCTGCACGAGCTCGTGGCCGGGGACCTGGCCGTGCGCTCCAGCCTGGCGGCCAGCTTCACGGCGCTCGAACGCAGCCCCCGTCCCCTCGACCGGGTGGCCGCCCGCACGCTGTCCCTGCTGGGCCTGCTGCACGTGCCCGAGATCACCGCCGAGGCCGCCGCGGCGCTGCTCGGCGCCGACCCCGTCGAAGCCGACCTGGCCCTGGAACGGCTGACCGACGCGCACCTGCTCGACCGCTCCCGGACCGGCCACTACCAGCTCCACGACCTCGTCCGGCTGTTCGCGGGCGAGCTGCGGCCGCGCGACGCCAAGAAGCCGGTGCTGCGCGCGCTCGCGTACTACGCGGCCTCCACGCGGCTGGCCAGCGGCGTCATCGACCCGCACCGCGTCCAGCGCGGCACCGCTCCCGGGACGGCCGCTCACGTGGTGACCGACCGGGAGGAGGCGACGGCCTGGCTGCTGGAGGAGGAGGGCGTCCTGACGGCGGCGGCCCGCCAGGCGCTCGCCGCCGGGGACAACGACGTCGCGGCGATGGGCGTGGCGCTCACACTCGCCCTGGAATGGCCCTACCAGCGCAGCTATCGGACGCTGGAGATGGCCGAGCTCAGCTCGATGGCCCTGAGGGTGTGCGAACGGCTCGGCGACGTGGAGAACACCATGCACGCCCACGGCCTGCTCGCCAACGCCCTGCGCATGCGGGGACGTATCGAGGAGGCCGTCGAGCACCTGCGCGCCGAGCTGGCCATCGCCAGGCGGCTCGGCGACACCTTCTCCGAGCAGCGCGCGTTGGGCAACCTCGCCAACGCGTACTTCAACGGCGACCAGTACGAGCAGGCGATCGTCTTCGCCGAACAGCAGCTCGCGATCGCCGACCTGATCGGCGCCCGGGTCGGCGCCCGGTACGCCATGCTCATCATCGGCGAGGCCCACCTGGCCCTCGGCCGGGCGCAGGAGGCCCGCAAGATCCTGGCCCTGGCCCTGACCGAGGCCGAGCAGGTGGGCGACAAGACGCACCAGGCGCAGCTGCGCGCGGTGCTCGGCCGGGTGCACCTGGATCTGGGCGAGCCGGAACACGCCCTGCCCCACTACCTCATCGCCCTGGAGCTGATCGAGCGGGCCGGTTACCGGGTGGGACGGCTGCGCGACCTGGTCGGGCTGTCTCGCACGTACCGGGCCATGGGCAAGCTCGACCTGGCGCTCGCCCACGTCACCGAGGCGGTGGCCGGCGCGGACGGGCTGGCGGAGTGGGAGACGGAGGCCAGGGAAGAGCAGGCCGCCGTGCACGAGGCCCGCGCGAGGCTCGCATGATCGACGGCATCGGCATCCGCCTGCTCGGCCCGGTGACCGGGGTGCTCGGCGGTGCGGAGATCGACCTGGGGCCCGCGCGGCAGCGGGCGGTCATCGCGATGCTGGCCTCTCCCCCGAACCGCGTCGTGACCATGGGGCAGCTCGTGGAGGGGCTGTGGGGGGAGGGCCCGCCCCCCAGCGCCGAGCAGAGCCTCTACACGTACGTTGCCGGGCTGCGGCGCGCGCTCGACCCCGGCCGCAGACCCGGCCAGCGGTCCACGGTGCTGATCGGCGAGGCGGGCGGGTACCGGCTGCTGGTCGATCCGGCCCGGGTGGACTCCTGCGTCTTCGCCGAGCTGGTGGAGGCGGCCGGCGCCCACGGGCCCGAAGGCGACGGCGACGCCCTGCGCCTGCTCGACCGGGCGCTGGCCCTGTGGCACGGGGTGGCGCTGAGCGGCCTGACGGGCCCGTTCGCCGAGACCGAGCGCAACCGCCTGGACGAGCTGTTCCTTACCGCCTCCGAGGCCCGCGCGGAGCTCCTCGTCCGGCTCGGCCGCGCCCGCGAGACCGTGGCCCCGCTGCGGGAGCTGGCCGGCCGCCACCCGCTGCGCGAGCGCCTGCACGAACTGCTCGTCCTGGCCCTGCACGGCGACGGCCGCCAGGCAGAGGCGCTGCAGGCGTTCGAGGACGCCAGGCGGATCCTGGACGAGGAGCTCGGCGTCCTGCCCGGCGAAGGCCTTAGCGCGGCCCACAAGCAGGTCCTGTCCGGCGGCGCGGACGAGGTCGAGCCGGCCCGTCCCGTCGTCCCCCGGCAATTGCCGCGCGATCTCATCGGGTTCGTCGGCAGATCCGAGGAGGCGGCCTGGCTGAGGTCCTTGCTGGCGCCGGAGAACGGCCCTCCGCACCCGTTCGTGGTGATCTCGGGGCCACCCGGTGTGGGCAAGTCGGCGCTGGCCGTCCACGTGGCGCACCGGGTCGAGGAGCGGTTCGCCGACGGCCAGCTCGCCGTCGGCCTGCGCGGCGGCACGCCGGGCGTCTCCCCGCTGCCGCCCCACGAGATCGCCGGGCGGCTGCTGCGCGGCATCGGCGTGTCGAACAGGGACATCCCCGCCGACCTGGACGAGGCGGCGGCGATGTGGCGCAGCAGGCTGCACGGCAGGAGGCTGCTGGTGTTCCTGGACAACGCGGCCGGTCTGGCGCAGATCAGGCCGTTCCTGGGCACGCCGCTGGGTGTCACCGTGCTCGTGACCAGCAGGGAGTCCTTCAGCGCCGGGGACGACTGCGTGCAGCTCCGGCTCCGCCGCCTGTCCTCCTCTGACGCCGCGGCCATGCTGACCAGGCTGGCCGGCGCCCAGCGGGTGGGGGCCGACGCCGAGCACACCGCCACCCTGGTGAGTCTGTGCGAGGGTCTGCCGCTCGCGCTGCGGATCGCCGGCGCGCGCCTGGCCGACCATCCCGAGTGGAGCGTGGGTGCGCTCGCCGACCGGCTCATCGACGAGCGCGGGCGGCTGCACGAGCTGGCCGCCGGAGACCTGGCCGTGCGCTCCAGCCTCGTGGGCAGCCACCACGGCCTGGCCACCGGCTCGCGCCCGCTCGACCGGCTGGCCGCGCGGACCCTGCCGCTCGTGGGGCTGCTGCACGTGCCCGACATGACGGCCGACCTGATGGCCATGCTGCTCGGCACCTCCACGGACGAGGCGGAGCGGGCCCTGCACCGGCTGGCCGACGCCCACCTGCTCGACCCGGCCGACGGCGGGCGCTACCAGGTGCACGACCTCGTCAGGCTCTTCGCCGGCGAACTGCGTCCCGCGGACTCGAAGGGCCCCCTGACGCGGGCGCTGGCCTACCTGGCCGCGTCGGCGCGGTCGGCGAGCGTCACCGTCGACCCGCACCGGGTGCAGCTCGCCCGGCACGTCGAGGGGCCCGCGCGCCGGTTCGCCGACGCCGTACAGGCCCGGGACTGGCTGGAGGAGGAGCGGCAGGTCCTGAACGCCGCGGCCGTCCAGGCCCTGAAATCGCCGGACGACGACCTCGCCGAGCTGGGCGTGACGCTGACCTTCGCGCTCATCTGGCAACAGCAGCGGGAGCATGCCGGCCAGGAGATGGTCGACCTCAACACCCTGGCACTCGGAGTGTGCGAGCGGCTCGGCGACGAGAGGGCAGCGCTCGCCGCGCACGACCAGATCGCCAACGGCCTGCGTCTGACGGGCCGGCTGGAACAGGCGGAGCCTCACCTGGAGGCGGCGCTGGAGATCGCGGTGCGGATCGGCGACTCCTTCGGCGAGCTGCGCGCGCTCGGCAATCTCGCGAACCTCTGCATCTCCCGACAGCGGTTCGAGCCGGCGCTGGCCTACGCCGAGCGCCAGCTCGCCGTGGCGCGGAAGGCCGGGGTCCAGGTCGGGATCCGGTTCGCCCTCCTCATGACGGGCAGGGGCCAGCTCGGCCTGGGACGGCCCCAGGAGGCGTACGAGCCGCTGCGCGAGGCCCTTGATCTGGCCGTCGAGGCGGGCGACGAGACCCAGCAGGCGCAGGCCCGCCTGGTGCTCGGCGAGGTCCTGATCGAGCTGGGTGAACCCGAGCTCGCCCTGGAGCACCTACGGGCCACGTTGTCGGTGCTCGTCTCGATGGGCCACCGGTTCAAGGTGGACACCCTCATCTCGATGTCACGGGCCTCCCGCGACCTCGGCCGGCTCGACGACGCCGGGTCCTACGCCGACCAGGCCCTGCGGCTGACGAAGGAGTTCGGTTACGTCCTGTGGGAGAAGCGGGCCGAGAAGGAGCAGGCCGCCGTGCGGGCGGCGACGAGGATCGCGGCGGGCGGCTCGTGAGCGCGCCGGAGCTCGGTCTGCGTCTGCTCGGGCCGGTCTCGTGCGTGCTCGACGGCGAGCAGGTCGATCCGGGGCCGCCGCGACAACAGGCGGTCCTGGTGATGCTCGCGGCCTCCCCCGGCCTGGTGGTCACCAAGGACCAGCTCATCGAGGGGCTGTGGGGCGGACAGCCGCCGATGAGCGCCCGGCAGAGCGTCTACACCTACATCGCGGGGCTCAGGCGCGCGATCGAACCGGCCCGGGGCCCCGGCGCGCGGCCGGCCCTGCTCGTGGGTGCCGCGGGCGGCTACCGGTTACTCATCGAGCCGGACCGGGTGGACGCGATCGCCTTCGCCCGGCTGGCGGAGGCGGCCCGCGGATCGGCCGGGGCCGGCGCCCAGGCCGAGGCGTTGCGCGGCTACGACCGGGCGCTGGGGCTGTGGCGGGGGGCGGCGCTCGGCGACGTGCCGGGGCCGTTCGCCGAGACCGAGCGGGCCCGGCTGGAGGAGCTGTACGTGACCGCCGTCGAAGGGCGGGCCGCGGCCCGGATCCGGCTCGGCGCCGCAGACGAGGCCATCCCCGAGCTGAGGGCCCTGGTCGCCCGGCATCCGCTGCGCGAGCATCCGTACGAGCTGCTCGTGCTGGCGCTCGACGCGTGCGGGCGGCGGCAAGAGGCGCGGCGCGCCTATGAGGAGGCGCGCCGGATCCTGGCCGACGAGCTGGGTGTCGGGCCCGGCGAGGAGCTGCGGAAGGCGTACGCGCTGGTGGGCGCAGAAGCCGAACTCACGGGGGCAGAGGGACCGGTCCCCAGGCAGTTGCCGCGCGACCTCGGCGGCTTCGTCGGCAGGTCCCACGAGATCGCCCGGCTGCGGGCCCTGCTCGCGCCCGGTGACGTCGATCCGCCGCAGCCGCCGGCCGTGATCTCGGGAGCGCCCGGCTCCGGCAAGTCCGCGCTGGCCGTGCACGTCGCGCACGGCGTACGGCACCGCTTCCCGGACGGGCAGGTGTTCGTCAACCTCCGCGGCGGGACTCCGAACATGCCACGGCTGACCCCGCAGGAGATCGTCGCCCGGCTCCTGCGCGCGATCGGCACACCCAACGAGGAAGTGCCGCCCGGCCTGGACGAGGCGGCGGCCCTGTGGCAGGCCAGGGCCGCGTCCAAGAGGCTCCTCGTGCTCCTGGACGACGCCGCCGACCTGGAGCAGATCCGCTGGCTGCTGCCGGCGCCGGCCGGCGTATCCGTCCTCGTGACCAGCAGGGACACGTTGCAGGCGGAGGACGATCTCGCCCGGCTCCGTCTGGGCCGGCTCTCGTCCGCCGAGGCGAGAACGATGCTGGCCATGCTGGCCGGGGAGGACCGGGTCGGCGCCGACCCCACCGGTACCGCGTCGCTGATCCGCCTGTGCGACGGGCTGCCGCTGGCGCTGCGCATCGCCGGAGCGCGCCTTTCCGACTGCCCGGACTGGAGCGTCGGCGAGCTGGCCGGCAGGCTCGCCGACGCCCGGACCAGGCTGCAGGAGCTGGAGGCGGGCGATCTCGCGGTCCGGTCCGGGCTCGTGGCGAGCTGGAACCATCTCACGCGCAGCGACCGCGCCCTCGACCGGGCGGCCGCGCGCATGCTGGCCGTGCTCGGGCTCGTGCACCTGCCCGACCTCCCGGCGGACGCGGCCGCGAGGCTGGCCGGCGTCACAGAGCGCGAGGCCGGGCAGGCGCTGGACCGCCTCGGCGACGCGAACCTGCTCGAACGGGACGCGCGCGGCCGCTACCACCTGCACGACCTCGTACGGGTCTTCGCCGGCGAACTGGCCCCCGCTGAGGGACGCAAGGCGCCGCTGCTGCGGATCTTCCACTACTACGCCGCCGGCCTGCGGTCGGCCTGCCGTATCGGGGACCCCAACCGGGTCCACTCGGTGCACCTGCCGGTGGCCGGTCCCGGCCGCACCTTCCAGGACGCCGGTGAGGCGAACGCCTGGATCGAGCAGGAGGAGTCCACCTTGCTGGCCGCCGCGGCCCAGGCCATGGCAGATCCGGACGACGACATCGCCCGTACGGGTGCCGCCATCGGCCTGGCCATGTTGTGGCCCCAGCAGAAGGCCTACCGCGTGGCCGATCTGATCTCCGTCGGCAACCAGGCGCTGTCGGTGGCCGCACGCCTCGCCGACGACGAGACCGCCATGCACGCCCACAGCCAGGCCGGAGCCGGCGAGTACTTCAAGGGCGACCTCACCGCCGCGCTGGAGCACCTCGACCGGCACCTGACCCTGGCCAGACGCTTGCGGGACCGCTTCAACGAGCAGCGGGCCCACGGCAGCCTGGCCGCCACGTACGCGAAGGCCGAGAGGTACGACCAGAGCCTTCTGCACGGGCTGGCCCAGCGGGAGATCGCCAGGGAGATCTCCTCGGCGGTCGGCGAGCGGTACGCCCTGTTGCAGATCGGCAACGCCTACCAGCACCTGGGACGTCTGGAGGAGGCGGCGCCGGTTCTGGAGGAGGCGGCGGCCATGGCCGGCCGGGCCGGGGACGCCGCGCTCGAAGGGCACATGCGTCGCGCACTCGGCGGCCTCCAGCTCGACCGCGGTGACCTGGAGGCCGGGCTCGCCCAGCTCGGACTGGCGCTCGACCTCGCCGTCACCGCCGGCACCAGACTCCTGGAGCTGCAATGTCTGATCCTGCTCGCCCGTGCCAACCGGCTGATGGGCCGTCGGGCGACGGCGCGGGAACGCCTGGGTGAGGCCGAGTCGCTCGGGCACGCCCTGGACAGCGCGTCCTGGCTGGAGCGCGCCGCCGCGGAGCGGCAGGCCCTCGAGGCGGAGGAGGGCCGCTGAGCCGCTGGTCAGGCGGGCGGGGTGGTGTCGCGGAGTGCCAGGAAGAAGTCGACGCGGTCGGACATCGCCGACAGGTCTCTGCCGGTCAGCTCCTCGATCCTGCGGATGCGGTAGCGGACCGTGTTGACGTGCACGTGGAGCCGTTCGGCGCAGGCGTGCCACGAGCCCGAGCAGTCGAGGAAGACGCCGAGCGTGCGCACCAGCCCGGACTGGTGGCGGCGGTCGTAGGCGAGCAGCGGGGACAGCAGCCGGTCGGCGAAGGAGCGGCGCACGTCGCCCGGCACGGTGGCCAGCAGCAGCGCGTGGGTGTAGATCTCGTCGCTGGTGACCACGCCGCCGCCGCGGGCCTCGGCCAGCCGCCTGGCGTGCCCGGCCTCCTCCACGCCGCCCTTGAGCGCGGCGGCGCCGGTCAGCTCGCCGCTCAGGCCGACGCTCAGGCGGACGCCGGGCAGCGCGGCCAGCACGGCGGCCCCGGCCCGCAACCGGGCGGCCAGCTCCCCGGCGCTCCTCCCCCGCAACGCGACCACCGCCACCGCCCCACCGCCACCGCTTCCCTGAGGTGGTTCGGCGGAGACGGGGGCGGCGACGACCTCGCGGGTGAGCAGTTCCTCCAGGATCCGGCCACCGAGGACGGCGGGGCCGGCAGGGGCGGCGGGGGCCGGGCCGGGAAGGGGCGTCGAGCCCGGATCGGCTCCGCCGGCGGCGCCGGGGCGTGACGCGGTGGCGCTGGCCACGGCGTACGGCTCGTCCGCGTCGATGCCGCACGTGCGCAGCCGGGCGTTGAGCTCGGCCACGTCGGACTCGGCCAGGGCGGCCGCCACGAGCTGCCCGGCCAGGCGGCGCTCGACCCGGCGGCCCTCCTCCAGGCGGCCGCGTTCGAGTGCCACGCAGGCGGCCAGCTCGTAGCCGAGGTCGGCGCGGCCCAGCAGGTCGCCGTCGCAGGCCAGGACCCAGCCGGCCGCCCGGTGGCCGCGTCCGACGGCGAAGAGCGTCGCGCCGCCGGCCAGGGCGGGCAGCCGGGGCGCGGTCAGGTACGCCCTGGCCAGCTCCGCCGGATCGGCGGCGGTACCGACGATCACCTCACCGGACGCGGACAGGACGGCGCCCGTGACGCCCAGCTCGGCGGCGGTCAGCTCGAACAGCCCGCGCAGGTCGGCGCCCTCGGCCAGGGCCGCCACGAGCCTGCGATGACGCCCGAGCGCGTCGCGCACGTCGCCGGACAGCCGGGGCGCGACCAGCTCGGCCAGCGTGCGGAAGGAGACCTCGACCGGCACCTCGACCAGCGGCAGCCCGGCCTGCTCGCAGGCTGAGACCAGGTCGGCGGGCACGTGCCCGAGGCGGGCCGCACCCGCGCCGAGGGCGGACACCCCGCCCTCGACCAGGGCGGTGACGAAACGGGCGGAGTCGGCGGCGGTGTGGCGCCACATCAGCCCGGTCAGCACCAGCTCGCCGCCGGACAGGTAGCGCCCCGGCTCGGGCAGGTCGGTGATGTGGACCGTGCCGAACTCGCGCTCCGGGTCGCCGGCCAGCAGCCTGAGACCCAGCTCGTCGATCGCCAGCAGGTCACTGATGCGCACTTGGAGGAATATACAAGCCCGCTCTGTCAAGCGATGACCGGGATTTCACGTCGCGGGCATAGGAGGCCGGGCCGGGCCGGTGCTCTACTCGGAGGATGACGGAGACGGTCCACTCCACCAGGTCCGAAGGCGTCGGCGGGTCCGCGGGGGTCGGCACGAGCGCGCGGCGGCCGGACGCGAGGCTGAAGGTGACCGGCGAGTTCGCCTACGCCTCCGACCTGTGGCTGGACGGCATGGTGTGGGGCGTCACGCTGCGCAGCCCGCACCCGTCGGCCTGGATCCGGTCGATCGACGTGGGCCCGGCGCTGCGGATGCCGGGCGTGCTGGCCGTCCTGACGCACGAGGACGTGCCCGGCGAGAAGTTCTACGGCCTCGACCACAAGGACCAGCCCGTGCTGGCCATCGACCAGGTCCGCCACCAGGGCGAGCCGGTGGCGCTGGTGGCCGCCGACCATCCGGAGACCGCGCGCAGGGCCGCGCGGGCCATCGTGGTCGGCTACGAGCCGCGCCAGGCGGTGACCGATCCGCGCGAGTCGCGGGAGTACGTCAGGCGCCAGCCGGTGCGCAAGGGCGACACGTTCGAGGCGGAGGTCGTCGTCACCGGCGAGTACGAGGTCGGCATGCAGGACCAGGCGTTCCTCGGCCCGGAGTCGGGTCTCGCGGTCCCGGCCGAGGACGGCGGCGTGGACCTGTACATCGCCACCCAATGGCTGCACGTGGACCGCGACCAGCTCGCCCCCTGCCTGGGCCTGCCGCCGGAGAAGGTGCGGCTGACGCTGTCGGGCGTCGGCGGCGCGTTCGGCGCCCGCGAAGACCTGTCGATGCAGGTGCACGCGTGCATGCTGGCCCTGCGCCTGAACCGCCCCGTCAAGATCGTCTACGGTCGCGAGGAGTCGTTCTTCGGCCACGTGCACCGCCATCCGGCCCGGATGCGCTACGAGCACGGCGCGACGCGCGACGGCCGGCTCGTCTACGTCAAGGCCGACATCCTGCTGGACGGCGGCGCGTACTGCTCCTCCTCCCCCGCCGTCGTCGGCAACGCCGCCTCGCTGGGGGCCGGGCCGTACGAGGTGCCGAACGTGTGGATCGACGCCGCGGGCGTCTACACCAACAACCCGCCGTGCGGGGCGATGCGCGGGTTCGGCGCGGTGCAGGCGTGTTACGCCTACGAGTCGCAGATGGACCGGCTGGCCGAGGCGTGCGGCCTGTCGCCGGTCGAGATCAGGGCGCGCAACGCCGTCTCCCAGGGCTCGGCGCTGGCGACCGGCCAGGTGATCGACTCCCCCGCGCCGCTGGCCGGCATGTTGCGCGAGCTGGAGGCCATGCCGCTGCCCGCCCCGCGGACGGGGGCGGACCTGCGCGTGCTGCCGGGCGGCGTCTCCCAGACCACGCACGGCGAGTCGGTGCGGCGCGGGATCGGCTACGGCGTCGGCATCAAGAACATCTGTTTCTCCGAGGGCTTCGACGACTACTCCACGGCCCGGGTGCGGGCCGAGCTGGTCGGCGGCGAGCCGCGGGTCACCGTGCACACCGCCGCCGCCGAGGTGGGGCAGGGCCTGGTCACGGTCCAGGCCCAGATCGCGCGCACCGAGCTGGGCATCGAGGAGGTGACCGTGGCGACCGCCGACACCGCCGTGGGCTCGGCGGGCTCGTCGTCGGCCTCGCGGCAGTCCTACGTGACGGGCGGCGCGGTCAAGGCGGCCTGCGAGGCGGTGCGCGAGCGGTTCGGGGGGCTGCCGCCGCGGGAGGCGCTGGCCAGGTTCGGGCCGATCGAGGAGACCCGCGAGTACCGGCACCGGCCCACGAAGCCGATGGACCCGGTGACCGGGCAGGGCGACTCGCACACGCAGCTCGCGCTGTGCGTGCATCGTGCGGTGGTGGACGTGGACGTCGAGCTGGGGCTGGTCAAGGTGGTGGAGCTGGCCGCGGTGCAGGACGTGGGCAAGATCATGAACCCGCAGGCGCTGGAGGGCCAGATCCACGGCGGCACGGCCCAGGGCCTCGGCCTGGCGCTCATGGAGGAGATCCAGGTACGCGACGGCCGCGTGCTGAACCCGTCGTTCACCGATTACCTGATCCCCACCATGCTCGACATGCCGCCCATGCAGCTGAAGATCCTGGAAAATCCGGACCCGTCCGCGCCGTACGGCCTCCGCGGCGCAGGTGAGCCGCCCACGCTCTCCGCCACCCCGGCCGTCGCCGCCGCCGTACGCGCCGCGACCGGGCTGCGGTTGACTCGCGTTCCGATCAGGCCGGAAGATATCGCCTTGTCCAATCACGGGGAGGTATCCGATGGCGAGCGGTCGTGAAGCCGCCGAGGCGGAGTTCAGTCGCTTCGACACCGACGGCGACGGTCTGCTGACCGCGGCCGAGATCAGGCAGGCCAACGAGGCGCTGGGGGTCCACGGCGCCTCCGAGGAGGAGATCGAGGCGTTCATCAAGGCCGCCGACACCGACGGCGACGGCCGGATCGGCCTGGAGGAGTTCGTCGGCCTGGTCGGCCACGGGCGGCACGAGAAGGCGTGATCATGTCCCCCGCCGGGTAGGTGACCCGCACTCCCCTCGGTCATGACGAGGGGGACGTGTGGTGCTCGACAGACTCTTCGAGCTGACCGGGCGGGGGACGACCGTCGGACGCGAGGTCCGCGGCGGCCTGACCACGTTCATGGCGATGGCCTACATCATCCTGCTCAACCCGATCATCCTGGCCGGCGCGCAGGACGTCACCGGGGCCCGGCTGTCCATCGCCGAGCTGACCACCTCGACCGCGCTGGCGGCCGCGCTCTCCACCCTGCTCATGGCGTTCGTCGGCAACGCGCCGTTCGCGCTGGCCGCCGGGCTCGGGCTGAACGCGGTGGTCGCCTACCAGGCCGCGCCGCACATGACGTGGCCGCAGGCGATGGGGCTGGTCGTGCTGGAGGGCGCGGTCATCATCGTCCTGGCCGTCACCGGCCTGCGCACCCTGATCATGAACGCGATCCCGCTGGCGCTCAAGCACGCGATCAGCGTCGGGATCGGCCTGTTCATCGCCCTGATCGGCCTGGTGGACGCGGGTTTCGTCGCCCGGGGCACCGGCACCCCCGTGCAGCTCGGCGCGACCGGCCACCTCACGGGCTGGCCGGTCACGCTCTTCTGCTTCGGCCTGCTGCTGATGATCGTCCTGTACGTGCGCAGGACCCCGGCCGCCATCCTCATCAGCATCGCGGTCACCGCGGTCCTGGCCGTCCTGGTCAACTCGCTGGTGCCGGTCCCGCCCAAGGAGTGGGGCGTGGTGGTGCCGCACATGCCCGAGTCCCTGGTCGCGGCGCCCAGTTTCGGGCTGGTGTGGCAGTTCGACCTGTTCGGCGGGTTCGCCAGGGCGGGCGCGCTGACCGCGACCGTGGTGCTGTTCACGCTGGTGCTGTCGGGCTTCTTCGACGCGATGGGCACGATCATCGGCGTCAGCGACGAGGCCGGGCTCGTGGACCGGCTGGGACGGGTGCCGCGGCTGGGCCGCATCCTGACCGTCGACGGCGTCGCGGGCATGATCGGCGGTTCGGTCAGCGCCTCGGCCAACACCGTCTTCGTCGAGTCGGCCGCCGGTGTGGGCGAGGGGGCGCGCACCGGTCTGGCCAGCGTCGTGACCGGGGCGCTGCTCGGGCTGACGCTGCTGTTCACGCCGATCGCCGCGGTGGTGCCGGCGGCCGCGGCGGCGCCCGCGCTGGTGCTGGTCGGGGCGCTGATGATGACGCAGTCCAAGAACGTGCCCTGGACCGACATCGAGCTGGCCGTGCCGGCGTTCCTGACGATCGCGCTGATGCCGTTCACGTACTCGATCACGAACGGGGTGGGGGCCGGGGTGATCTCCTACACGCTGATCAAGGCGGCCCGGGGCCGGTTCGCGGAGATCCCGTGGTTGTTGTGGGCCGTCTCGCTGGTCTTCCTGGCCTACTTCGGCATCGACGCCCTCCGGGCCCTGTTCGGTTAGCGGATGTCAGCGCTGTTGCAGGCCACGCCGTTCTGGTCGAGGTCGGGATACCAGGAGTACTCCTCATGCCGTCCGCGCGTGTAGGGGCCGTCGCCGGCGGCCTGGGCCTCCTTGCAGCTGGCGTACCGCTTGTCGGGGACCCGGGCGACGCCCGCGGGGGCGGTCGTGCCGGTGGTCGCGGTGCTCTGGCCGGTGTCCGCGGGCTGCTGGTCGGTGGGCTGCTGGTTGGTGGGCTGCTGGTTGGTGGGCTGCTGGTCGGTGCCCGGCTGGGACGACTGCGGCTGCGCGGGCTGCGACGGGTCCGGCTGGGACGGCTGGGAGGGCTGGGACGGCGGCGTGCCGAGCATCCGGACCACCAGCGCGTCGGCCTCCTCCTTGGTGAAGCCCGCGATGCTCAGGCTGTCGCCGTCCATGCTCTGCGTGACGACCGGCGCGGCCAGGACCGTCTTCGGCGTCTGCTCGCCCTCGGGCGCCAGCACGATCGCGACCTGCCGCTGCGTGGGCTGGAGCTCGTCGATGAGCCGCACCAGCCGGTCCTTGAAGACGGGCGCGACCGCGACGCGCACCGAGTAGGAGTTGTCGGTCCCCCGAACGGCCTCGATCCGCTGCACGGCGCCGACCGTGACGCCGTCCTCCAGGAGGTAACAGGTGGTCTGCTGCTCGTCGAGCACGGCCGGGTCGCCCGGGCAGGGCGCGGTCTTGGTCTCCTTGACCGGCGCGAAGTGGAGGGGCGTGGCCAGGCGCTGCGGCGGCGCGCCGCCGAGCAGCGGGCTGTCGGGGCTCCTGGTCATCAGGACGGCGACCGTGCCGAGCACGCCCGCCACGACGACGACGAGCACCAGCGAGACGGTCAGCACGATGGTGGTGAGGCGGCTGGCCTTCGGCTCCTCCGGCTCTTCCGGCTCCGCGGGTGGCGCCTCTACCGGTCTGTCCATCGTTGACGACCCCATCCTGACGTTCGGGCTGCCGGTGAGCTTATCGAGGACGGGCAGCAGCGGGGTAATCAGCCGAAAAATCCTCACCTATCCGTGAGATCGGAGGAAAAATGGAAATGAGAACGCAGGTTGTCGGCAACTTTCCACGCGAACGAGGGATGACCCCATGAAGGTCGGAGTTCCCCGCGAGGTCAAGAACAGCGAATACCGCGTCGCACTCACCCCCGCGGGCGTCCACGAACTGGTACGCCACGGGCACCAGGTCCACGTCGAGCGGCAGGCGGGCCTCGGCTCGGCCATCCCGGACGAGGACTACGCCGCGGCGGGCGCCGTCATCGCGCCGCACGCCGACGAGGTGTGGGCCACGTGCGACCTGATCATGAAGGTGAAGGAACCGGTGGCCGAGGAGTACCACCGGATGCGCAAGGGCCAGATCCTGTTCACCTATCTCCACCTGGCCGCCTCGGGCCCCCTGACCAGGGCCCTGCTCGACTCGGGCGTCACGTCCATCGCCTACGAGACCGTGCAGAACAGGGACGGCTCGCTGCCCCTGCTCGCCCCGATGTCGGAGGTGGCCGGACGGCTGGCGCCGCAGGTCGGCGCGTACCACCTGATGCGCTCGCAGGGCGGCAGGGGCGTGCTCATGGGCGGCGTGTCCGGCGTGCGGGCGGCGAACGTCGTGGTGATCGGCGCCGGGGTGTCCGGCATGAACGCCGCCGCCATCGCGCTCGGCATGCAGGCCGAGGTGCTGCTCCTCGACCGCAACATCGACAAGCTCCGCCAGGCGGACATGATCTACCAGGGTCACTGCCAGACGGTCGCGTCGAACACCCTGGAGATCGAGAAGGCCGTGCTGGAGGCCGACCTGGTCATCGGCGCGGTGCTGGTGCCGGGGGCCAAGGCGCCCATGCTGGTCACCGACGACCTGGTGAGCCGGATGAAGCCGGGCTCGGTGCTGGTGGACATCTCGATCGACCAGGGCGGCTGCTTCGAGGGCTCGCGGCCGACCACGCACGCCGAGCCGACGTACCGGGTGCACGAGTCGGTCTTCTACTGCGTGGCCAACATGCCGGGGGCGGTGCCGCACACCTCGACGTTCGCGCTGACCAACGTGACGCTGCCGTACGCGCTGGCCGTCGCGGGCAAGGGGTGGCGCGAGGCGGTCCGCACGGACGCCGCCCTGGCCGCGGGCGTGAGCACCCACGAGGGACGCCTGACCAGCCGGCCGGTGGCCGAGGCGCACGGCCTGGAGTGGTCGCCGCTGGAGGAGGCACTGGCCTGAGCGGACCCGAACGGGGCCCGGTCGCGCGAAACGGGACCGGGCCTTGGCCGTCACCGATCCGCACGTTACCGTGAGTCACGAGACCATGACGATCCGTGACAACGGAGGCTTGGATGGATCCGGTGCTCCTGCGCGGCAGCGCGGAACGCAACTTCGACGACCTCGACACCGACGGCGACGGCTTCCTGACCAAGGACGACTACACCGCGCTGGCCCACCACCGCATCCGGCGGGCCGGCGGGCGGCCGGACACCCCCGAGGGAAAGAAGGTCGTGGCGGCGTTCCTCGAGACCTGGGACGTCCACGTCCACGCCCTCGACGCCGACCACGACGGCCGGATCAGCAGGGAGGAGTACGTCGAGTCCTTCCAGGCGCTGGTGCGCACGGGCGCGCTCGACGGCGTGCTGACCCCCATGTTCCGCGCCACCTTCGACCTCGCCGACCACGACGGCGACGGCGAGCTCACCGCCGCGGAGTTCCGCACGTTGTGGAACCGCGACGACGGGCTCTCGGCCGCCTTCCAGCGGGCCGACGCCGACGGCGACGGCCGCATCTCCTTCGAGGAGTACGCGCGCCTGCGCCGCGGCCTGCTCGTCGGCGACCTCTAGCGGAACCCCCGGACAGACGTCGAGGGCCCGGCCGGAGCCGGGCCCCCCCCGGGGGGGGGGCGGGGGGGTTTTTTTGTGGGGGGGGGGGGGGGGCCGCGGGGAAAATGGAAATAGACACAGGA